>SLSZ01000190.1 GCA_007130125.1 Bacteroidales bacterium
ACGATAACCAAGAAGCAGCTATTTTTGAAGTTAAAAACAGAAAAGGAGAAACAGTTTTTGCTGTATATGAAAACAGTGTAGAGGTTTATGTGGGTGAAAAAGAAGGAAACAAAGGTAGGGGTGGCTTTGCGGTTAGTGGCAGAACAACCACCAAATCAGGCCCTGAGGAAATCCTTGTCGTACAACCCGGTCTTACACAAATTTTTGTAGATGAAGATTATCCAGCTAAAGGCAGGGGAGGATTTGCAGTTAGTGGAAGAACAACCACCAAAATGCATCCTGACGACATATTTGTTGTGCAACCCGGCCTTACACAAGTTTTTGTTGATGAAGATTATCCTGCTAAAGGTAGGGGAGGCTTTGCAGTCAGTGGTAGAACTACTACAAAACAAGAACCTTTTGACCTGTTGCATGTTCATACAGACCGCACTTCAGTGTTTCTAAAAGACAACCGGAATAAATCCATCCCTGAAAGCTTTACGGTTTCATTTTTGGATGATGATTATACTTCAACAAACTTGTTTGCTGTATCTAAAGAAAGTACGGTTGTTAATACACCATTCTACCCTGAAGGAGGAGTTCGAATTACTTTTTTTGTAACCGATACTGACGGTAATCCTATACAAGATGCACAAATTCATATGTTTGGAAATGAAGGAATGTTGGACATAACTAAATATACTGATCAAAATGGGGAGGCAATATTTTACAATGTTCCGATAAACATATATGTCGAATATTCCGTATCTGCTGAAGGATATGGTGAATATTATGATTATATTGAATCCGTTTGGCAAGATGAAATAATAAATATAGTATTACCTTTCAGATAATTAATGTTTGATTATACATATATCTGCTTTTTTATTGCCAAAGAAATTTAATATATCCGGTAAAAAACGCCTGAACTTAAAAGGTATAGGAACTTTAGGTATAACAGTGTTTCTTTATAATCAATATATAGATTAATAGTCATTAAAAACTTAGATTATGAAAAATTTTAAAAAACCAGTGATATTCATCTTTCTGTTTTGTTTCTGTTTTGTGCTTAAAGCACAGGAAGCTGTCGTTTCAGGAGGCGGGTATTATGAGGCTGCCGGTGGCTCTATTAGCTGGACACTTGGGGAACCGGTGATTGAAACATTTGAAGCTGAGGGTATTACACTTACGCAAGGATTCCAGCAATCAGCTTTGATAATTACTTCCGTTGAAGAACACCCTGAACTGGTCTTTTTTATCTCTGTATTCCCCAACCCTGCCAAAGAATACCTAAACATCAAAATTGGTGCTGAGGATTTTGATGGTATTTGGTATGAGCTTTATGATCTTAAAGGAATGAAACTTGAACAAAAAAGAATTGATAGTAATATTGCTCACGTTTCATTGCGTGAATTGAATCCGTCTGTATACTTTTTGAGGATAATACAAAACAATAAAGTACTGAAAACCTTTAAAGTGATCAAGAATTGATTGTTTGAACCTTGATGGACGAAGTGAATACACTCGGATTTGTTTTATTTAAAGCTAATAGAATTAGGATTAATGAAAACTGCCTTGCCAATTATCGGCAAGGCAGTTTTTTTTGTTTAACTTTCCTTATGGATTTTTGATCAAAGTTTTTCATTAAAATTTATGATAATTGGAGTTTAAAATTTATCTTTGCATAATCTTAATTCAATCTAAATAAAGATAACTAAGGATGACGTTATTAGATCTTCAATCGGGTGAAATAGGCATTATTGCTAAGGTCAAGGGCAGGGGGGCTTTCCGGAAAAGGATTATTGAGATGGGCTTTGTTTCCGGTAAAACAGTTGAAGTGATAAAGAAAGCACCCTTAAAAGATCCTATTGAATATAAGATAATGGGCTATAACGTTTCTTTGCGTAGTAGTGAAGCCCGGCTGATAGAAGTTGTGCGTGTTGAGGATAAGGATGATTTAAAGAAGCCAAGCTATGAGGGTGTTCTACCCGGAGAAAAGCTTAAAACATTAAAAGAAAAGGGTAAGACAATAAATGTTGCTCTCGTTGGGAATCCCAATAGTGGCAAAACAACGTTTTTTAACCGTGCATCAAAGAGCCGGGAGCGTGTAGGAAACTATGGGGGTGTTACGATTGATGCTAAAGAAAGCTATTTTAAGCTTGATGGTTATCATTTCAACATTGTTGATCTGCCCGGCACTTATTCCCTTACAGCATATTCACCAGAGGAGCTTTTTGTTAGAAAGCATATAACTGAAGAGTTGCCTGATGTTGTTATCAATATTGTTGATGCTTCTAACATGGAGAGGAATCTCTATCTGACTACACAGCTTATCGATATGGACATAAAGGTTGTTATGGCACTAAACATGTATGATGAGCTGGAGAAAAAAGGGGATAAGTTTGATTATGAGTTGTTTGGTAAGCTGACGGGTGTTCCTGTTGTTCCTACTATTAGTACAAAAGGTAAAGGATTAAGAAACGTGTTCAGAAAGGTTATTGATGTTTATGAAGACCGGGATGAAACACTTAGGCATGTTCATATAAATTATGGTGAATATGTTGAAAAAGCGTTAAAAGATATTCAGGATAAGATTAACATAGAGGGAAATCAGCATCTTACAGATTTGATATCTACACGTTTCCTTTCATTGAAGTTGCTTGAAGAAGATAAAGCGGCAACTAAGCTTATTACAGATGAATGCCATAATTCTAAAGAGATCCTTGATTCTGTTAACGAATATATCAAAAAGCTGCAAAATAAGTATAAGGATCATCCAGAAACATTTATTGCCGATTTGAAATATGGTTTTATTGCCGGGGCCCTTAAGGAAACGTATCAGGCAGGTCATACCGAAAGGCGTCGAAAAAGTGAAGCAATTGATAATTTTTTTACCAATAAATATTTAGGCTTTCCAATTTTCATGCTTTTCATGTGGATTATGTTTTCAGTTACCTTTATGCTGGGCAGTTATCCGATGGAGTGGATTGAAGAAGGATTTGAAAGCCTGGCAGTTTTTCTTGACAGCAGGATGAGTGAAGGGCCTTTAAAAGACCTGTTTATCAATGGCATAATAAGCGGAGTAGGAGGGGTGGTGGTGTTTTTGCCTAACATAATGTTGTTGTTCTTTTTTATAAGCTTAATGGAGGATACAGGTTATATGTCGCGGGCAGCTTTTATCATGGATAAGCTTATGCACAAGATGGGACTTCATGGGAAATCATTTATTCCCCTGCTGATGGGTTTTGGTTGTAATGTGCCTGCTATTATGGCAACCCGGACCATTGAGAGCCGTAATGACAGATTGCTTACTATGCTTATCAATCCTTTTATGTCATGCAGTGCACGTTTGCCAATATATATTTTGTTTATAAGCGCATTTTTTACAAGATACCATGGAACAATCCTCTTTGCTATTTATTTAATAGGAATTGTTGTTGCCATATTGGTTGCCCTGATCTTCAAAAGGGTATTCTTCCGTAGTTATGAAGCTCCTTTTGTTATGGAATTGCCGCCATACAGGCTGCCTACTCTTAAAACCACTACCGTCCATATGTGGGACAAAGCCGTACATTATATTAAAAAGATCAGTGGTGTAATTCTTGTCGCATCCATAATAATTTGGGCTTTAGGTTACTTTCCTATGGGGAGCAATTATAAGGAGCCACTTAATGCTGAGAAACAAAATATTATAGAACAATATGAAAACAAGATAGCTAACCTGGATACTAAAGAACAGGATGTTATAGAGAAATTAGAATCAGAAAAGAGAAGTAAGCTAAAAAATGCAGAAGCTTCATTTTATATTGAAAGGCAAGAAAAATCATACATTGGCAAATTGGGGCAAGCTATTTCACCTGTTATGAAGCCGCTGGGCTTCGACTGGAAAATGTCGGTAAGTATATTGTCAGGAGTAGCTGCAAAGGAGATCGTTATTTCAACCCTTGGGGTCTTGTATCAGGCTGATGAGACTCATCCGACAAAGTCACCATCATTAGTTGAAAAATTGCAAACCCAGACTTATGAAACCGGCCCCAAAAAGGGTGAGAAAGTTTTCAATCCGGTAGTTGCCTTTGCGTTTATGGTATTTGTGCTGCTGTACTTTCCTTGCATAGCCGTAATAGTTACTATAAGTAAAGAAGCAGGTCATTGGAAATGGGGGTTGTTTACTGTTTTTTATACAACGATTATTGCCTGGTTGATTTCATTTATGGTATACCAGGTGGGTAGTTTTTTTTGGTTATAGGGGTATTTGTTTTTAATAATCAGAGGGAAGTCATATCCCGTAGATTGCCGCAGATAAACAGTCAAAACCTTTTATAGATTGATTTTATCTGTTATTTGATATATAGTTTCAATCAATAGTTGCTTGTCAATATATTATAATGAATACAGAACTGATCATAACGCTTCTAATTGTATTTTTTGCAGTATTTTATGCTTTATACCGGAGTATAAAGTATTTTAAAAGGCTAAAACAAAAAAGGAATACTCCTGACGATTGCAAGGGTTGTGATAGCGATTGTGACGGCTGTCCGTTTTTTAAAAAAGACTAATCAATAGCTTTAGAATAATGGACAAATTGTATAGTTTTGTGTTATATAAAATGATTTTATTTGTATTTTCAAAACTTACTTATCAGCAAATGCGTCAATCTTTAATATTTTTCTGTTTATTTTTGTTTGTGCTTGCAATACCTTGCAAAAGCGAGTCGCCATATAAATTAAAGCCAACTGAAGATTACCTGATTTTGGGGGCAGGTGCAGCTACGGGTATTTCAACTTATTTTATTTTTAATAAGGATAGAAGCCTTTCAGAAGAGCGTATAGCTGATCTTTCTCGTTCTGATATTAACAGTTTTGACAGAAGTGCTGTTAATAACTGGTCTCCGGAGGCGGCTGATTTTTCTGAAGTGGCCATGTGGTTAAGTGTATCAGCTTTAATTCCATTGGCCACCAATACTCAAGCCTGGAATGATGCTTTAACAATTGGAGTAATGTCGGCCGAAACAATCATTTGGGCACTCAGCTTACCACAGTTGTCAAAAATTACAACTTCACGCAGCAGGCCTTATGTGTATAATGAAATGGTTGACGAGAGCTATAAGCTTGAGGCCAGGGCTAATGAATCATTCTTCTCTCGTACAACAACTGTTGCATTTGCTTCAGCTGTTTTTTCGGCGACATTGTTTGATGCTTATTACCCGGACTCACCATACTCAAAACCTATATGGGTTGGTTTGCTGACTTGCGCATCAATTGCTGGATATCTGAAGTTCCAGGCCGGACAACACTTTCCAACAGATATAATAACAGGAGCAGTTGTTGGTTCTTTCATTGGGTGGTTTGTTCCGTATATGCATAGAAATCAAAGGAATGACAGTATGTCTTTTGGTATTTTCCCTGCAACTGACGGAATAAGAGCAGCTATGGTTTTAAAATTATGATAAATTGTATATCAGATTAGCATTTTATGAATTAACTTTGAATTGTTGCTTTTTTAAAACTATTATATTGTTCTTTGTGGTTTTCTGTATTATCTTTAACCTTATATTCACATAAATTTTATCATCAATGC
>SLSZ01000243.1 GCA_007130125.1 Bacteroidales bacterium
GGTATAATAGCACTTATCATAACTGTTGTTGACTATATTCTGCCTATTTTAGGCACTAAAACTACAGGAGGAACAAAACATGGGATAATAGGCGCCTCCTTAGGTTTGATAGTTGGTATATTATTTTTCCCACCGTTTGGAATTATTATCGGGCCACTTATAGGAGCATTTATTGCAGAGCTCTTAAACAAGCAAACATCAAATGTAGCCTTTCGTTCAGCAATAGGTAGCTTTTTCGGGCTGATGTTTGGCGTTGTACTAAAACTAATAATATCAACAATAATAGCCTGGTTTACTGTAAAAGAACTTATATTTTAGAAAAATCTTCAGGTTATAAATTTTTTTTATACATTTGCAATTGCAATGGTTCCACAGCTCCATCCCGGAGCATAGGATTAAAAGGGAATGCCGTGAGAATCGGCAACAGTTCCCGCTGCTGTAAGCTCTTAAAAAGTTTGTTTGTCAACCTCTTGCCACTGTCAAAAAAATAGCTGACGGGAAGGCGGCAAACAAGGAGTAAGTCAGAAGACCTGCCATTACATAAAATATATTTGTAGCTTTCGGGATAAAAGCAAGGATGATCATTTCAATAGTAAGATCCACCCCGTTTGTTTACAAATACAATTTAATAGATTTTAAAATTGTATTTAATCTTATTGTATGTGGTTAGTTATTGCCGTTGCATCATTATGCTCTCATTCACCTTCTGATATTGAATTGTATCAAGACAATGATACAATTGTAATGCTTGAAAGCGTGGAAATACGTTCAGAAAAACATGAGCTGTTTACAGGCTCTGTTAAACGTCAGGGGATTGATCACAGCATAATAAAAGACAATCAACACTCTGATGTAGCTACCTTGTTAAGCACACACACGCCTGTTTCGGTAAAGAGTTACGGGCCGGGTATTTTGGCTACCACTTCTCTGCGCGGAGGCTCAGCATCACACACTGCTTTTGTATGGAATGGCTTTAACCTGCAAAGCCCTATGCACGCTCAAAATGATCTTTCACTTATACCGGTTTCCTTTGCGGATGAAATGGAAGTACAATATAGCGGAGGTAGTGCTTTGTGGGGTACAGGAACTGTAGGTGGAGCCGTGATAATGAACAATAAACCTGATTTTAGCCCCGGAATTCAAGCCGGTTATCATAGCTCAGCTACCTCAAACAGTGATTTTCATAATAGTATCAATACCTCCTGGAGTAATGGTGTTTTTGCAACCTCACTGCGACTATTTCACGATCATTCAAAAAATCAATATTTTTATATTAACAGCCGGCTGCCGGATAACCCCAAAGAAAAGCAGGAACATGCCGGCTTTAAAGGTTGGGGCCTGTTGCAAGAAACACACTATAAACCAAACAATAACAACGTTTTTAGCATAAGAGCCTGGCATCAGCAATACCGGAGAAAGATTCCCCCTACCCTGTTTCAAAATAAAGCACAAGCAAGGCAAGATGATGACTTCCTCAGATTAACAGCCCAATGGCAAGGACTGTTTAATAACATCAGGTTAGATGTAAAAACAGGGTATTTTGAAGATTATATATATTATTATGATAATACATCGATCGACAGTGAAAGCCGTTCACAAAAACAAATCAGCGAAGCTGAACTCAGGTATTACTTAACGGAAAAAAACACCTTCAGCATGGGCTTCAATCATCAATACATCAAAGCTGATGTAGACGACTATTCAACAGAACCATCCGAGAACAAATATACAATAACCGCATCATGGCGCAGAAAAAACGAACCGGAAAACCTTATCGCATCATTAAACTTCAGACAAAAATTTACAAAAGAATATGATGTTGAGCCTACTCCGGGATTAGGGATCACATACAAACCTCTCGATAAGCTAGCTATAAACGCTAATGTTGCAAGAAGCTACCGCCTTCCAACATTAAACGACAGATACTGGTCGCCGGGCGGCAACCCTGATTTAAAACCCGAAAGCGGCTGGACGCAGGATATTAATTTTGAATTATCAAACATAATAATATCAAATACAACAGATAACCTTAAATCTTCTATCAGCCTTGACAATGCATCAATAGCTGTTTTTCACAGGAAAATGACCAATTGGATAAGCTGGACCCCCGGCAGCGGTGGTTTGTGGACACCACAAAACATCCTTGAGGTTAGAAGTTATGGTGCGGAGGTCAGCAACACTTTAGCTTATAAGTATACCGGCAAATTAAATATCAGAACTACAATATTTTACTCATGGACAAAATCCTTGTATGAAGAAACAGGCAGGGAAAACGATGCATCTATTGGCAAGCAATTGGTTTACACACCCGAGCATCAGGCGGGAATAAATATAAACATATCTGCCGGATCATACCGCCTGTCTTATAATCATCGATTAACCGGCAGAAGATACACCACAAGCGATAACAGCAGATGGCTCGAACCATATGACCTGGCAGATATTTCTGCTGAATACACAAGAAAAATAATGTCTGTAAAAACTTCGGTTTTCATTAAAATACACAACCTGTGGAACCGGGATTATGAAGTAATGCAAGCCCGGCCAATGCCCCTGAGATATTTCAGAGCAGGACTAAACATTAACATCGGGCATAATTGATTAATGTCATTATTCAATGATTATAATTATAAAAGTAAAAATCAAATTATTTGTCGAATTTTTTAAAACTAAAATTATGAAACACTTTTTCTTTAACACAACTAAACTAACAATTGTATTTGCACTATTTGGAATGACCTTTTTTACAAATTGCGAAAAAGATGAAACAGAGGACTTAAACAATGAAACTCTTATAGAAAAGGGTCAGGGCGTATTTGTAATCAATGAAGGAGCATTCCAAAACGAAAACAGTTCACTGGGTTATATTGACAATGTGAGCGGAGAAGTACACAATGATTTGTTCTATGAGATCAATGACCGCTTCCTGGGTGATGTTTTCCAGTCAATGAAGATAATTAACAACAATGCATACCTGGTAATAAATAATTCGGGTGTTATTGAGATTACAGAACCCGAAACAGTGGAGCATGTTGCTACTATTGAAGGGTTTACGTCACCACGCCACATTCTACCTGTCGACGAAACAACTGCATACGTTACTGATCTGTTTGCAGGAAAAATATGGATAGTAGATCTTTCTGAACATTCAATTGAAAGCGAAATTGAATTCCCGGGTGGATGGAGTGAAGCTATGATGAAAACAGAACACGGTGTTTTTGTGACCGCTCCAAACGCAAACAAAGTATACACCATTGATCCTTCAACACACACTGTTACTGATAGCCTGGAAGTTTTTCCCCAGCCTAATTCAATGGTAACCGACAAAAATGGTATGGTATGGGTTTTAAGCGGAGGCACATGGGATGGTGAAGTCGGCGGCCTTACAGCTATAAACCCTGGTACATTTGAAATATCAACCGAAATTCAATTTGCGGAAAACAGTGGTTCAGCTTCAGACTTAACTATAAATCCAGCAGGCAATAAGTTATATTATATTGCCGGTAATATTTGGGAATTCAGTATTGAAGAATCCCAGTTACAATCTGAACCATTTATCGAAAGCCAGGGAGAAGTCTTTTATGGCCTGGGAATATGCCCTCTGGCCAATGACATATATGCTACAGATGCTATGGATTTTAACCAAAAGGGGAAAGTAATAAAGTACAGTTCACAAGGAGTAGAAATTGAAAGTTTCGATGCAGGCATTGTTCCCTCAGGATTCCTTTTTTATTAACACCCTCTAAAAACCAGTAACAATTAAACATAATTTACCTCCAAAACTATCAATAATTAAATCACATTAGTTTAATTATCTATAGTTTTGGAGGTTTTAAATATTATTCCTAAACACTTCTAGATTGGGCTTGGAAGTAAAATCATAATTTGTTTTTGTCTTTGCCCAGGTTACTATTGTGGAATAATTTACTTTGAAAATTGTTCTCCATTCCCGGTTTATTTTTTCCTGCCTTTCTTGAATTTTTTAGAACTTTTTTTCAGATGTTCAGTCCATTCCTGTTGGCTTTCGGATTTTTGCTCATCATTTACATCCTTCATTGTATCCTCAGGGGAGTCCTTTTTCTCTTTTTTTGAGTCTGCAGGCTTTTCATCTTGTTGGGGTTTAGCTGAATCCCCGGGTTTAGCTTGTGTTTGTTCTTGCAATTTTTTTTCGTTATCCGTTTCAGATGGTTTTTGATTCTGCTTACGTCTTAGCTCTTTAAGCTCGTTTTCCTTTTTCTCCAGTTCGGCTTTCAACTCTGATATAGCCTTTTGATTTTCACGGTCTTTTTCAGCCATTGATTCCTGGGTTGCATGCAGCTCTTCCATATTCTGACGCATCTCCTCCTCCTGCGCACGCATCTCTTCAGCTTGTTGCTGTGATTTTTCCAGCAACATTGCAGTCTTCTGATTTATCTTAGCATTGCTAATAGTCGAAGCAATACTCTCACCAATTTTCTCAACAAACTCAATTTGATGGTCTTCAAATTTTTTAAAAGAAGCCAGTTCAATCACACCATAAACTTCTTCATTGATCTTCATTGGAACAATGAGCAATGCAGAAGGATTCTCATCACCAAGTCCGGATGTAATATGAATATAATTATTCGGTATTTCAGTAAGATGTATTGTTTCCTTCTCAATAAAACATGTGCCTATTAGACCTTCCCCTATCTGAATGTGCTTTTCCATATACTTTCTACGATCATAAGCATAGCAGGCCTTTAATTCAAGAAACTTGTTGTCTTCTTTATCATCATTAAGGATAAACAAACCACCCTGATTAGCATCCATATATTCTACAAGGTTTTTAATAACGTTGTAAGACAACTCGGTTATATCCGAGTAATTTTGCCTCAGAATATCACCAAACTTAGCTATACCTTGTGTAGTCCAGTTTCGTTTTTCATCTTCCGCTTTTCTTACCTTTTCTTCTTCAACAGCGTCTTGCAAACTTTGACGCATTTCCAGCAATGCATTACCCAGCATGTCATCCTCACTAAGAGGAGTGAATTCAAAATCAAAGTTTTTATTTCCAATTTCTTTAGCAAATAAGGCGGTATTTTTCAGGCCATCAACAAGGTTATTAACAGACTGAGTAATTTGACCAACCTCATCCTTGTAATTATAATCAAACTTTTCTGCTAAAATGCCCTTACCTAATCGGTCAACTATACCGGCAAGTTTTTTAAGGGGGCTGGAAACCGTTCGTGTAACAAAATAACCAACAGTACCAAAAACGATCAAAGAAAGGATAGTTGCAAAAAGTAATATTTTCAAAGTATTCAAAACAGGCTTGGTAATAAACTCGTATTCATCTATTGTTGCAACAATATAACTTTGTTGGGGTGCATACCAAGTAAAATATTGCCATTTCCATTTATCTTCATCTTCGTCATAATACTTGGAGTGCCCATGCCTGATCAATTCAATATCTACAAAAAACTCTTTTCCGGCAATATTTTCTCCTTCATTATGTTGGCAAATAACCACATTACCTTCACGGTCTATCAATGAAGCATAGCCTGTATTATAAAAACTCTTCTGATAAAAAGCATCTTTAATTTCCTCCAAATCCTTCTCACTGGTAAGGTCAAGTATTGTTGTCAAATGCTCCAGTTCATTAAAAAGCATGTTTTCAGCATCAGTTTTTTGAGTGTTGATCCTGTTTATTGTAGCAACTACTATCAATATTAATATGACACAAATCACCGTTAGATTTAAAGAGAAAATAAAACGTTTACCCAAATTCATGTTTTTAAACCATCTTGACAATCTTTGCATGTGAGTGTTTTTTTAGTAATACATCAGAATTTATGCCTCATTAAACTCCGGCACAAGCAATTTCCTTAATTCAATTTAAATATTATTCTGGTTTTTAAATTTCAGCTAAAATAATTATTCTATTAACTATTTTGTTGTATATTTTGAAATATCAATGCAAAACTCCATTATTTTTTCCAAATTTCCAAATTTGTCAAATACAGGGGAATCAATAACATCCAATGTTTTAACTTCTCCCGTTTTTGTTTTTAATTTACCGGTGAATTTATTTTCAGCACCATTTTTCAATTTCTTCCATAAATCTTCATACTCTTTTGAATCAACGAATTTTTTGTCTTCGTACAGTATTGAATGGTGCTTCCCTTTTACTTCGCCGAACGGGTAACCAAATATTTCCTGCCATTTATTATTGACGTTGGTTATTTTTCCTTCGCTGTCAAATTCCATAATGGCTACTGCTGAATTAACGGCTTTCATAGTATTAGCCATTAAGGTTTCTCTGCGGCTGGCTTCTTCCTGGGTAGCTTGCAGCTCTTCCATGTTTTGCCTCATTTCCTCTTCTTGTGCTTTCATTTCTTCCTGCTGTTGTTGAGATTTCTTCAACAGTATGGCGGTACGTTGGTTTATTTTTGTACTGCTTATTGTAGAGGCAATATTTTCAGCAACTTTTTCAACAAAATCAATTTCCTGGGGTTCAAATTTATTAAAAGAGGCAATCTCCATAACACCATAAACAACTTCATTAACCATAAGCGGAACAATAAGAAGGTTTGACGGATTAGCATCACCCAAGCCGCTTGTTATTCTGATATAATTCTCAGGAATATCAGCAAGGTAAGTTGTTTTTCGCTCCATATAACATGCTCCGACAAGTCCTTCATCCAGTTCAACTTTCTTTTCAATAAATTTCCTTCTGTCGTATGCATAACAGGCTTTTAATTCAAGGAATTTATTTTTCGGGTCATCATCATTAAGGATAAACAGGCCACCTTGATTGGCATCCAGATACTTAACAATATTTGATATAATCATGTATGATAACTCCTCCAGGCTTTCTGCTTCCTGTCTAAGGATGTCCCCAAACTTAGCAAGCCCTTCGGTAGCCCAGTTTCTTTTTTGTTCTTCATTTTTACGTATCTTCTCTTGCTCGCTGGCTTCTTTCAGGCTTTTTCTCATTTCGATCAAAGCTTTGCCTAGTTCATCCTTTTCTCCAAGTGGCTCAAATTCATAGTCAAAATTACCCTTACCTATCTCGGTCGCAAATATTGATGTCTTTTTAAAGGCTTCAACAATGTCATTTACCGAGAAAGCAATTTCACCCAATTCATCTTCTTGACTTATCTCAACTTTTTCGGTAATATCACCCTTTGATAACTTTTTCAATACTTCATTGATTTTTTTAACAGGGCCTAAGACAGAGTTAGCAAAGAAATTTGTTAACAACAGAAAAATTCCAAATGCCAATATTAAAGAGAAAATTGTAAGCCTCATAACAGGTCTTATAGGGCCATAAATAGC
This sequence comes from Bacteroidales bacterium, assembly GCA_007130125.1. Classification (GTDB taxonomy): domain Bacteria; phylum Bacteroidota; class Bacteroidia; order Bacteroidales; family UBA7960; genus PUKZ01. Next base: position 7,300 of record SLSZ01000243.1, read on the forward strand.
AGTGTCCTCATGCGCAACCACTGCAAGGTAAACATCATACAAAGGATAGTACATGTAATATATCATTGATGTATAATCCTCGTCAAAATCCTTATCTCTGACTACACCAAACTCTTGTGCAACCGAAAACTCCAGGAAGAAATCTTCATTTCTGATTGACTCCCCTTTTCTTGTTGGGTGAACAAGCAAAGTGCCATTTGAACTAACTATAAAAGGATAGCCGGTGTCATAATAATTCTTTTCCGGTAATTTTTCATTCAAAAACTGCAGGTCACTATCTGTAAGTTCATTAGGAAATGGTTTGTGGACTGCAGAAAGCAACTCCTCAAGTGGTTCATCAAAAACCAAAGTATCCCTGTTTATATAATCAATGGTTCTTTCAACGACATCAGCCGTATGCTCACGAACAACCTGTTTCTGGTAATGAGTGTAATCCAGTAAAGTTACAAGATCTAACAAATTACCATACATGACCGATTTTATATTATCAGAAGTAGTCTTTACACGATTGAAATATACAATCGTGCCAAATGTACCAAACAAAATTATTACCACAAGTGTCAATGATAAAACAAACCGTGGCTTTAAATTTAGGTTTTTGAATTTTTTCATTTGTATAAAATGTATTTAAAGTTTTTATTTCTAATAATTTTGTACAGGTAATCCCGAAAAGTCGGAATTTCGCTATCGCTCAACGGGTAACGGCTAACGGGTTGTCACTGTTAACCGACTACCGATTACTGATTACTGAATACTGATTAATATATATTATAAACCAGGTCTTAATAAATTATACTGTAATTTTTTTGTTGTTTGATTTTCCCAAATTTAAGCAAATCTGATCTTATTTTGTCATTTTTTTTATTATTCCTTAGAAACTGAAACAAAATATACTCAATTAGTTTGTTGTTTGTTTGATTTTTTCTAATTTTGCATTCCCTTTTTCGGGAGCTAATTAAATAAATTGTTTAACCCGGTTTTTATAAACCACAGAATTAATTAAAGATATCTAATGTCAGAAGAAAACAAAAAATCTAATCCTTCAGAAGAAAACAAAAAGTCTGAAGAGCTAAAGGAGCAACCTAATAGTCAGGAAACAGATAAAGCAAAAGAAGAGAATAAAGAAGATAAAAAAGAAGACCTTCCGGTCAATGCTGAGGAGCAAGAATCAACTCCAAGCATGGAAAAGGATGAAGATGGAACAGCCGTTGTAGTTGACTCTACACCTGCTCCGGAGGAGTTTGACTGGGAAGCTACAGATAAAAAGCAAGAAATTTATTCTGAAGAGGAGCGCAAGAAGCTGGAAAGCATGTATGATGACACACTGAAGTCTATTGGCGAAGGTGAAGTCTTAGATGGAACAGTTGTAGCCATAAACAACAGGGAAGTAGTTGTAAATATTGGTTTTAAATCCGATGGTGTTATCCCTGCTTCAGAAGTAAGATATAACCCGGACCTCAAAATTGGAGACAACCTGGAAGTATATGTTGAAAGCCAGGAAGACCAATCAGGGCAGCTTATACTCTCACACAAAAAAGCTCGCACTTTGCGCTCGTGGGAAAGAATTAATGAAGCTTATGAAAAAGATGAGGTTATTAACGGTCATGTTAAATGCCGCACAAAGGGAGGCTTAATAGTAGATGTCTTTGGTATTGAAGCCTTTCTCCCCGGCTCACAAATTGATGTTAAACCTATCCGCGATTATGATATTTATGTGGGCAAAACCATGGAGTTTAAGGTTGTAAAGATCAACCATGAATACAAAAACGTTGTTGTGTCTCACAAAGCACTTATCGAAGAAGAGCTGGAGGTACAAAAGGCTGAAATTATTTCCAAGCTTGAAAAAGGTCAGATACTCGAAGGTACTGTAAAAAATATCACCTCTTATGGTGTATTTGTTGATCTTGGAGGTGTTGACGGTCTTATTCACATTACCGACCTCTCATGGGGCAGGATAAACCATCCGGAAGAGATTGTGGAACTTGACCAGAAAATCAATGTTGTTATTTTGGACTTTGACGATAGCAAAAAACGAATTGCACTGGGACTGAAACAGCTAACGCCTCACCCATGGGATTCTCTTGATCCAAACCTTAAAGTTGGAGACAAGGTTAAAGGCCGTGTTGTTGTGATAGCTGATTATGGTGCATTCATAGAGATCGCGCCGGGAGTTGAAGGACTGATACATGTTTCGGAAATGTCATGGTCACAACATCTGCGTACTGCACAAGACTTCCTTAAAGTGGGAGATGAAGTTGAAGCAGTTATTCTGACTCTCGACCGCGAAGAAAGGAAAATGTCGCTTGGTATCAAACAACTTATTCCCGACCCATGGGAAAACATACATGAGAAATATCCGCCAAAATCTAAACATACCGCAACTGTAAGAAATTTCACCAACTTTGGTATTTTTGTAGAACTGGAAGAAGGTGTTGATGGCTTGATTCATATTAGCGACCTTTCATGGAGCAAAAAAATCAAACATCCTGCTGAATTTACCAAAATAGGTGAAAAAATTGACGTTGTAGTTCTTGATGTTGACAAAGAGAACCGCAGGTTAAGCCTGGGTCATAAACAGCTTGAAGAAAATCCATGGGATGTTTTCGAAACTGTCTTTAAAGTCGATACGGTACATAAAGGAACCATAGTAGGTTCATCTGATAAAGGTGTAATAGTTGCGTTGCCATATGGCGTTGAAGGTTTTGCTCCTACCCGCCATATAGTCAAAGAAGACGGCACAACGGCTAAAATGGATGAAACACTTGATTTTAAAGTAATAGAGTTTAACAAAGACAGTAAGAAAATCATTGTTTCCCATACCAAGATCTTCCAGGATAAACATTCTGCCGAAAAAGCCGGTGAAAGTGCTAAGAAAAAATCAAAAGAAAAATCCACCAAGCAAGTAGTCAAGAAAATGAAAGACAGTATGGAAAAGACTACGCTGGGTGACATTGATGCACTGGCAAACCTGAAATCGGAATACGACAAAACAGAAGATAAACCGAAAGAAAAACCGGCAGAAAAAAAGGCTTCAACAAAAAAAGCTGAAAAGGAAGAGCCTGTAGATGAAATAAAGGCTGAAAAAGACTCCAAGGAAGCGAAAGACGAAAAGTCAGCTAAAGAAAAAGAAGAGATAAAAGAAGAACCTAAAGCTGATAAAAAAGAGCCGGAAGCTAAAACTGCAGACAAAAAAGAAAGCAAGGCTGAAGCAGAGAAAGAAGAAGAAGCCAAGCCAGAGAAGAAACAAACTAAAGCAGCAAAAGATACTTCTGAAGAATCAAAAAAGAAAAAAGATGATAAACCTTCAGATGAATTGAAAGAAGAAGCTAAGGAGAAAAAAGAAAAGGAAACAAAAACCAAAGCTGCTGAAGAGAAAGAAAAGAGTGCTGCTAAGAGCAAGAAAAAAGAGGAAGAAACTGAAGACTCATCAAAGAAAGAAGAAAAGAAAACGAAAAGCAAGACAACCAAAAGCAAATCAAAGGATGAGTCTGAGGAAAAAGAGAAAAAAGCAACCAAAAAGAAAGAAGATAAAGAATAGAAATAGTTGTTTTTTTACAATATTTGAGAAAAAAGCTGCCGGTATTCTAAATAACGGCAGCTTTTTTATTATAAACATTTTCAAAACAAAAATTATGTTAAAACTAAAAATACATTCTTTGTTAAACCCTTTTAAACATGGTTTGTATTAGCTTTATGACAGTTAATGAGGGGTTTTTGCTGTTTTGTAAAAACATATAACATTTTTTGAAAGTTTGTTTGTCTAAAGATTTATTTATTACTTTGTATTAAATTCATTTTTATTAATAAAACTTATTTAAATTATGTTTAAACTAAAGAAGAAAGTTAACAGTGTATCTGTAATTATTTCAGTTTTTGCGATAGCATTTTGTTTCTTAGCCGGCAATGTTTATGCACAGATGCCACAGCAACCGCAACAGCAAGAAGTACGTACTGATTTCACTGATGAAGAATTAGAAAAGTTTGTTACTGCTGCTCAGGAAGTAATGGCCATTCAGCAGCAAACTTCCCAACAGGTGCATGAAAGCATAGAAGAAGAAGGTCTTACAGTGCAAGAGTTTCAACAAATGTTTCAGGCAATGCAGGACCCTCAAACAGAGTTTGAGGCCACAGCAGAGGAAGAACAAGCTTTTGACAATGCAATGCAAAAAGTAAGTGAGATTCAGCAAGGTGCCGATGAAAGATCTATGCAGGCTGTTGAAGATGCCGGGCTTTCATATCAAGAGTATGAAGAGATTATGACCGCGTATCAGCAAAGCCCTGAAGTTCAGCAAAGAGTTAATGAACTTATGCAATAATTAACAATTGCAATAAAAAAGAATTAAAAAACGGGATGAGTCAAGATATTGCTCATCCCGTTTTTTATATATTGTTGAAAAAACCTGCATGTGCTTATTCTAATCCATATACAGCTCCAGTTCTTTTGATGCTTTTTTATGCCCCATTTTATCAGCTTCTCTGAAATCATTTAATGCATTAGGAATATCATCTTTTTCGACATAAACAATTCCCCTGTGATAATATGCCTCGGCTGTGGGATCAATATTTATTGCTTTGGTCAGATCTTCAAGTGCCTGTTCAAAGTTTTTGTTATTAAGGTTCAATATACCTCTTTTTTCGTATGCGAGTGCATTTCCCGGGTTGATAGCCAGCACTGCCCTGAAATCATTTTCAGCTTGAACTTCCCTGTCCATTTCAGCATAAGCTAAAGCCCTGAAAATATATGCCTTTTCATTATGCAGGTTTTGAGTCAACACTCTTGTAAAATCACTTACAGCAGAGTTATATTCTTCAGCTTTAAAGTATGCCATAGCCCTTTGAAAATAGCGCACCTCGTTTCTTTGGCGATAATTATTAATCAAAACCGTATAATCTTCTGTTGCTTTAAGGTATTCACCAATTTTCATATAACAATCAGCCCTGTATAAATAAAGATCGGGGTTATCCAATCCGTTATTAATTGCTATACTAATATCACTCACTGCATTATGACATGAGTCCAGATAATAATACAAAACGCCCCTCTCCCTGTATGCTTCAATGTGATCCGGATCCAGATATATTGCCTTATCTAAATCTTTCAAAGCAAGTTCATTCTCGTTAATTGAAAGATAAAGCTTACCACGCATAAAAAAAACATTAGAATTTTTATGCCCCAATTCAATCACTTTTGTAAAATCTTCTAATGCACTGGTTTTATCACCATTTTGCATTTTCAAGGTTGCCCTGCCCAGGTAGCTCTTGACATGACAGCTATCAAGCCTCACAGCTTCAGTATAGTCAACTACTGCTTCAGAAGTCATCCCTGTCAGCGAATAAGCTCTTGCCCTGTAAAAAAACACTTCAGCAATATCCGAATTTATTAGAATGGCTTCATTAAAATCATACAATGCTTTACCGGGCTCTCCCAACTCCAAAAAACATTTCCCTCTTTCAAAAAACACCTCAAAAAATCCACCTGACTCTTCAATAGCTTTTGTAAAATGCTCAACCGCCTTTTCACAATTGTCTATAGATGCTTTCTTTAAGCCTCGATCATAATAATCATCAGCTGTTTGACCATATGAAGTAGCCAAAATAAAAAATAGCATACACCACGCCACTACATAGCCTCTATTAATGTAAACCTTAATCATAAATCCAGGAAAAAATTAAAAAGAAAATAAATAAAGCCAATATTGATGGCAAAGTTATTCTTTTTATAACAATTAATGATTTTATTATACTAAAATAACAGGAATAAATCATTAATATTGTTTTAACTTGTAATTATTAACAACCCTTATTATTGGCAGTAATTAGTAGTATTTAGCCGCCTCCTTCCTCTTTTTCTTTAGGCAAAATTACAAGCGACCTCATCATAGAAAGTGTAAGTGCCGGAAAAACAATTGTAAAAACAAACCTCAACCAAGTGGCATCATATAATTCTGAAAGGATAATAAACCATATAATTGTCAGAAAAACAATATCTATCAATATTACAAGTAAATTACCGGGATCTTTTTTTACAAAGCCCGGAAATGGCAACTTATCTGTATGTACAGCCCTGAGCTTCAGGAACCTGTAGGAACTTACAACCCAAACTACGGGTAGAATATAACCTATTATCAGGCCAACTAACTTCAAGTCAAAATACCCGAATGAGTATAAAATGCCAAAAGCTAACTGGCCCAGAACTGTAGCCCGAAAGTTACTGCCACTTCCTGCGGATGCCTCAATTAATAAGTTTAATAATTTGTTTGGATGATATTTTTTATTTTCTTGCATACTCATCTATAATGGTTTTAAATCACTATAATCATCTTTCAATATATTCAACAGGTTTTATTGTTTTATCGCCTAACAACCTTGCTTTAATTTTAACGGGATTATGGTCAGAATATTTAAAGTCAAGGTGTACTCCTTCAACATCTATTACTTTTATATTTGGCGATACAATAAAATAATCTACCAGTGTAGTAAGAGTTTCAGCGGGGTTATAAGGTTTATCCAATCTTCTTTTCGTAGGCACATTTTTGTCATACGCCCATTGCCAATCTTCTAAATTATCACCAGGGAAATATACATTTACCGTCTCGAACCGGTTAAAGAAAAAATCGGGTTCAAAGCCGGGAGGGGAAATATTCCAGGTTCCTCCGGCAATAACATAATTACCCTTATTATATTCCTCATTTAATATTTTTTTAATATGGTTTGTCTGCTTTTCCAGCAAATTTTCATAGTCCGGTTTAGAATTGTGCGTATTTATGATCACCAACTCTCTGCCATTTTCAACCTGGTACCTGCTTAATGTATAACACCTTTGTTTATAGAACAGGCTTTTAAGAGCAGGATAATTGCCTGGGTAACTATGCCTTTCAGCAATAAACGGCTCTGAGTTACTTATAGTAACAATGCCTGAGTTTACATGCCCAAAAGGGGGAAAGGGTACCAACCTAACATTAAAATTATTTCCGTAAATGATTGATGACGCAGAAAATAATTGTTTTAAACTATCTAAAGCATTAATATTAAAAGATCTCCGGGAATTTTTATCAACCCTTTGCAACAGAATAAAATCTTTATGGCGGTTTGTTTTTAAATATTCATTAATTTGATAATAGTTTTGTAAAATACGCTCGACAGCAGTTCTACTTATACGTCCAAATATATTAAAGCCTCCTGCATCATCTCCTAAGCTACTATAACCGGTATTCCAAGTCAATAATTCAACAGTTGCAGTATCCGAAAGAATCGTTGGCTTATCATTGCTTTCAAGCAATTTCACATCCTGCGGCCGGTATTTTGTTATAGCAGAAAATAAAACGAATACTATAAATGCAATCAATAATAAAATGATAACTGATTTAACAAATCTAAAAACAGTCCGTATTTTCATCTTGATCGTTTAGCGATAATTAAAAAAACAATTGATACATCAAAGATAATTCATAAAAAAACAAAGCCGTAAATTATGTAAAGTTATTTGACAATATTAATTTATTCTTTAAGTTTGTATTGTTTAAAGCAGAGAATAAAACGTTTTATAAAACTCCTAAATAAATTAATGTGGCAGATACGATAATTAACGCAACTGATATACACAAATCATACGGTAGTTTGAAAGTTCTTAAAGGTGTTGACCTTCAGGTGAAAAAAGGTGAAGTTGTTAGTATAGCGGGAGCTTCCGGCGCAGGCAAAACTACTTTATTGCATATAGTCGGAACACTTGACAGATGCAACAAAGGTACTGTTGAAATAAACGGTGTAAATGTTTTTAAATATGACGATAAGCGCTTATCTGACTTTCGCAACAAATCCATAGGTTTTGTTTTTCAATTTCACCATTTACTTCCTGAATTCACTGCCCTGGAAAATGTTTGTATACCAGCCCTGATAGCTCGTAAACCGAAAAAGCAGGTTGAGAAAGAAGCTAAAAACATATTAGGTATTCTTGGATTATCTGAACGGGAAGAGCACAAACCAAATGAATTATCCGGCGGTGAACAACAAAGAGTAGCTGTTGCCAGGGCACTGATAAACAAGCCGGCTGTTGTTCTTGCTGATGAACCTAGTGGAAACCTTGACTCTGAAAACTCAGAAGAGTTGCATAAAATGTTCTTTTCACTGCGTGAAGAATTAGGTCAAACTTTCATTATCGTAACACACAACAAAGACCTGGCAAAAATGGCAGACCGGATTATAACATTACATGATGGATTAATAATTAATTAATTGGCTAATCCTTGTCCAACATTTTGTTAAACTCATCTTCATTAATTATCCTGACATTTAACTCTTCGGCTTTTTTTCTTTTTTCAGGCCCCATATTATTGCCGGCAACCAGGTAATCAGTTTTTGCAGAGACAGAAGAGGTAATTTTGCCACCATATTTTTCAATTATATTCTTTAACTCATCGCGGGAATATTTTTCAAAAACTCCGGAGATAACAAAAGTCTGTTCACTCAATGGCCCACCAGCAGATGTTTCTGCCTTCTCTGATTTAAATTGTAATCCGTGATCTTTTAACCTGTTTATAATATTAATATTTTTTTCATCTTCGAAAAACGAAACAATACTTGCGGCAATTTTCTCACCTACTTCAGGTACTTTTAGCAAATCATCAAAACTGCATTTAATGATTTTATCAATATCATCAAAATAGCTGACTATTTTTTTTGCTACTGTTTCGCCAACATAACGAATTCCCAAAGCATAAAGAACTCTTTCGAATGGCACTGATTTAGACTTCTCCAGTGCATTAAGAATATTGTTTACGGTTTTTTCCCGGAAGCTTATCTTTTTTGATGTACCGCTGAGCTCATTCACGATAGTTTTCTCCAATCCCAATAGTTGTTCATATTTCAAATCATAAAGGTCTGCAATGTTTTTCACAAGTCCATTTTTTATCAAAATTTCCGTACGTCCCTGGCCAAGACTTTCTATATTCATAGCTTTGCGGCTGATAAAATGTTCAATTTTCCCAAGTATTTGAGGAGGACAGTTATTTTGATTGGGGCAATAATGTAAGGCTTCACCCTGCTCTCTAAGCAATTTTGAGCCACATTCAGGACATTTTGATACAAAATGCACTTTTTGAGAATTTTTATCTCTTTGATAAACATCAACATCAACTATTTTAGGAATTATCTCACCCCCTTTTTCAACAACCACTGTATCGTTAAAATGCAAATCCAGTTCTTCGATCCTGTCAGCATTGTAAAGCGATGCTCTTTTCACTGTCGTTCCCAATAACTGTACAGGTTGAAGAACAGCAACAGGTGTTATAGCCCCTGTGCGACCTACCTGGTATTTTACATCAAGAAGTTTTGTAATAGCCTGCTCGGTAGGAAACTTATATGCTATAGCCCAACGAGGAGATTTCGCTGTATATCCAAGCACCTCTTGTTGTTTTAATGAATTAATTTTAACAACGACACCATCAATATCAAAATCAAGTTTTTTTCTTTCGCTTTCCCAATAATGAATATACTCCAGGACTTTATCCAAACTTTCACATTTCTTAGTAAATACCGAAATTTTTAAACCCCATTTTTTAGCTTCTAACAAGTTCTCATAATGATTGTCAAATGGTAATTCTTCGCCAATAATATTATAAATAAAGCAGTCCAAATTTCTCGATGCGGCAATTTTTGATTCCTGCAGTTTCAAACTACCTGCTGCTGCATTTCGAGGGTTTGCAAAAGGTGGATCACCTTTTTTGAGCTTAATCTCGTTAAGTTTTATAAAACTTTTATGAGGCATAAATATTTCGCCACGTGCTTCAAAAGCCAGTTGATCTGTTTCATGAAAAAGCTTAAGAGGGATGCTTTTAATTGTTTTCACGTTATTAGTAACATCATCACCGCTATAACCATCACCACGTGTTACTGCCCTTATCAATTGACCGTTTTTATATACAAGACCTATAGCAACGCCATCAAATTTCAGTTCACATACATACTCAAAATTGTTGCCTAAGGATTTACGCACCCTAGCGTCAAAATCCTGTAACTCCTTTTTACTATAAGTGTTACTTAAAGACAACATAGGATAGGTATGCTTGACTGTCGGAAATTCTTTAGTAACCTGACCTCCTACCCTTTGAGTAGGAGAGTTGTTGTCAACAAGCTCTGGGAATTTGCTTTCAATATCAATAAGCTCTTCCATGAGTTTGTCATATTCATAATCACTTATAGTTGGCTCTGCCAGTACATAATAGTTATAATTATGTTTGTTCAGAATACCGGTCAGTTCTTCCACGCGTTTTTTTGCACTATCAAAATCCATTTATCAATCAGTTACGATTAGCAATCATATTTATTACAATAGAAGCTAAATTACATTTTTTAAAGAGATAATGCTAATAGTAAAAAATAAAAAATGTTTTACCGCAAACTTAATTTTAAGGCAAGTAATTGAGTAACGAATAGCTGTTAAACGGTTTAAGGGCTATTTGCTTATCGGGATTAGCATGAATAAAATCAAGCAGAAAAAAAGAAAATTAATCAGCGTCCTTAGAACAAAAAAACAATTTGCTTTCAAGCCTAAGCAAACTAATCAATTATAAAGAAAATATTACAATCCTCCAATAAGTATTTTCAAATCCTGTGCATTAATACACATTATAGGGAATTTCTCCGGATTGTAAATAATTTTCTCATCAGAGGAGCCCAAAGGATTAACAGAAGTTTTATCCGGATCAGTTGATATCATAATAAAGTCACTATTTATACTTTTAGCAAATTCAACCACTTGCTTGGAGTAGGATGATCTTCTGTTACTGGTTTGCTCAGTATATGGGATATTGTGTTTTTCAAATATTTTCTTAACCTGGTTAAGGTCTGCTTTTAAACGATTTTGATAAAACTCATCCTTTTGACTAGTGATAAAGAAATGAAATTTAGCATTAAATTGTTTGTGAAGGATGATAGCCCATTTAACTTTTTGTTTTGATCCTTCTTCAAGATTTAAGGGAAAAACTATGTTTTCAACTGCATGCTTTTCGGCTGGTTTCTGAACTACAAATATCGGGACCGGCGAGCTTTTTATTACCTTTAGGGCAAAGCTTCCAAGCAAGAACTGTATACCTTTTTTCCCATGAGTCCCTATAATTACATAATTAGCTTGAATTTCTTTTGCCACATCCGCTATACCTGAAAATATACTTCCCTCCCTTGCAATGTAATCGGTTTCAATATTATGCTCTTTTTTAATTTTATCAGCAATGTCAGCCAACTTTTCATTAACGTATTCAACAGGTTTATTCTCTTTTACAAGGTTTTTCTTAGTGGTTTTATTAATAACATGCAATACACAAATACCAAATTGTAAGTCTTTAGCCAACTTTATTGCATTATCTATTGCATAATCACCGATTTTCGTAAAATCGGTAGGCACCAGGATTATATTATTTTTGTCTGTTTGCATTGAAGTGGTGAATTATTGGTTGTACATAGTATATTACTTTATTTAAGTAGCTTATACGTAGAAAAAAATATAAGGTTCAACAAATATAATCTATTATTTAATAAAAAACCAAATATAATATATAAAATATTATGCAGTCTTTTCACCAAAAGTTGCTTCCAGGAGCGCAA
>SLSZ01000063.1 GCA_007130125.1 Bacteroidales bacterium
AATTGTATTTTTTGATCAGTTATCTAGTTCTATCAAAGTAAATACAAGGCCTTTTTGAAGCAATCCGGTTAAACTAAGTCGAGCCCCTTTAAATTAACCTTAAGCAGTTATTAATTTATTTTTAAGCATATAAAATTTTTTACATAATAATAGTAGTGACATTTTAATATATTTATGTGTGATTTTAATACAATACTTATTGTTGAAGAAAATTCAAAACATGTTGAATTAATCAGGAATTCAACTGATAATATTGATGGGTTTGATTTTAAATTTATTGATACCATTAAGAATGCCTTCAAAATTATAGAGAAAGAAAAAATTGATTTAATACTAGCTAATGATGATTTGCCTGACGGTAAAGGGCTGGATTTGTTAAATCAAAAAGAAGATGACCGGAAGGTGCCTCTTTTATTAATGTTTGATAAAGAAAATAAATCAAAAATACTTGAGGCTTTAAATAAAGGTGTTGTTGATTGTTTTGTAAAATCCCCCGAGAAGTTTCGTGAATTATCGCTAATAATTTCAAAATCATTTATATTTTGGGAAAGAGTTCGGCGACAAAAAACTGATGAGAGAAGATTAAAGGAAATTGGTGATAAGCTTAAGATACAGGAAACATACTTTGAAACATTAATAAACGAGGCCCCTGTGGCTATTGCTATTTTAGACAACAAGGACAGGGTTGAAAGGACTAACAAAAAATTCGAATCAATTTTCGAGTATAGTCAAGAAGAAGCTCTTGGTCATAAGATCAATGAACTTATTGTGCCTGATGAATTAAAGGATGAAGGAATGCGGGCTACCCTGGACGTTGCCAAGGGCCAGCAGGTTTTCTTAGAAACTGTCAGAAAGAATAAAGCCGGTAAAGAAATACATGTTTCTATTTTAGGAAAACCTGTTTTATTTGGAGAGGACCAGATAGCCGTGTTTGGCATATATCAGGATATAACAGATAGAAAACTAGCCGAGATAAAGCTTCATGAGATGTCTGAAAGGTTGATGTTAGCAGCTCAATCGGCAGGTATAGGTATCTGGGATTATGATATCATGAACAAAAAATTATTCTGGGAAGATCAGATGTACAAATTGCTTGGCATACAAGAAAAAAGTAATATAAATCCTGTTGAGGCATTTAGAAAAGTAGCCTTTCCTGAAGATGCTGACAGAGTTCTTGGAAATATAGATAAGATAGAAGACATTGGTGGACATTATGAGGACCGTTTCCGGATAAGAGATGAAAACAATAATGTTAAATTTATAAAAATAGTTGCATCGGAATTCAAAAATGGTAAACCAAACCCTGTAAGAGTAATAGGAGCATGCTGGGATATTACAAAAGAAGTTGAACACGGTGAGCTTAAGAATAAAGTTGAAATAGCAGATAAAGTTACTCGTATAAAACAGCAATTTGTTGCAAACATGAGCCATGAGATCCGCTCGCCGTTAACGGGAATACTTGGCATGAGCGGACTATTGTTAAAGACAAAACTAGATGATAAACAAAAGGAGTATGCTGAAATAATCCTTTCATCATCTAAAAGCTTATTGAACATCGTTAATGATATTCTTGACCTTTCGAAGATAGAAGCCGGGAAGATGGAGTTAAAGCCGGTTGTATTTAATATAAAGGAGAGTGGGGCTAAAATATATAAACTTTTTTATGCATTGGTGCAACAGAAAAAGTTGCAACTGCGCATAAATTTTGATGAAAATTTGCCTGAAAATATTTATGCTGATGAGCACAGGTTATCACAGGTTATAACTAATCTTGTTTCCAATGCCGTTAAGTTTACCGAGAAAGGTACGGTAAAACTGTCTTATATTTTGGAAAATGAAGAAGATTACTTATATAAGATAAAAGTTATTGTTGAAGATACAGGAATAGGTATTTCAAAAGAAAACCAGGAAAAATTGTTTAATATCTTTTCACAGGCAGATGTATCTGATACCCGCATCTATGAAGGGACAGGTCTGGGATTAGCTATATGTAAGCGTATGGTTGAATTAATGGGAGGTGAGATTGGCCTGGAAAGTGATCTTGGGAAAGGAAGTAAGTTTTGGTTTACGTTTAATGCAAAAAGAGTCAGTGACGAGCAAAACCAGGTTGAGTCAGAAATATTGGATGAAGTTATCAAAGCTCCTAAACCATTCTCTCTGCTTTTGGTTGAAGACAAAAAAACCAATCAGCTTGTAATTTCTTTGATGTTGAAAGAGGCAGGCTGTAAAACTGATATTGCATCAAATGGTCAGGAAGCATTAAAAAAGTTTGTGCCCGGAAAATATGATTTTATTTTGATGGATATTCAGATGCCTGTAATGGATGGTGTAACTGCTGTGAAAGAGCTAAGAAAACGTTACGGCAGTTCGGCTTTGCCTACAATCATTGGCCTTAGTGCCAAAGCTATGGCAGGTGATGCTGAATACTACTTATCACAAGGCATGGATGATTACCTTACTAAACCTGTTTCTACGGCTAAACTCGTTGAAAAATTCATATATTGGAAAGATAAAAAACAAGAAGAGTAGCCAAATTTTTATTTTTTCCAACCAAACCAGTTATCAATATCCCTGCGCTCTTTTTTTGTTGGCCTGCCAAACCCTTTAGGGCGAGTACTAACAGGTTGTTTTTTTATTATTTCCAGTTTTGCATATTCATCTTCAGGTGTAAGGTCTTCCATGTATTGGCTTACCAGTCTTGCACCAACTCGCTTATGCAGCAATTCTAATACTTTAACGGTTTTTTTTATCGGGCCTGTCTGTACAGTAATTACTAACCCCTCCCTGATTTCTCTTGATGGTTTTACCGTTTCACCGTCAATTTTCACCTTGCCTGCTTTACATGCTTGTGTAGCCTGGCTGCGGGTTTTGAATAATCTTACTGCCCATAGCCATTTATCAATGCGCAAAGAGTCATCAATTTTTTTTGACATAATATATAAGTAGGGTATGTTTTTAAAGTCTTATGCAATATTGAAAAAAAGCCCAAATAGCAAAAAACAAAATACAAATAAATTCCCAATATCAATTTTCAAAACGCCAAATCAATAAGTCTTGTTTTGGTAATTGACATAATACGTATATGGATTTAATTTTTTCTACTTTTTTCTAAAATATATTGTAATCGGAACGCCTTTAAAATCCCATGTCTGCCTGATCTTATTCTCCAAAAATCTTTTGTATGGTTCTTTAATGTATTGAGGCAGGTTGCAAAAGAACACAAAACTTGGATAATATGTGTGCAACATTGTAATATACTTTATTTTAATTTGCTTTCCTTTATAAATTGGTGGAGGCTTTGCTTCAATTAACGGAAGAAGGAATTCATTAAGTTTATGAGTGGAAATTTTACGTTTACGGTTTTCATAAACTTTAAGAGCCGTTTCAATTGCTTTAAAGATACGCTGTTTGTTTAAAACTGAAGTGAATATTATAGGAACATCCTTGAATGGTAATATTTTTTCAATTATTGATTTTTCAAACTGTTTAACCGTATTTGTTTCTTTTTCAACAAGATCCCATTTGTTTACCAGGATTACTATTCCTTTGTGGTTTTTTGCAGCAAGGTGGAATATATTCAGATCCTGACTTTCTATACCGCTTTGTGCGTCTATCATTAACAGGCATACATCTGATTTTTCAATAGCTCTAATAGATCTTAAAACACTGTAGAATTCGATATTTTCCGTCACTTTTCCTTTTTTACGCAGGCCGGCTGTATCAACCAGGTAAAAGTCAAATCCGAAATGTGAATACCTTGTATAGATTGAATCCCTGGTTGTTCCTGCCACCGGGGTTACGATATTTCTTTCTTCTCCCAACAGAGTATTGATAAGCGATGATTTGCCGACATTTGGACGGCCTGCAACAGTAAACTTTGGAAGTTCTTCATCGGTCTCTTCTTCGGGTATTTTTTTCAGAGTTTTGACGACTTCATCCAGCAGGTCGCCGGTGCCTGAACCGTTTATGGAAGATATTGAATAAACATCACCCATCCCGAGTTCATAAAAAAGGGCTGCATCATCCATTAACTTGTAGTTGTCAGCCTTATTGGCAACAAGGAAGCTTTTCTTACCGGATCTTCTGAGCCAGTTTGATACATCCTTATCCATTGGGGTTATCCCTTCTTTAACATCAACCAGGAAAAGCACAATATCAGCTTCTTCAACTGCTATTTCCACCTGGCGCCGTATTTCTTTTTCATATACGTCAGCAGAGTCTTCTACATATCCGCCTGTGTCAATAACCGAAAATTCAATGCCGTTCCAATCGCTCTTTCCATAATGCCTGTCACGAGTAACGCCGGAAGCAGGATCAATAATAGCTTGCCGTGTTTTTGTCAAACGGTTGAAAAGTGTTGATTTGCCCACATTAGGCCTTCCTACCAATGCAATGATGTTTGCCATTCGTTTTTAACTATTTTTGAATGTATCCGAAATTCCTAAGCTTAAGCTCGTTCTCCCTCCAGTTTTTGCTTACTTTAACATGTAGTTCGAGAAAAACTTGCCTGCCAAGAAATTGCTCAATTTCTTTACGCGCCTGAGTACCTATATTCTTAAGTGCCTTGCCCTGGTGTCCTATCAATATAGCTTTTTGAGAATCACGAGCTACGTAAATAATACATCTGATCCGTATAAGCGTTTCAGTTTCTTTGAATGACTCTACAGTAACTTCAACTGAGTAGGGAATTTCTTTTTTATAGTTGAGAAGGATCTTTTCTCTTATGGTTTCTGAAATGAAAAATCTTTCGGTTTTATCAGAAACCTGATCTTTTGGATAATAAGGAGGTGATTCAGGCAAAAGATCTATGATTTTATCCAGTATGGGTGTAATATTAAAACTTTGTAAAGCTGAAATTGGCAGCACATACCAATCAGGAAAATGTTTTTTCCATTCTTCGCTTTTTGAAATAACCTCATCTTGTTGGGCAAGGTCAATTTTGTTTATAAGAACCAATACCGGCAGACCTGACTTCTTAAGCTTTTCCAGTATTTTTGTATGATTAAAGTTTTCATGGATTTCAGTGATAAGAATAAATATGTCAGCATCTTCCAGGGCAGTTTGAATGAATTTCATCATTTGCTCCTGAAGTTTGTATTTCGGATTTATTATGCCCGGCGTGTCAGAAAATACAATTTGATAATTCTCACCATTTAAAATGCCGTTAATCCGGTGTCTTGTTGTTTGGGCTTTGGGTGTAACGATAGATAATTTCTCTCCCAGCAAACAATTCATCAAGGTAGATTTACCTACATTTGGGTTGCCTATTATGTTAACAAAGCCGGCTTTGTGCATTTTAATAAAACTAGGTTTGATTTAATTATTTCTGCGTGTTAAAGTGCAAAGTTAATTGTTTCGCAAAATATTTCTAATTAAAGTTGCGTAAAAGCGAATTATTTATTACTTTTGCACCGTCAATTTGAAAACAATAGTTCTTATTTAAAGATATATTGCGGGGTGGAGCAGAGGTAGCTCGTCGGGCTCATAACCCGAAGGTCGCAAGTTCGAATCTTGCCCCCGCTACTAAGTTTG
>SLSZ01000026.1 GCA_007130125.1 Bacteroidales bacterium
AAAAAATTTTGAATAGTAAAGTTAAAAAATACAAACATAGTTTTTTGGATTAAGAATGAAAAAAATTTAATAATTATATAAACCTCCTTGATAAATGCAACCCCGCAATAATAAATAAAAGGGGATAATCAAAAACTGACCATCCCCTTTATTTTCAATCAAAAAAATATTCTAATCTATATCTATCGTATTATCTGAACTCGTTTTGTCATAACATTTTCAGCAGTATGAATTTGCATGAAGTAAATTCCCGCACGCAGGCTATGCACATTAACTTCGGTATGTGTTCCATCAACATTTTCGTTTAGGATTAGCTGCCCGCTAATATCCAGAAGCCTCACCTGCCTGATCATTTCACTTGACTCGACATTGAACTTGTCACGTGTGGGATTCGGGAAAACTGACAATTTAACTTCTTCTTGCTCATCAACAAAGGTATCATCTATATTCATAGCTACCTCCTCATTAACATCATCATCCACTACTTCAACTGTTCCGGTAGCGTCAAAATAATCTTCGGCTGATATTATGTAATCATATACACCCGGCACTATATCTTCAAAAACATAATCACCTTCATCATTAGTCATTTCCCCCAACTCAATAACAGCATTTTCAATACTGTTGCCATCCTTATCTTCAACTACAAAGCTAACTGTATATACTATCAGCTCAAAATTAGCAGTAAGATAAACGTTTTCAGAAGGCATATTAACTGCAATTTTTTCACTATCCAGCTCTCCTTCAACATATTCAGTATCACCTTCCCAGTTTAAAAACCTGAAACCTTCCTCAGGCAAAGCTTCCAATTCCACTTTATCTTTGAAGTTATAATAATCCTGCTCCGGTATGAAAGTAATACTGCCGGTATTTTCAGGGTTAACATTCACATTAAGTTCATAATCTATAAGTTCGAAGTTGGCTGTGATTGTCACATCTTCACCGGGCATAGTATAATCAAAACTTTCTTCTGAGCTAATTACATCATCTGATTCGTTTGTCCAGTTTACAAATTCATATCCCTCATTAGCAAAGGCTGCAAGAGTAACATCAATTCCTTCTTCGTATGCACCCTGACCTTCGGTCGTCCCACCATCAAGCGGGTTTGTTTCAAGTGACAGTATAAACAAATTTTCATCCTCAAGTTCAAAGTTGGCAGTAAGAGTAACATCATCAGCAGGCATTGTGTAATCAAATTCTGCCGTACTACTAACTTCATTATGCTCACTGTCAGTCCAGTTAACAAACTCAAAACCCGGATTGGCTGTTGCAGAAACAGCGACAGTTTCACCTTCACTATATTCACCAGCTCCGTTGACTGAACCTCCTGCCGGTGGGTCAGACAACAGTTCCAAAACAAAAGCTTCCCTGTAGAGCGTAACATCGACAGTCAGAGGTTCTTCATCAACAACAAACCCACCTTCCACTGTTATATAATCTTCTTTTTCAACAACATATTCATATTCACCACCCTTAGCTTCAAAGCCGGCCTGACCATTAACATCTGTGATAAGTTCTAACGGACCTACCGTAGTAACAAAAGCTTGAATATTCCAGTCGCCTTCAATATCATAATCGGTATAAAGAAAGTACCAATCAACACCATTAAATGATACTAAATTGCCTTTGCCGTCATAGTCAGTTTCAGCATCTCTGCCCAAAGGAAAAACACCATCACCCGGGTCTGAAATTTCAATACCTATCCAAAGCTCCTGGTCAGTGTCAATCATATATGGTTCATCAAGCTCAACTTCAATCCAATCTTCCTGAACAGGTGTGAAAGGTTTATAAACTACCTCTGACAAATTACCTTCCTCACCCTGCCATATTATAACTGAAGTAGCATCAGCTAAATGATTCAGGTAAGTTCTTACTAAAGTAACTGCCATTTCATCATATTCAACAATATCGGCAGTTTCAAAACGGATAGCACCGTACCATACACCTTCTCCGGCACCTATAGAGCCTTCATTAATTCCATCATCCCAGTGTATCCACTCGCCATCGTCATCAGTTTTTGAAAAAACCGGGGTCGGCTCCGGGCTATCTTTAAAAGTAAGCAGTGTCATTGATTCATTATCAACATTTTCTCTTGAAACGGCCTGCCTTTCCGTTCTGCCATCTTTTTTACCTGCTGGATTGGCAGCAAGCCTATCTTCAACAGGGGTAATGGTTATTAGTGCATTTTCCACAGGGTTACCATTCTGGTCGGTAACATTAAATGTAACCGGTTGCGGTGGCACAAAATCTTCCATAAAGTCAAAAGAGACTGTTTTATTAGCAGCATCACGGCTGATGTTTGTAATGGATTTCCCTGTTTCCTGCCCTGCCCATGATAATGAGCTGGGGGTTGTTTCATCGGTAAAAGCCGTTTGATTTGTACTTCCCGGGAATGGTGTTTGTGCTGAGTTAATAGGGCCATAAGATGAAGGTGTTTCGTTCGGGTCGGTACTTGCGCCGGCACAAACAGGGTACATCTTCTGTGGGTGTGTAGCATTTACCGAATTGCCAACATTTAGCACATCCCTGTGCACATGGTATATAATCATTCCGTTTCCGGGAATATATGCGTCAAAAAGATGCTTTTCGCGGTTTTCCAATAAATAATACTCATTATGAGTTTGGGTGTTGACTCTATAAAACGAGTCATCATATTCGGCAGCATTGTTTAATGTCACACTTTTTTGGGAATCTAATATTGTAGGTGTTGCCCACTCATATATATACACTTTAGTAAATGCATTGTGATGTGCCGGTGTTGCTCCTCCGTTATTCCAGGTGCCGCTTGCCATCATATCCCATCGGCCTGTTCCCGTAAAAACGCCCTCACCGGTATCATAATAGTCTGGTGCTCCCAGAATATGGCCAAATTCATGTCCTATAACCCCGATTCTTGTTATGTTGGTACCTGAATTACCTCGTAGTTCAGGAGAACAGGCATACCTGCTTATCTGTACTCCGTCAAGATGAATAGCAGGCCAAATGCTCCATGCATGAGACCAGATTGTATTCGGTCCTCCTCCTGCTTCCTCTCCATATCCTGCAAATATCATATAAATGCCATCGACCGAGCCGTCACCGCTATTGTCATAATCGGAGTAATCAACGTCAGGGTCTGCGAGATGTACAGCTTCTGCAGCTAACTCTCTGGCACCCTCCCAGGTTGAGCCATAGTGGGCCATGTCATGTTCTGCTGTGTAAGGCCCCACCACATCCACCGTCAACTCAAACTGTCCATATGAATTCTCAATATAATAGTCTTTAACACTACCCGTAGCACCTCCAACGGTATAGTTAAGCTGGTTAAAAAGTGCATCAAACTCTGCCTGGGTTTTTGTAAACGGTACATCAGGTGTTTCCATCAATATACAAATCATCGTTTGTTCTCCTGTCGTTGGAAACCCTTTCTGCGATCGATCAGTTTTCATCTCCCAAACTGACTTCATCTTTTCTACCTGTCTTTCACTAAAGCGCAGGCCTTTTGGAATCTCTTTCAAAAGATTCTGCTCTTCAGCAGAACGCTTCTCAAATGATGATACTCTTATTCCTGAAAAAGTCAGATCACCGTTTTTGTCAATTACAGCATATTCATAATAACCTTCACGGGTTACTAAAATAGTATAACCATCGGGCGTTTCAGCCCAATTAACCTTTTCATCACCTTTTAGCTGTATAGTTATAACACTGCCATCAGGTTGTTTATACTCAATTGGATGAGGATATGCAGGTACACTATGCAAACTATAGGTAGCTGCAAAAAACAATATTAATAAGAAAACAATCTTCTTTATTTGATAAAAGTTTTGTAAAAAATTCATAATACTTCTTTTAATTAATAATATATAATTCGCCTTAAAAAAATGTGTGCTAAACCTTATAAATAAAAAACTTATTAATGCCTGGTTTTGTGCAAAAGCTGAACAAATACATATAGTTCAATCAAAAATTGAGCCGCTAATTACAATAACAACAAAAAATACAGGATTATTAATTCAAAAAGTGCCATAGAGAAGTCAATCATTCAATTACAGGTTTTTCATCCAACAGTGATTCAAGAAAATTGTCAACCTCTTCTGTCCTGTCTTTGGCATTTCTGGCTATTATCCCTGTAGAGATAAAGTTTCCGTGCTTATCTTTCATTGCATATTCATAATAACCTTCATCGTTCATTTTCAACAGATAGCCATCAACCGTTTTTGCAATATGGCCATGCTCGTCACCTCTTAAAAATATCAGCAAAACATATTCGTCAGGCATCTCATATTTGATAGTATCCTGATAAGCTATAACACCCTTAGGTCTGTCTTCTTCAACAAACTCATGAGCCCTGTCTTCATTTTCTTCAACAGCTTTTTTGGTGTGGCATGCTTGAAAGACAAATACAGTAATGCCGAAAATCAAAAAAACTAAGTAAAAGCAACGCTTTATATTACAATATGTCTTCATTATTATAATGATTTATTACCCTGAATTTTTCGGGCATTAAAAATTGGCTTTTAACAGCTTGCAAAGATATGTTATTTTTTAAATTTTGGACATTGTTGTTTTCCTGTTTTCCGGATAAAATCCTACACAAAAATGCAATTACAATATAATCAATTAGGTGTTAATTTGTTCTTTGAATAAGATGTGTCCCCTGCAGAAAACAGGAGTTAGTATTTTTTTGTTTCAGGTTTTTAACAACTCTTCGATTTTCAAGGCAAATGCAACTTAAAAGGAATAATTAATATCACTATTTTTTAAAAACCTACATTACGTTTTTTTTGTGTTTGTATTTAAAGAAAAAAAATCAAGTAACAAAAACCCTAATACTGAATTAAAATTTTACTATTTTTGACCCCTTTATAAGCTGTAAAGCTATTACTGTTACCAGTTATTTTACCAGATTACTTTACAGTACTTTTTAACAGCTATTTTTATTGACCATAACATTTTGAAACACTATTAAAATATGGCAAATTCAGGCGTTGAGGGTCGCGATTGTTTTACGAGCAAATTTGGGATTATATGTGCAGCCGCAGGCTCGGCAATTGGTTTGGGGAATATTTGGCGTTTTCCTTATGTGGTAGGTGATAGTGGTGGTGGCGCTTTTTTATTGATTTACCTGGGATTTATTTTACTTCTTGGCATTCCGGTGATGCTTTCTGAATTTATAATAGGCCGTCGTGGGCAACGCAACGCCCTGGGTTCTTTTAAAAAACTTGCTCCGGGGAAGCAATGGTATCTAGTTGGAGTAATGGGTATTGTAGCTGCTTTTATGATACTCGCCTTTTACAGCACCATTGCCGGATGGACATTGCACTATGTTACTCAGTCAATCGCGGATTCCTTTGCCGGAAAAACCTCCGGTGAGATCAACCAATTATTTGATTCTTTTCACACCCGGTCATTTCTGCCTTTAATATGGCAACTTATATTCATGGCAATGACTGCCTGGATAATCCTTTCAGGTGTGAAGAGAGGGATTGAAAAATATGCAAAAGTGCTGATGCCATTCCTTGTGCTTATGCTTATAATTATGGCCGTGCGTTCCATTACGCTTGAGGGGGCAACTGAAGGCTTATTGTTTTTGTTCAGGCCTGATTTCTCGGCTGTCGATTCCGGCGTTATTCTTGCTGCGCTGGGGCAGGCTTTTTTCTCACTGAGCATTGGAATGGGAGCTCTTATAACATATGGCTCTTATATCAAAAAACATAATAACCTGGGCAACATTTCAGTAGAAGTATCCATTGCTGATACTTTGATAGCAATACTTGCCGGTGTAGCTATATTTCCTGCAGTTTTTGCCTTTGGACTGGCTCCTGATGAAGGCCCCGGATTGATCTTCACAGTATTGCCAAATATCTTTCAACAAATGCCCGGAGGATACTTTTTCAGCATAATTTTCTTTGTGCTGCTTGCCATTGCAGCCTTAACATCCTCCATAAGTATTCTGGAGGTTGTAGTTGCGTACCTTACTGAAGAACTTAACATTACCCGCCACAAAGCGACATTAATGGCTGCAATAGCCGCAGCTTTTGTTGGCGCATTTTGCACCTTGTCATTTGGCGTGCTTAAGGATGTTACAATCAGTGAACTTCACATATTCGGATTACTTGATTTCACAGCTTCAAACCTTTTATTACCACTGGGCGGCCTACTCATAGTAATATTTGTCGGCTGGTACATGAAGCCCTCCGATATAAAAGATGAGATCTCCAACAGCGGAACCTTAAAAGTACGCTTGTTTAATGTACTTATGTTTATTTTGAAATTTATTGCACCGATAGCTATTGCTATTGTACTTTTTGATAGTTTAGGAATAATTCGGGTTAACTAACACCCACATATTGTTGATTAACTGTTAATTTAAAATTTTAAAAAAACTATGGAACAATTTTTAGACGGGTTAAACACGGTAATTACATGGTATAATGAGTATGTGGGCGGATATCTTCTGTTAGCTCTTTTACTCCCGACAGGTATTTATTTTGCAATAAAGTTCAGATTCCTGCATATACGTAAATTTTGGCATTCGTTTGCAATACTTGCAGGACGTTATTCTAAAAAAGACGACAAGGGAGATGTAAATCATTTCAAGGCTTTAACCACGGCGCTTTCGGCTACTGTTGGAACAGGTAATATAGTTGGTGTCGCACTTGCAATTCACTGGGGAGGCCCGGGGGCTATATTCTGGATGTGGGTCACCGGTTTTTTTGGCATGATGCTTAAAATGGTAGAGTGTACATTAGCGTTAAAATTCAGGAAATTTAATGCTGATGGCACTGTTTCCGGCGGACCAATGTACTATATGGAAAATGGGTTAAAAGATAAGCTTGGGAAACATGCAAAAACGCTGGCAATAATTTTTGCAGCAGCAGCAGTGACATGCTCGCTGGGTACTGGCAATATGGCTCAATCAAACTCGATGACAGATGTACTAAACACCAGTTATAATTTCCCTCAGTGGATCTCCGGGTTGGTTATAACAAGTTTTGTATTACTGATCATTGTTGGAGGTTTAAAAAGGATTGCAGAAGTTACATCCCGGCTTGTTCCTTTTATGGCTGTGGTTTACTTTATTTCCGCTATGCTTGTGGTATTTATTAACCTTGATCAGATCATTCCAAGTTTTCTTTTGATTTTTAGAGACGCTTTCACAGGCACAGCCGCTGCCGGCGGATTTGTCGGATCCGCATTTATACTCACTCTTACAATGGGTGTGCGCAGAGGTTTGTTCTCTAATGAAGCAGGCCAGGGATCCGCAGCTATGGCACACGCTGCCGCCAGGACTCCACACCCTATACGAGAAGGACTGGTAGCATCTGTAGAACCCTTTATTGATACTCTGTTCATTTGCACACTTACTGCTATCGTTATCATTATGACAGGTGCATGGCAAAGCGGAGTGGAAGGTGTAGGAATGACCGTTGTTGCCTTTGAAACAGGACTGGGAGGAATTAACCTCGGATTCCTCGCACCACACATAATTGCAATAGGGCTTCTGCTATTCGCTTTCTCAACTATAATTAGCTGGTCGTACTACGGGTCAAGAGGAGCACAATACCTGTTCGGCGAAAAAGCTATTAAACCATACTATTACCTGTACGGTTTGTTCGTATTCTTCGGATCCGTCTGGGGGCTTGATCTCGTATGGAGCTTTGTGGATATGGTGATAACATTTATGACTATTCCTAACCTTATAGCAATATTGCTGCTGGCTCCGGTTATGAAAAAAGAAATTGACAACTATTTTAATAAAAAGTATAAAGAAATATAAAAAAAGAAATAAGGATTCTTATTGTAGTTAACACAAAGCCATGGTGCAAAGTCCGGCAACCATAGCTCATAATCGCATAGCTTTCTTGCAGTTGTGTATTTATTATATTACATAGTCGAAGGTTAATTGCGAAAACATAAAAAACATTTTGAATTCAAAAACTGTTTTTATTAAAATAAAACCTGCCACAAATAAGTTATATAATTAAATTTCTTATTTAACGCCCATGAAGCTGTTACTGGTTTTAATATTTTCATTTCTCTGTGTATGTCAATTACATACGCAGGAGCCACAAAGGCCCGTAAAGCTTGAGGAGCCCGAACGGTCCACACAGCAGGAGGAGCAAGAAAAACCCAGCGAGCCCCAAAAGACCCGTCAGACAAGGCAAATAGAGTTGCTCAGGGCAGGCTCGATGGAGTTTGACAAAAGAATCGGGGATGATGCCAGGCGCGTATTAGGTAATGTGCTTTTTAAACATGAAGATGCCTATATGAACTGTGATAGCGCATACCTCTATTCGCAAACAAACAGCCTGGAAGCTTTCAGCAATATTCATATACAAGTTAGCGACACAATAGATATATACGGAGACAAGCTTTATTATGACGGAAATACCAGTATAGCCGAATTACACGGAAATGTTAAGATGCAAGATGAAAACATGGTGCTAACAACCGACCACCTCATATATGACCTGAAAGAAAATACTGCAAATTATTATGACGGTGGCAGAATAATTGACCAGGATAATGTACTTACCAGTAAATGGGGATTTTATTATGCCGACAGGAAACATTTCTTTTTCAAGGATAATGTAAAACTGGTAAACCCCGAGTATACTATGGATTCCGATACATTAAAATACAACACACTCAACGAAACAGCACACTTCTTCGGGCCAACAACGATCATAAGCGATGAGAATACAATCTTTTGTAAAAATGGCTGGTATGACACAAAAAATGATGTATCTCAATTCAACCGTGAAGCTTATATTACCAACAAAGAACACTCAATAACCGGTGACAGCCTTTTCTACGACCGAAACACCGGCTATGGAAAAGCTATGATGAATGTGGAGATGAAAGACACAGTGCAAAATGTAATTATTAACGGCCACTTTGCAGAACATTTTGAAAAAGAAGGCTTATCAGTTGTTACTAAAGAAGCAGTAATGACAGTGTTCTCCGAGAATGATTCGCTTTATCTACATGCTGATACGTTAAAATATCTGTTTCTGGATGAGCCTGTCATAAAAGAAGAGAAATTGGTTCATGCAGACCGGTCGCTGCAAAATAATGATACATCAAATGAAGAAATTGATGTCCTTGACCAGGATGAAATAATGAATGAAGAAAACAATATATTAAACAATGATAATCCGCAAGAAGGTGATGATAATGGTGGCGATGATAGTATTGAGGATGCTGAAGAGGGCGTTGATGACGAAGTTAAAGAAATAAGAAAATTGTTTGCTTACAACAGGGCTAAATTCTACCGCACCGATCTGCAAGGAATGAGTGATTCAATTGTTTACAGTTTTAGTGATTCAATTATTTATATGTACCAAGAACCTATACTGTGGTCGGAAGAACACCAGCTAACCGCAAATACAATCGAAATAGAATCATGGGACAATACAGTTGAAAAAGCGCATCTTATTGACGCCGCTTTTATCATATCACAGGAAGATGCTGACAATTATAATCAAATCAAAGGCCGGAGAATAACAGGCTTTTTTAATGAAAATCTTTTATACAGGGTAGATGTTTTCGGAAATGGAGAAACAATATATTATGTTCGGAATGAAAATGAAGAATTGGTTGGTATAAATAAAGCAATTTCTGCAAACATGACAATATATATTGAGGACAACCAGGTACAACAAATTATATTTAAGGATGACCCCGAAGCAAACCTGTTCCCCCCGGAAGATCTTATGCCCGAAGAAAGACTTTTACGGCATTTTAAATGGCATATTAATCTCAGACCAAAAACAAAAGATGATATTTTTGTTTGGAAATAAATCGTTACAATATAGAGGTTGAAGATGTATTTAAAAGCAGGCTGATATTATTTCGCTACTTAATTTCCATTTTATGAACCATATCAAACTGAACATACTTTTTTTCATTTTGACATCAGGTTTTTTTAGCATTCCATCCACCGGCCAAAACCCTGAAGCTTCACTGCAAATTGACTCAGTTAGCGTAGCGGGTGAAGAAGCACATGTA
The DNA here is from genome assembly GCA_007130125.1 of Bacteroidales bacterium. Lineage (GTDB taxonomy): Bacteria > Bacteroidota > Bacteroidia > Bacteroidales > UBA7960 > PUKZ01. The sequence goes on from SLSZ01000026.1 coordinate 9,994, forward strand.
GTTATTGGCTGGACTTTTGATTCTCATTATACCGACGGACACTTTGTTATCCACCGTCGCACTGAAGAGGCTTATGACTCTATTGCAACAATTGACAACCTTACAGATACTTTTTTTGTTGACACTTCTGTAAATGCCAATGAAAAACCATATTCATATTACATCTCTGCTCGCAGATATAAAGAAGACGATACTTACGAATCGTTTGCTTCTTCTAAAGCACATGAAACAATATTTTTAAATCGTCTGGAATATAATGTCTGCGAAGAGGCCATAAATTCCCAATGGAACAATTACGTTATTACAACATCGGTTGGAATACCGGATACCCTGGAACTTCCATTTGATTCAACTATAATCTTCATTTATTTCAATGATGAGGATATTCCAACTACTGATACAGTTTCTGTTGGGCTGGACAATAAAATATTTCCGGCAATAGCAACCGGCACATATTGTTTTAAGTTGCGTTCTTTTGATTCGGAGAATCCAACTCATACTTCTACATCCAACATCAAATGTGTCACTTCAACAACTCTTGAACCGCCTGAATTTGCATATCTTCGAAGAGCATCGGTTGTTGACAATACACATATTAACCTTAAACTGTATGCCGATAGCCGGGTAATTAGCCCTGCATATGTAGTACACAGGACCGGAGACCTGTCTGAGGACTTCTATCCTGTCGATACAATAAACTCAGGTAAAGAAAACATTTCATACGATGATGAAGCAGATATATTCAGGACTGTATTCTATTATTATTTTGAAGTACTGGACAGTTGCAAAAGATCCGTAAAAAATTCCAATATCGTAAGTTCGATGTTTTTAATTGGAGAGCCGGCATCTCATAATGAAAATTTGCTGCAATGGAACTTACCATATGGGTTCCAGGGCAGAGTGAATTACCTTGAAGTAAAACGTAAAAATGAAAGAGAAGAAGAGTTTAAAACTATTGCGCAGCTTCCGGCTACCCGGGATCATTACTATGATGTTTTTGACACCGGCGAATATGATCCATCTCAGCACTTTATCTACAAAATAGCAGCTGTTGAAGCATTGGGCAATCCTTACGGGTTTCTGGATACTGCTTTTTCGAATCACATTGTAATTGAACGGGAAGTGGAATTATTTGTGCCAAACGCCTTTAAACCTCAAAGTACAATAGAGCAAAACCGGGTTTTCAAGCCTGTTATCAGCAATGCTGTCCCAAAAAATTACAGATTAATTATATATAACAAATGGGGGGAAATGGTATTCCAAACGAACGATCATAATGAAGCCTGGGATGGTAAAACAAAAAACAAAAAAGCACCTGCAGGTGTATACCTGTACAATATACATTTTGAAACAGAAAACGGGAAAAAACATCAAAAAAAGGGAAGTGTAACATTAATACGGTGATAAATAACCGAAAACAGATAATTGACAACATCCATTACTAGAAGTACATAATCTGTTTTTAATACTAAAACAACACCAATCCTCGCCTTTAGGCCTTACAGCGTGGTTGAATAAAAAACGAAAATGTTTAATATTTTTTACAACTCGCTTATACACAATTTTTCATACTTTTGCAGTTAAATTAAAACAGAAACAAATGTTTGACGACCAAGTTAAGTTTAAAGGAGAGGGATTTACATACGATGATGTATTGTTAATACCCTCTTATTCAGAGGTTTTGCCACGCGATGTTGACCTATCCACATTTTTAACAAGTCAGATAAAATTGAAAATACCGGTAGTTTCAGCTGCCATGGATACCGTTACCGAATCCCGGATGGCAATAGCAGTTGCCCAGGAAGGCGGCGTAGGTGTTTTGCACAAGAACATGACAATAGAAGAGCAAGCATCGAAGGTCAAAAAAGTAAAACGTTCTGAGAACGGCATGATCATTGACCCTGTCACATTGCATGAAAATGCTTTGATAGGAGATGCACACAATATTATGAAAGAATTCAAGATTGGTGGCATACCTGTTGTCAATGATGATAATCGCCTCGTAGGAATAATCACAAATCGTGATTTGCGTTTTGAAAAAAATCTTGCTAAGCCTGTAGCAGAGGTCATGACAAAAGAAAAATTGATCACTACAACAGAATTTATTGATTTTGAAGATGCGGAAGAAATATTACAGGAACATAAAATCGAGAAGCTCCCTGTTGTTGACAGCGATTATCATTTGGTAGGATTAATAACTTACCGGGATATAATAAAGATCAAAGAACGCCCCAATGCCTGCAAAGATAGCCGGGGCAGGCTTCGTATTGCTGCTGCGGTAGGAGTCACGCCGGATACTGTTGAACGCGTCAGCGCCCTGGTTAAAGCAGATGTTGATGCCGTTGTTATTGATACTGCACACGGACACTCTAAGGGTGTTATTGAAATGACAAAAACAGTTAAAAAAGCGTTTCCTGAAACACAAATAATTGTCGGGAATATAGCTACACCAGAAGCAGCACTTGAGCTGGCCAAAGCAGGAGTAGATGGTGTCAAAGTTGGAATAGGGCCGGGATCTATCTGTACAACAAGGGTAATAGCTGGAGTTGGTGTACCCCAGCTTTCAGCTGTTTACTCTGTAGCAAAAGCTTTGAAAGGCAAAAACATCCCAATCATTGCTGATGGAGGAATAAGATATTCAGGAGATATTGTAAAAGCCATTGCAGCCGGAGCATCATCGGTTATGGCGGGATCAATGTTTGCCGGTGTTGAAGAATCTCCGGGTGAAACAATTATATATGAAGGAAGAAAATACAAAACGTACAGGGGAATGGGTTCTTTAGAAGCCATGCAAAAAGGGTCAAAAGACAGATATTTCCAGGATGTGGAAGATGATATTAAAAAACTAGTACCCGAAGGTATAGTTGGCAGAGTCCCCTATAAAGGAACTTTGTCAGAAGTAGTACATCAGTTGGTTGGTGGACTTAGAGCCGGAATGGGATATTGCGGAGCAAAAAATATAGAAGAACTCAAAAAAGCCAGGTTCCTGAAAATAACAAATGCCGGAGTAAGGGAAAGTCATGTACATGACGTGACAATTACACATGAAGCCCCTAACTATAGCAGATAAAAAATAAATTAAGTATAAAATTTCATAAATTATTATGACTAAAATTTTTCGTATTATGAGAAGATCATTAATGCTTATCGTAATTACACTAGCACACTTTATTACTATTAATGCTCAAAATCAACAAGATCCGGTATTGCTTGAAATTAATGGTGAAAAAGTTACTGAATCGGAGTTTATCACACTGTACGAGAAAAACAACCAACAACACACTGCTGTTGACACAAAAACAATTGAAGAATACCTTGATCTTTACATAAACTTCAGGCTTAAAGTCAAAGAAGCAGAATCACTTGGCATGGATACCGCCCAAGCATTTATTGATGAACTGCAGCAATACCGAGAACAACTCGCAGAACCTTACCTGACTGACACAAAAGTGACAGATGAACTGATCGAAGAAGCTTATGAAAGGATGAAATACGACATCAGAGCTTCACATATTGTTCTGACATTACCTCCCGATGCTACACCGGAAGACACACTGGATATTTATAATGAATTAATTGAGATCCGAAATAGAGTTATTCAAGGGGAAGATTTTGGTAAACTAGCACAAGAATATTCCGATGATCCTTCTGCCCGCAACAGGCTGGCCGGAGATAATCAAACAATAATTAAAGGGGATCAAGGTGATTTGGGCTATTTCACTGTTTTTAATATGATTTACCCCTTTGAAAATGTTGCGTACAATACTGAACCGGGCGAAATCTCCATGCCTGTAAGGTCTAAATTCGGATATCATATAATAAAAGTAACCGACAAATTGCCTTCCCCGGGTCAAATCAGGATAGCACATATTATGGTTGAAAAATCTCCCGGTAGTTCTGATGAAGAAAAACAAAAGGCTGAAGAAAGAATTAACAAACTGTATCAAAAAATTATTAACGGCACTACCTTTAATCAAGTTGCCGCTAATCACTCCGACGACAAAGCTTCAGCAGCCAGAGGAGGCCTTTTGCCTTTTACAAACACCAACAGAATGCCTCCTGAGTTCGTAGTTACTTTAAACAAGTTACGGGAACCGGGAAATTTCTCAAAGCCCTTCAAAACACAATTCGGATGGCATATTGTCAAACTACTTGATAAAAGGCCTATAAAACCCCTTGACGAAATGTACCATGAGCTTGAAAAACGAATTCAAAACGACGAAAGATCAAGGTTAAGCCAAAAATATTTTGTAAATAAACTTAAAAAAGAATATGAGTTTGAAGAAAACCCGAACGCACTTAACGTTTTTTACGAAATAGTTGATAATTCAGTTTTTGAAGAATCCTGGGAAACACCCTCTGATAAGGAGTTAAATGAAGAATTATTCAGTTTTGCTGACAGAACTTATACTCAACAGGATTTTGCTGATTATGTAATAAAAACACAGACCAAAAGAAGGCCTGAACCTGTCTTAACATACATTAATCAAAAGTATGAAGAATTTATAAGCAATCGCATTATTAACTTTGAGAACAGCAGGCTTGAAGAAAAACATCCTGAATTCAATAAGTTAATGAAAGAATACCGCGACGGAATATTGCTGTTTGAATTAACTAATGAAATGGTGTGGTCAAAAGCAATGAAAGATACTGCAGAATTAAAAGAGTTTTATAATAATAACATCGATAATTATTTGGCTGATAAACGAATAGATGCAACGATCTACACATGCCAGAACAGAAGAACAGCCAGAAGGGTTCGCAGACAATTAAGACGTGCAGACGAAAACGAAAACCTGCACAAAATAATACCAGAAAACATTAATACTGATTCACGTAAAGTTGTCGAAGCTGAGAAAGATGTCTTTGATGTTTCTCATAATGAAATATTTAAAAACATCTCTTTGAAAAAAGGAATTAGTGATAATATATCAAATAATGACAAGATTTCTGTCGTTCATATTCATGAAGTAATAGAACCACAACCACAACCGTTAAATAAAATTCGTGGTAAGGTAATAGCTGATTATCAAAACCACCTTGAAAAAGAGTGGATTGAACAATTAAGAGAAAAGTATCATGTTGAAGTAAATGATAAAGTTTTGTCCAGAATAATTAACAAATAATATAATGCTAATGGGTAAAATTATTAAATCATCTAAATTCTTATTATTGGCTGCTATATTAATGATAAACTCATGCGATTTCATGCCACGAACAGTAGATGAAGATGTTGTTGCCGAAGCCATGGGCGAAAAATTATATACCTCTGATCTGGAAGGCATAGTACCTAAAGGCTGTTCCCCGAGTGACAGCATTAACATTGTAACCAGGTATATAGAAAACTGGGTTAGGCAACAAGTTTTTCTTGACCATGCAAAAAATACACTTTCACCGGATCAAATGGATTTTGATAAAAAGATCCGTGATTACAAAAACTCATTGACAATATTTGCCCTTGAAAATCATTATATTAGAAAAAACCTTGACACAGTCGTCGAAAAATCAGAAATAACTGAATACTATGAAAAGCACAAAGAAGAGTTTAAATTGAAAAACAACATAGCAAAAATTTCTTATATAAAAGTCCCCAGAAACGCACCGGACCAAAATGTGCTTAGACGCTTATACCGTTCAAATGATCCGGAAGAACTGGAAAAACTAGAAGACTACTGTACTCAACATGCTGCTTCCTATTTCATAAATACTGATTCCTGGCTTTTATTTGACGAACTATTAAGGGAAGCTCCTATACAAACGACAAATCAGGAGCACTTTTTACGAAATAACCGAAGCATAGAAATTACAGACGAATATTACAGGTATTTTATATTTATCCATGATTATAAACTAAAAGACAGTATTTCGCCAATAGGTTTTGTGGCAGACAATGTTAAAAACATTATTCTGAACAGACGGAAACAGGAATTAATAAACAAATTACGCAACGATCTATATCGTGATGCTGTTAAATCAAACAAATTTGAAATATATATTTAACGAAATTTTTAACAACATAACAAGGAAGTAAATATGCCAAAAAGAAATCATATAAAGGTATTTGTACTTGTTTTTGCATTATTGCTGTTTAAAGACGCATCTATTGCACAAAACAATAATTCAGTAGTAGACAAAATAGTAGCTATAGTAGGTAATTCAATTATATTGAAATCAGACCTTTATAATTATAAAATGCAATATGAATCACAAGGCATTGACCTTGGACCAAACCCCCTTTGTGCAGTTTTTGAAGAATCTCTTTATCAAAAATTATTGTACAATCAGGCACTAATTGATAGTATAGAAATCTCCGACGATCAAGTAGAATCGGTGCTTGACAGAAGGATAAGGTTTTTTATTCAGCAAATTGGTTCACGTGAAAAACTGGAAGCTTATTATGGTAAAACAATAGCAGAGATAAAGGATGATTTTAGAGATATCGTGCGTGAACAGGAGCTTAGCCAGTCAATGGAATCCAAAATAACACGAAATGTCAGGGTAACCCCATCAGAAGTAAAAAACTTTTATAAAAGCTTTTCTGAAGATGAGATACCTATTGTTGAAAGCCAGATCGAAATGGGACAGATCGTTAAGATACCGCCAATACCTGATGAAGAGATCGAAAATGTAAAACGCCAATTAAATGAATTTCGCAAACGTATTTTAGAGGGTGAAAGCTTCAGCACTTTGGCTATTATGTATTCTGATGACCCCGGCTCTGCAAGACAAGGTGGCGAACTCGGCTTTTTAAATCGTGGCGAACTGTTTCACGACTTCGAAGCTGTTGTTTTCAACCTGCGTCCGGGCGAGGTATCAGAAGTTTTTAAAACTCAGGCAGGATACCATATTGCGCAATTGATCGAAAGAAGAGGCGAACAAGTTAATGTTCGTCATATCCTTCTTAGGCCCAAAGTATCACCTTACGAGCAGAGAAGAACACAAAACAAATTAGACAGCATACGCAACATTATAATTAACGGTGAAATGACTTTTGCCAAAGCAGCAGAGAAATTCTCCGATGACCCAAGCAGAGTCAATGAAGGAATAATGGTAAACCAACACACAGGAACAACAAAGTTTAAAACTGAACATATTGAAAGGGAACTTTTTCAAATAGTTGACCGTTTGCAACCGGGGGAAATTAGCCGGCCAACAGCGATGTTGACTCAGGATGGCAAAGAAGCATACAGGATTATTTACCTTAAAAGCCGGACTGAACCAAAAAAGGCCAATCTCAAAGATAATTACGATTTTATCCAGGAGTTGGCTTTGCAAAAGAAAAAAGAAGAAATAATAAATGAATGGATTGAAGAAAAAATTGAAACAACTTATCTTAATATTGATGACCAATATAAAGATTGCACATTTTCTCATAACTGGTTAAAAGAATTAATTGACCAGAAATAAGAACAAAAAGAAAGTAAGACAAATGGATTATAAGTCTGATGTTGAAGCCCTGGATGGTTTTGCTGAAAAGTATAAAACACTTAATGAAGAAATCTCTAAAATCATAGTTGGACAGGATGATGTTATTAAAAATGTATTAATTTCAATTTTCAGTCGTGGACACTGCCTGCTAATTGGCGTTCCCGGGCTTGCAAAAACCCTTTTGGTAAACACAATTGGCAAAACATTAGGCCTTCAATATAGCCGAATACAGTTCACACCTGACTTAATGCCATCCGATATTATAGGTACTGAAATATTGGACGAGACCAGAAACTTCAAGTTTGTCAAAGGACCAGTGTTCGCAAATATCATCCTTGCCGATGAAATAAACCGTACACCCCCAAAAACACAATCAGCGCTACTTGAAGCTATGCAGGAAAAATCCGTAACAGCGGCAGGAAAAACTTATATCCTTGATGACCCTTTTTTCGTCCTGGCTACACAAAACCCAATTGAACAAGAAGGCACATATCCGCTCCCCGAAGCACAACTGGACAGGTTTATGTTTAATGTTATACTCGACTACCCTTCATTTGAGCAAGAATTGACAGTTGTGAAAAACACTACAGCTGACATTGAAACAAAGCTTAATGTTGTGCTGGAAGCTAAAGAAATCCTTTTCTTTCAAAATTTGATAAGAAAAGTGCCGGTTACAGATAATTTAATGGAATATGCTGTTGAGCTTGTTTCTAAAACACGTCCAGGAACTCAAAAAGCACATAAATGGGCCAATGAATATATAAACTGGGGTGCAGGGCCAAGAGCATCACAATACCTTATTATAGGAGCTAAATGCCATGCAGCCCTTAATGGTAAATATTCGCCGGATATAGAAGACATTAAAGCAATTTCCAATTCAGTACTTCGCCACAGGATTGTCAGAAACTTCAAAGCAGAAGCCGAAGGAATAAAAACGGAAGAGATTATTGCTGAGTTGTCTGAATAATTGTATCAAAAACAAGGTTATTTAATAAAAGCCCCAGGCATAATAATTATAAGCTATTCCGTTTGTTTTTATTCAGCTTCAACAAGTTTTTAACCCCGGAGTAGTTTCACGTGCTTATAATATTTATAATTTAAGGTGCTACACAAGCTTAATCAAAATTATCCATACAATATTATTATGATTAAGATCTTTGAATTTTGAAATTATCTATAGATGAAGGTATCTATTTGAGCCTTCTTTAGTAGCCGAATTAGTAATTTGAAATTAGTTTTAAAAGCTTTTACCAGCTATTATATACTAACTTTTTTTATAATACCTTATAAATGAACGCATCACCGAAATCAGAAAAAAGTTTTTTTATTTTTTTGATTTTTTCATTGACATAATCAAAATTATCATTACCTTTGTTGTCCCTTTTGAGATAAAAAAATCAACGAGTTCTTTACAGCAAAATTTTAAATACTTTTTTTTAAAAAAACTCAAAA
>SLSZ01000120.1 GCA_007130125.1 Bacteroidales bacterium
CTTCTGTATTAATAGCCCTTTTTGGTGTTTCTGCCATGCCTCCGTAAGCCAGGATTATTTCTTCTGCATTGTTATCCTCTGATGTTTTCAGCCTCATTGCGATGCTGAGTGTTGAGATGTCCAGCTGACGGCGGACTGATATTTTTTCAGATTTTATCAAAGTATCTTTTTCCGGCTTCGGGATAAATATGTTCAATAATAATTCGTCTCTATTCATGCAAGTGGTTCGGTATCCCGTAATGAAATCTTCGGCATTTACCCACCTTGTTTGCTTATGATTGCCAACTTCGAGCTTGGCTTTTAGTGCAAAGAGCATTGGTATCAGATCTCCCACAGGAGAAGCTGTTGATATGTTGCCTCCGATTGTTGCAACGCTGCGTATCTGCCATGATGCAAACACTTCAAGCATTGGATTTAATTCCGGCAGGTTTTCAACAGCAAAAGATTTTAGCTTTTCTATTCTAACTCCCGCACCTATCAAATGTCCATCATCTTTATCTTTAATAACATTAAGTTCGTTAACGGCTGAAATGTCCAATATCTTTTTTGGAAACTCAAATGTTTTGTTTTGTCTGATTGCCGTATCGGTAGCTCCGTTAACGACAACGGCATCGGGGTTTTGAGCTTTAAGGGTCAATGCTTCCTTCAGGTTGTTTGGCAGAAAATAGGCTTGAATAGAGGTTTTGACCTTTGGATAATTGGTTTCTGCTTTAATGCTTTTTAAAAGCCCTATCGCCTCAGTTTCTTTTTTACTGAATTTATCCGGTTTAGGATTAGCGCAAACCTCCATAGCAGCTTTAGCAATGGGTTCATATCCGGTGCAGCGGCAGAGGTTTCCCGATAGTGCCTGGTTTATGTTCTCCCGTGTAGGTTTTGTTTTTGACTTGTAAAGAGCAAAAAGAGTCATAACTATTCCGGGCGTGCAAAATCCGCACTGGCTACCGTTGTGTTCAACCATTGCCTGTTGCACTGGGTGGAGGATAGTTTGGCTCTTTTCTTTTACGGCAAGGTCTTCAACAGTTATGAGCTGTTTGCCATGTAAAGCCGGCAGAAACAGCAGGCATGAGTCAACAGGTGTGTATGCCAGGTTATTATCTTCATTAATATCGCCGAGTACGACGGTACATGCCCCGCAATCGCCTTCAGCACAACCTTCTTTTGTTCCGCGGCGTTCATGCAGACTACGCAGATAATTCAAAACAGTGGTGGAAGGGTGAAACTGCTCCTTTGTAAAATCTATTTCGACTATTTTGTTGCCGAAGACAAATTTTATTACATTCGAACTCATAGGTTTAGAGAGTTTTTTACGTCAATAAGTTTTGCAACAATGCTAAAAGCAATTTCTTTTGGTGTCTCGGCTTTAAAAGGTATTCCTATAGGCATATCAACACGGTCGAGCTCTTCTTTGGTGTTTGTCTTTTCCTCCAGAAGCCTTTTCCGCGCTTCGGCTACTTTTCGCTTGCTGCCTATCATGCCTACATAAGCCAACTGCTTTTTTGCCATCCTTTGCATAATGGCTTCATCATAGGCGTGCTTTGGTGTTGTAATGACAACAAAATCCTTTGGGTTAAAATCAATCTTTTCGGTTGCATCAATATAATCGTTTGTTATAAACTGTGCATAAACATCTGAATGTTCTTTGGCTATCTCCGGGCGGTTATCAACAAATATTATTTTAAACCCCACATCAGCTGCATATTTGCCGACTTCTCTGCCCACATGACCGGCACCAAATATATAAAGGTTTGGGTTGATATTCACCGGTTCGAAGTATATGGATACCTTTCCTCCGCAGTGCATGTCGAGGTCATCTTCAAGCTTATAATCTTTTATTTGCGGCTTGCCGGCTTTAAGTGCATCCAGAGCGTCCCGGATTGCCTGCTGCTCAATGGATCCGCCACCTACGGTTCCTTCCGTTTTACCATCTTCAAAAACAACCATTTTAGCTCCGGCCTTGCGTGGAGTGGAGCCCTGCGTGTATGTTACAATACAGAGTGTGAAAGGTATGTTCTGTTGTTGGTATTCATAAAGTTTGAAAAGAGTATCTTCCATAATGTTGTTAATTTTATCCTTTCAGGTATATTAAAGCAAAAATAAGGAAAAAATTTTCTTTGGAGGGGAAGTTTTTTTGAGGAAGCCTCCGGATAACCACTCATAAATTTATATTTTTGGGTGTATATGTTATTTTGATGATTTTTTGTTGTAATGGATGGGCGTCATCAAAGAGTAGTTCCAGTGCTTATTTTAATATTCTATCGGTGGCTTCCCAGTAATTTCTAAGTTTCTTTCAATAGCACATTTAAGCAGAATATCTTTTGAATATCGGTGGAGTGCTTTATTTTTATTTGTTAATAGTTTTATGTCACCCCTCTGGGGTGATTGTTTTTCATGGATGTCTGTTTAATTCTATCGCTGTTTCACATCTACGAGGTGGTTGTTAATTTAAATCTAGCTTAACCCTGGCAGAAGAAAAACCTTATATGTAAGAATTATCAGTAAAAATCTGCAAGTGCCTTGCAAGAATTCGTATAAGACAAATATTGATAGAGCTAACACCTCGTAGAGGTGAAATAACGGTAGCAAAAAGGTAATCTATAAACCTCAACTCACCCCAGCGGGGTGAAATAAAAACAGATTTTTGAGAGTACATGATAAATCAATTAAACTCGGTTGCATAAAACATATATCACATCAATCAAAAAAATCGAAAAGATATTTTGGATTATACTCAACACAAAATTTTTTCAAAAAAATTAAATATTCATCCCTGAAAGACAAATGTTGATGATGCTTTTGTTGATTTTCGATATATTTTATCACATTAGGTCTATGCGACATGCTATATGAAAATAAGCCATATCCTTCCTGCCAATGAAATTTAAACTTTGATAATTTCCTTTCATTTATAAACCTGGAAGAATCAGATTTGATATCACGTACTAATGCCGGTATATCACAGGGGTGCATTCCAAAAAATATATGTATGTGATCGGGCATAGAGTTAATTGACAGAGGCTTATGCATCTGTTTTAAAAGTATCCCTCCAATGTATTTATGAAGTTCATCCCTGAAACTATCTTTTATCAGCGCAGCACGATGTTTAACTGCAAAAATAAGCTGCATGGAAGTTTGGTAATATGGATTTGGCATAAGATTAAAATTTGGGTTTATAAGCAAAATTAATTATTTTCTTTTAAGTTTAGTTTTAATGCAGAAGTCTTCAGGTTTATGTTGGAAACCGAAAGCTGGCTAAATATTATTATGGGGTTCTGCTCATGCTCTTCACAGTAGATTTGTTTTGCAAATATTCAGGGTTGCCTGTATTACCGAAACGCCTCAGAGAGGGCGAATAGCGATAGAGTTCTTCGTAGGAATGCAATAAAGTTTGTTATGTGATATGATTTTTATTGCACCCCGCTGGGGTGCTGAGGATAATCTGGCATCCCAGTGCTATCAATATTGCACCTCTACGAGGTGGTTTTCTAATTCTATGTGTTCGTTCTATCGTTATTGTATCCTACAAGATGGGTTTTTATAATCCCATGTATTGGTTCTATCGTTATTGTATCTCTACAAGATGCATTTTCTAATTATTTTACGTATTCGTGCTATCATTATTACACAACTCTGCGGCGGTTGTAAATTTTAAATATAGCTTAACCTTACCAGAAGAAAAACCTTATATGAAAAAATAATCAGCAAAATTTTGCAAGAACATGTTGAAGGTAAATATTGATAAAGCTAACACCTCGGAGAGGTGAAATAACGATAGCAAAAAGTTAATCTATAAACCAAAACTCACCCCAGCGGGGTGAAATAAAAATTTTGGAGGCTTCCATCCTCCGGCAGGAGATGGAAACCTCCGGAACAAAACTACATCCATCTGGGTTTCTCAACCAAAACATTTCATTTAAATTTGCACAAATGATTATTTAAAAAATTAACTACTATGCCGGTATTTGATAAAATAGCCCATGAATATGACCAGTGGTATAATACAAAACTTGGCAATTTTGCCGATAAGGTTGAAAAAGATCTTGCTTTTAGATTGTTCACTCCCGAAAAGGGAATGAAAGTGCTTGATGTTGGATGTGGTACAGGTTTGTTCAGCATGAGGCTTGCGGAAATGGGTTGTAAGGTAACAGGTGTTGATGTTTCAAAGGAAATGCTTGCCATTGCCAGGGAAAAAGCAAAAAAGGAAAACCTGGAAATTGATTTCAGAGCGATGGATGTTTATGATTTGGATTTTGCTGATGAGAGCTTTGATGCTGTGCTTTCAATGGCAACGTTTGAGTTTGTTAAATCTCCGAAAGAAGCTTATTATGAGATGTTCAGGGTTTTGAGAAAAGATGGCAAAATGTTAATAGGCACAATTAACAGGGATAGCAGATGGGGTAAGTTATATATGTCTAATTCTATAAGAGAAAACTCGGTTTTTAAATATGCTGATTTTAAAACCATTGAAGAAATTAAGAATTTAGACCATAAAAATGTTAAAGACTGGGGAGAGTGTTTGTTTGTTCCACCCGATTCATTTGAACAGGATATTAATATGGATACCGAAAATAAACTTTCCAAAACCGAAAGTGGCGGGTTTTTTTGTGTTTTGTTTGGGAAGGACTAATGGTTTACAGCATAGTCGTGACTCGATTTCACAGTTGAAAGGGATTGTAATATTTAGTCGCTGCTGCAAAAATCGGGGTACGACTGTTATATATTTTTTTCATTAACTTTGAACAATATGATTGTTGACAGATAAAAATAAAGGTAACAAAAAGGAAGTAATTCTTGCTTGTAACTCATTAAGAGAAAACAATAAAGAAAATTGTTATGATTTTAAATTTACTCAGTCGTGTTACCACGGCTCTGGATGATAACGATATTCAATATATGCTTTCTGGTGGTTTGGCTTTGAACAATTACTCTATTCCCCGTATGACTTTGGATATTGATATAGTGGTTGAGCTAAGTGACTTAAACATTGAACAATTCCTTTCGGCATTCAGTGAAAATTTCTATATGGATAAGGAAACGGTAAGGCAAGAGACAAAGAGAAAAGGTATGTTCAATATAATTGATCATCAAAGTGGATTTAAAATTGATTTTATTTTGCGGAAAAACACCGAATATCGTATTTCGGAATTTAAAAGACGGCAAAAGACTAAAATTAATGATTTGGAAATATGGATAGTATCAATTGAAGACCTGGTGATTTCAAAAATTGAATGGATACAAACTTACCAGAGCGACAAGCAAATTGATGACATCAGGAGTTTAATGGCAAATCCTGAAATTGATAAGAATTATGTTATTGAGTGGTGTAAAAAACTGAATTTAAAAACATTTAACCTTATATGAAATGCAAGATACCAGCCCGGAAATGCTTAATAAGCAAAGAGAGATAATTTTCAGCAAAAAACCGTCTGAACGTTTTCTTATTGGTGTTGATGCTATAAATTTTGGCCGTATGATGATTGAGAATAACATAAGGCAAATGAATCC
>SLSZ01000068.1 GCA_007130125.1 Bacteroidales bacterium
GTATTTCGTGAGTATAACCTGCCGGGTCATATCACCGAATCTTATCCCTGCAGCTATAAAGGATTAAAGCTGAACCTGGCCCTGATAAAAGATGAACTCACGGGCATGGGAAATTCAGAAGACCTGACAGTTGAGGAAAAAGCCATTGATGAGAATCACATTTTAGGAATGCCTGCTTACGAAAAATTAAACGATCGGCAGAAAAGAATAATCGAAAAATACAGTATTGTCTACCTGGACGGACTTGAAATATTTGGGAAACAGGTTCTCAATGACATGTGGCATTCCATTGAAGAAAGATACCCCGATGAAGAACTGGAATCAGATCCATTGATGATTGAAAACAGGTACCATGAAAATTTTCTGCAACAACGAACAAGGTTTTTTACGGGGAGAAAGGAGATCATGGACAACATTATCACCTACCTGGAAGACCATGAAGCCAGAAAACCGCTGTTCGTTAAGGGGGAATCGGGTTGTGGTAAATCGGCATTAATGTCAATAATAGTAAAGAACTACAAAGAGCAAAACCCGGGTATTTACACCCTGGTAAGGTTTGTAGGGGCAAGTCCCGACTCACAGGATATTTTCCAGCTGGTTACGGATATGATTAAGCAGCTGGAAACCCATTTTGGAATCGACCATGACCCGGAGCGCATAACAAACCACGAAAAGGTGTGGGAGTATTTCAGTGAAGTTCTCTGGCAAATTGGAAAAGATAACCATTTACTATTGGTCATTGACGCTGTCAATCAGCTGCGCCATTCCCTGGAGCCACATTACCTGGGTTGGCTGCCCAAATACCTTCCCGAAAAAGTAAAGTTCATTGTCAGCACCCTTGACGGAGATTACACCCAAAGGGCGGAGCAGTTAAATTTGCCAATAATTCAAATAAAACCACTTGGTAAAACAGAAATTAGTGATATAATTAAAAGCAGGTTGGGAGAATTTCGTAAAAAGTTGTCCGATGAGCAGATGCAACTGTTTCAAAGCAAAAAGGAAGCCGGCACACCGCTTTACCTGGCCGTTGCCTGTGAAGAGTTGCGCACCTACCCACAGTTTGAGCTTATTTCGCGGCGCATTGCTGACTTACCTCATCATACCCCCGGTCTTTTCGAACAAATGCTTGAACGCCTGGAGCAAGATCACGGCCGGCAGCTGGTTACAGATGCCTTGTGTCTGATTGAGTGCAGTCAGCATGGACTGCAGGAGGAAGAATTGCTTGAGCTTCTTGCAAGGCCCGGACAGGAAAAACTGCCTGCCAACACATGGGTCCGCCTCTACCGCGACATTGCATTGTACCTGAGCAATGCCGGGGAAAATAAAGATGGGCTGGTGCGCTTTTTCCACAAGCAGTTTTCCGAGGCAGTAAAGAAACGTTATCTGCCCGATACCGAAACAGAAGAAGTCTATTACCATAGACTGGCAGACTATGGCATGGCGATATTTGAGCAGAAACCTGAAGTGGTAGGGAATTGCTTGAGGTATCTGGGGGTGTATTTGTATAAAAACAGAAACGAACAACAAATTAAGGAACTCTTTATACACATATTTGATGATGCTTTTTATTCTTCCTTAATAAGGACTGCTATTGCAGACAATTTATTTGGTTTCGTAACGGAAAACTTTAACCCCCGGAAGGCATTTTTTCTCAAACAGATTATTGGTTGGGTTAGCACCAATCAAGCGTCTTTATCCTGGACAATTTTCCTGGTAAAACAAGCTGATAATAAAAAAATAAAAGGTTTTACCACCTGGGCCCTTGAACTATATAATTTGATGAACATATCTTTTGATCGTTTATCAAGAGACAAAATCAATAACGAAAGCCTAGTGGGATTTGCACTGAGTCTGCATAATTTGGCTGAAATTTATTCAATTATGGGGGATTCACTAAAATCTTTGTCATTTCTAAAAAAATCAGATGATATCCTGAATGATATAATGCTAAGTCATCCCTTATCTGTTGACTATTACAGGGTAAGTTCAGTAGTATGCAACAGTATGGGAAGCATCATAAAAAAAATTTCCGGTAATACGAATGAGGCGCTAAAATATCATACTAAAGCCAAAGAATTATTGAAAGAAGTTCTCTCAGTTCAACCACATAATATTGATCTGCAAAGAGAACTGGCTGTTGCCATGAATTACACAGGAGATATTTATGCAGACATAGGAGATCTGGCATCTGCACGCTTATGCTTTGAAGAAATGCATCACCTAATTGAAAGAATGCAAAGTGCTCATTCAAGCAATACGCAATTATTATTTGATTATATGTTATCCGTAAATAATTTAGGAAATATCTTTTTAAATGAAGGAAAAGTCAATGAGGGATTGGATTTCATGTTAAGAGCACATGAGCAAATAATAAATACTTCATATTTTTTAACCTTCAATACAGATTTTGATCAATTTTTTGCCGAAACTAATTTAATTATCGGGAATTTGTTTTCCGTAATTGGTGATAATATCAAATCAATATTTTATTTTAGAAAGGCTTGTGACTTGCTGGATAATTTAGTTAAAAGAGAGCCTTTTAGAACTGATTTTCAATTGGGACTTGCTACCTGCTTTGATAATTTAGGGCGGTCTTATTTAAATTCAGGTGATAATAAGAATGCACTTAAAGCTTTCCAAAGCTCTTATGAGTATACTAAAAAGTTAATTACCCTGGAGTCTGAAAGATTCGATTTTCTTTTTGCCTATATCATTGCCAGTGTTGAATTAGGTAAAATAAACTATGATGACAACAACAAAGCAGAAGCTCAAAAGTACTTTGAGGAAATTAATAGCTTTTTTTCAAAGAATAAAAATAACCTGAAAGAAAATCATAGAATCACTGAATATTACCTGTTATCCTTGTGGTATTTATCTTTGCTTTATCCTAAAAAAAAAGGCATAAAATATATTGAAAAAGCGTATTGGTTTATCCGGGAAAGGGAAAATATGTGTATTGAAAATGGTGAAATTCAAAATATATTTTATGTTGTTGAAAAAATATTCAAAAAAGAAAGAAGAAAATCTGTGTTAAGAATATTTTATCTCATAGCTTTTAGTTTTTATATCACACTATTTATCTACCCAATACCGAATGCTAAATATTCTGAAGCTGTTTTAAACTTAATTTTTGGAATGCTTCATGGCTTTTCGTTTTTATCCAATTGGATAATATCTCTTTTTAATCCTTCCCGTTTAACCATTATAGGTAACTTTAATTTAATATATAATACAGCCTATATTATCGGAGTTTCATTATTTTTCATGAAGTTAATGAAATTAACTTACCATGCATATAGGAGATATTTTTTCAAGATAAGGGATAATTTTTAGGATTTCCGTCAGGATTAGTTCTATTCTATTTTACTGATTAGTAGCGACAATTGATGACTAATATCAATGGTTGGCGTGGTTCTTACGTTTTTCGGCAACCAATAACCGGATACCGGCCCAGGGCACCAAATTCCATGAGCAGTGGAACATGCTCCACTGCTCATGGAAACAATCTTAACTTTTATCAATGAAAATTAATTATTAATCTTGCATTAAAGTGGTATACTTTTCAACTGAAATAGCGGTATTCTTTTCAAGTGAAATCTACAAAAGAATCAGCCCAAGGGAAATATAGGCCAATACGCCCATTGTTGCAGACAAGAATACAGAGGATAATCGGGAAGAGGCATCCTCTGCTGACTGAAAAACAGAAAGGCTGAGAATGTATTTCTTTAGAATAAACAAAGGAGCAATGGATATGATAAGCATGGCGGCCGGAATCCACCAAAAAGTATAGGCAAAATAATCCAGATATTCAGGTCGCAGGTTGGAAAAAATCCCTAAAGCAATAATGCTTGTGGTAAAACCAATGAAAAAAGCAAGAACTGTAGTACCTGCAATCTTACCGAAACCGGGGTACTTCCCGGTGTAATCTTTGTAAGTGAATACGTAAACAAAAGCAGAGGCAATAAGCATTGACAGAATTGTAATCAGGTAGAGCGGATTAAGGTATCTTTTGTCTCGCACAAGCTCATAAAGCACAGTACTTTGAAGCGGTGCTTCCGATTTTCCTGAAAAAACTCGTGTACTTAGACTATAGAAATACACATCATTTACCCTATCCACTTGATTGATAGCGGTTATGGCAAAATGTTCCGCCTTCAAGATTTTGGAAACTTTGGCAACTAAAAGTGAATCCGGGTTACCTTTTTGCAATAGGATCAGTTCATCTTCGGTAAGGTACTTTCTCAGATATTGTGTTTGATACACCTTGATCCGGGGAGAGTTTTTTAGTTTTATCCGAACCTTGCTTTCAAGTTCAGGGGAAAGGTTGTCTTCAGAAATAACAATCAGCGGTAACTGCAAATCCCCGAAAAAATGATTATAAAAAAGACCTCCCAGTTTATCGGCCGACCTGGCCATAGCTACCTCACCTGCATCCTCAAATATCTCAAAACTACCAAGGGCTTTACTGCTGATAAACACAGATTTTCCCATAAACCTTACCAAAGGAAACCTTCCCACAAAAGTGTTTTGAGCAATGGCTAATTGCTCTGTGAGATCTGACTCCAATAGTTCGATCTGCTTTATAAGGGAATTTGCTCCCTCATCATCAACATCATAGTTATAAAATTGCAATTCATCTTTTGCCTGTTCCAGAAATTTTAAGGCCATTTTAAATGTCCCTGGATCGCCTTTGTCTTGAATACCAAGCCAGTAGTAGGTTTGGGCGTGGTGGAGGGGGGAGTTGTTTGCCTTATCTGATTTTGCGAAAATAAATATTGGAGACAAAGCAATACAGAAAAATGTAGCAGCTTTAAGAATCCTTTTTTTTATAATTGACATTTTTTTTGAGTATTTTGACTTGTACTTGAATTAAGGATTAAAAAGTAGTTTAGCTTCACCATGATATACATTTAGATATTAGTCAGAAGCACACAAATATCCTGAAGGTTAAACTTCCTTGTGCTATTTTCTTTGTTCGATAAACTACAAAAACCAACTATAATCCTGACTCTTTTCTGCTGTTCACAGAATAATCCAGATCGGAGTTTGTTAGCCTATTAATAATTAGCCCTATAAATCCACACTGTATTCCAAATGGAAGATACCCTAAATACCCTAAAACCGGCATTTCAAAAATAAGGTAGCGATGAACAAAAGGAATAGAGTATTCCCATCTGATGAGACTATAATAGTTCCACATTTCCCAAAAGAAACCACAGATCAGAGCAGCCACAGCCAATAAATATAAGTCTTTCCAGTTACCACTTTCAATGTTATTGATGATCGTCTTTCCCCCACTGATTATAATAACTGCAGCAATGATAAGCATTGGCGATAACCACATAAAAGGGAATAAGTACTGGGGGTATATAAATGTAGCGGATAAGGTAAGGATACTTATCAATAA
>SLSZ01000257.1 GCA_007130125.1 Bacteroidales bacterium
AACCGATTTTTTCTTTTATTCCCTGGTCGTAGAACCAGCCTGAGATTACACCGATAGAACCTGTAACAGTGTTTGGTGCTGCAATAATGGTATCGCCGTACATTGACAGCCAATAGCCGCCGGATGCAGCAACCGACCCTTGTGTTATGATAACAGGTTTTTCTTCTTTTGCTTTAAGCAACTCAGCTGCGACTACATCAGATGCAAGCGGAGAGCCGCCGGGCGATTCTACACGAAAAACAATTGCTTTAATATCATTATTTCTGCGTGCTCTGGCAATATCTTTTGATAATGATTTTGCCTTTATACCTGCTTCCATTGCACAAGGCCCAACTGCATAAATAACAGCTATCCTTGGTTTTTCTCCCCAGTAATTATCTATAGGTAGCTGGTAACGTTGCAAAGAATCTTTAGCAATTAACTTTTTTTCTTTCCCTTCAAACTCTTCAAGTATATCATTTACCTCGCTCCAGCGACCTAACTCATCAACCAGCTTGTGTTCAAGAGCATCTTTTGCAGTGAAAAATACCGTTTCGTTTATCAGCCTCTTATATTCTTCTTCTGAAAACCCTCGACTTTCCATAATGTCCTTTTTAACAAAGTCATAGCGATGGTCAATTATTCTTTGACGTTGTTCCCTGTCCTCGTCGCTCATAGACTCACGTGCCAACATTTCAAATGCAGATTTATATTCATAAAATCTCCACTCATTAACTCCTATTCCAATTTTTTCAAGTGTTTTATTCAGGTATATGTTTCCGGCAAGATAACCAGGCAAAGTAATGGCACCCTGTGGATCAAGTACAATCTTATCGGCTACTGAAACAAAATGATAACTGTTCATAGATGCATTATCTGTGAAGATCACTACTTTCTTGCCTGTTTCGCGAAACTTCTTAAGCTGCTCTCTAACCTCCCACAGCATGGTATGGTTTATATTCATACTTGAAGCGTTAATTGCGATACCCGATATCCGTGGGTCTTCAGCGGCAGCATCTATTGCATCCAATATTTCAATCAGGGAGTTTGCTTTATCAAATAATTGGTATTTCTGATAACGCATTGGCTTTGAAAGGTCAATGTTGCTATAATATTTGGGTTCACGGATAAGGTTATCTGCAATGTTTCTGTCGTATGCTCCTACACGCACGGCATAAGTATTGTGACTGTGCTTGAAGTCTTTATTAAATCCTCCTTGTGTTGATAAACCAACTCTGCCAAGGCTAAGCTCAATTCCGAATGTGTAAAACTGGCTGTCAAAATACCTACCGGTAACTCTAACACCCGGTAATGCTTCAACAGCAACTCCGGCACTCCAGAATCCATCGCCAAGCCGCATATCGTTGCGCAGCGCATAATCACCGAAAATGGCTATTTTTTCATTACCCAGAGGGCGTATTGAAAGGTCAATAACTCCTTCATAATTGTTGCCTCTTGTATCTGTAGTTCCGATAAGCCCCAGGGAGAAATATCTTCCAGGTCGAAACAATGTGCCCAAGGTCACTGAATTTTCTCTGCCGAACAAATCGGTATCACCTTTAGACCAGTTGTAGCTTAGCCCAACTCCAAATTCCCTGTTGCCAAATGCCGTTGAAACCCTGTAATCTGTTATCCTGAAACCGGCTGTATTATAATTTAATACTGAAAAGCCGGCATTTGGAAACCCGGCAAAGAACCCCCACCTTTCAAAATCAGTGAAGCCAACGTGTTGATCGGACCAGGCAAACATGAAGTCGGGTTGGGTAACGTAATTTAATAATGCTGGATTGTCATGGCCATATAAACCGAACTTCATCGATCCGGGCGAGGCCATAAGAAAATCATTCCGGATATGGTAATTGTCGAAGGCAAATTGAGAAAATGTAACATTGCTCAATAGTAAAAATAGTAAAAGTAAGATTGAGTTTTTCATATGAATAAATTTAGGTTATTAAATTGTTTTTCGAACATTTACGTATTAAGGTAATTAAACCTTAGTAGTTCCCGATGGAACCCTCATGCTTTATTGTTCCCTTCGGTCACGAGATCGCTATCGCTAAGTTCATGTACTTTTGTCAACGCTAAGTTGATGAGGGTTTCATTTTAATATATTTAATTTTAAATAAGATTATGTGTTTGTTTATATTATCATTATGTTGAACAGAAAGCATTAAAAAATGCGGAAATATATGATCAGGTAAAATTAAAAATATTTTATAACAATATAGCTAAATAATTTACAGTTTAAGCGTTAGGATTATATAAATCAACCTGGAAGCATAGCTGTATTGTTTTTTGTTGTATGTTAGAAAATTGAACTCTAACAGAAAAACTTGTTGCAAAAAAATGCTTAAGTTTGATATCCAATTTATATTAAATAAATGGAATAGAAACAATGTCGATAAATGACCATTCACAACTATATAAAGAATTAAGGTGTAAACACCCTGAATTGGTTTATGAAAATTACACTATTAATTATAAGAGGGATGATCTTTTCATTGAGTTTTTGTTTACTATGACTGGTGACATAGAATTTCGTCCATCATTGCATATACCTGCAACTACATTTTTTCGGCCTGAAAATATTCCTGAGAATTTACTGCGCAACCTGGTATTTCACATTGGTATGATTGAGTTGATAAGCTATTGGAAAACTGCTTGTCCGCCAAAAATAATTATAAAACCCCATAAGCTCAACGAAGAACAGATTGAATGGTGGAAAAACTTATACTATAATGGTATGGGCGAGTTTTTCTTTTTGAATAATATTGCTGTTGATTATAATTCTTTTTTGAATTTGTATAATAGTAAAAATGGTGCTGAAGGAGTTGGATCATCACGCATTGATTTATCAGATGGTATAATAATTCCTGTAGGCGGGGGCAAGGACTCAGTTGTAACACTTGAACTTTTAAAAAATCATTGTCCATCGTCAATACCATTGGTAATCAACCATAGGCTTGCTACATTGCAAACAATTGAATGTGCCGGCTTTAAGCCGGAAGATGTGTTGGTTATTAATCGTGAGCTTGATAAAACAATGCTTGACCTGAATGAAAAAGGTTATTTGAATGGTCATACACCTTTTTCAGCACTTTTAGCTTTTGTAACCTTATTAGCAAGTGCAGGCTCAAAAGTAAAATACGTTGCATTATCAAACGAATCAAGCGCCAATGATGCTACAATACCGGGTACAAATATTAATCACCAGTATTCAAAGAGTTATGAGTTTGAAAAGGATTTCAGAAATTATGTTGCAAAATATATTTGCCCTGAAATGGAATATTTTAGCTTTTTAAGGCCGTTTAATGAATTGCAAATAGCGGCATTATTTGCTGGGTACAGGAAATACCATAGGGTTTTTAAAAGTTGTAATGCCGGCAGTAAAAGTGATATATGGTGTTGTAACTGCTCAAAATGTTTGTTTGTTTTTATTATTCTATTACCGTTTTTAGATCCAGGTGAATTGAAAAAGATATTTGGAGAAAACCTTTTGGAAAAACCTGGGCTGAAAAAATATTTTGATGAACTGACAGGTATTTCTGAATACAAGCCCTTTGAGTGTGTAGGCACTGTTGAAGAAGTCAATGTTGCGTTGTGCATAGCTATTGAGAAGTATTATGATATTCAGGAAAAGCCTGTTTTAATAAAACATTATATGGAATCAGAAAAATACAACCATTATTTTAACAGCCGAACTGATCTGCTGAGTACTGTTTCATCTAAGCATTTTGTGCCGGAAAGGTTTATAGGGAGGCTTATGGATAATTTGCCAACAGAACACAGATGACACTGATAAAGCGGATAATCGCTGTTTTATTCGTGAAAATTCGCCTGATCTGCGTTATTCGTGTTACATTCCTTTTAGGATAAAAGCGTTCAATTGATATAAAGCTATGATAGAAAGAAACCTGGAAGATTTTTTTAAAAATAAGAAAATATTGATCCTTGGTTTTGGCAAAGAAGGGGAATCAACTTTTAGATTTTTAAGAAAGCTCATGCCCGAATTGCACCTCGGTATTGCTGATCGCCGGAGCTCAACTATTGATGATTTTAAAAACAAATTTGGTTCTGATGAGAAAGTATCTTTTTTCGTAGATGAAAGATATCTTGAATCATTACAAGAATATGATCTGGTTATTAAAAGCCCCGGAATATCATATAAGGTATTGCCAAAAGCTACAAAACTACCTGTCATAACTTCACAGACAGAACTGTTTATAAAACTTTTCCGTGATAGAATTGTCGGTGTTACAGGTTCAAAAGGAAAATCTACTACATCCAGTCTAATATATCATATTTTGCAACAAGCAAAACAGGATGTTGTTTTTGTCGGCAACATTGGCGTTCCACCGTTTGAACGTGTTGAAAAAATCAATCCCGGCTCATGGATAGTTTATGAGTTGAGCAGCCACCAGTTGGAGCACATAAAAGTTTCGCCTCATATCAGTGTGTTGCTTAATGTTTTTCAGGAGCACCTGGATCATTATAACTCTTACGTTGATTATCAGAATGCAAAATTTAATATTGCACGATTTCAGCATCCTGATGATTATTGTATTTTTAATGCAGGAAATAAGTTGATACTCGAACTGGTTGAAAAGAACAAGTTAAGTTCAAAATTGTACGCTTTTGGAGAGAAGCCATACGGAGAAAAATATTGTTTTCTTTCGGGGAGCAATTTTGTCTTTTATGATGGTGAGACCCTGAAAAATATTGATAGTAAACTAAAACTCACAGGACGGCATAATCTTTACAATACTATGTCGGCTGTTATTGCTTGCAGAATAACCGGTGTTGATGCTAAAACAATTATTGATGGCATTTCCTCTTTTACAGGATTACCCCACAGGCTTGAATATATCGGCAGATATGGAGGTGTCGATTATTATAATGACTCCATAGCAACCATACCGGAGGCTGCAATTGAAGCAATAAATTCGGTCCCCACTCTTGCAACCGTAATTTTAGGAGGTCATGACCGTGGTGTAGAATATAGTGAACTGGCAAACTGTCTGATAAGCTCTGAGCTGGAAAATGTTATCCTTACAGGGAAAGCTGGTAGTCGAATATTAAATATTATAAAAACACTTTCCGTGAAAAGTCAGGTTAGCATTTATTTTGTTGAGTCTTTTGATGAAGCTGTTAAGAAAAGCATAAAACTCACACCTACGGGTAAGGCCTGCCTGCTGGCTCCCGCTGCTGCAAGCTATGATGCTTTCCGTAACTTTGAAGAAAGAGGGGAGAGGTTTCGGGAAATTGTTAAGGGTAACGAGTAACGGGTGACGAGTGACGAGTAACGGGTAGTGATCGGTCAATCGGTATTTAAAAATATAGAGACAAGGCATGCC
>SLSZ01000111.1 GCA_007130125.1 Bacteroidales bacterium
AAACAGATGAAACTTTTTATTAAAATATTAAAATACACAGTTACAGCTTTCATTGCAATAATTCTGTTCATTGCGTTTTACCTGTTGATTGTTACAAGGGTTTCACCACCGGATGTTGAGGATATAACGCTTGAAAAAGTAGTTAAAGTGGATGATGTACGAATGCTTGGTAATAACTGGTTGCAAAAAAATGAATTCGGGCTGTGGGAGATGTACGTTGAAGGGGAAGCATACGAAAGGGGCCGGGTGTCGGGAGAGCTGGCGAAAGATCTTGTCAGATACCAGGAAGAGGTATTTGTTGATCAAATAACAAGAGTTATACCATCAAGGATATACCTTCATTTTTTAAGGGTCATGATAGGTTATTTCAACAGGAATCTTGACAAGCATATTCCTGAAGAATACCTCAAAGAGATATATGGTATTTCAAAGAGTGCCTCCGATGAGTTTAACTTCATTGGCAGGCCATACACCCGTATGCTGAACTATCATGCTGCACATGATATAGGTCATGCTTTGCTTGATTATGAACTTGTTGAAGATATTGACCTGCAGCTTGGCTGTACTTCATTTTCGGCGTGGGGTAGTAAAACCGCTGATGGTAAAATGCTTTCGGGCAGGAATTTTGACTTTAACTTTGGCGATGAGTTTGCCGAAAATGTTATAGTTAAGTTTATTAAACCCGAAAAAGGAATTCCTTTTGGTTTTATCACATGGGGTGGTATGATTGGCGTCGTGTCGGGAATGAACATGGAAGGGCTATCAGTTACAATTAACGCTGGAAAGTCTCACTTACCCACTTCTTCCTCAACTCCTGTTACAATCGTAGCAAGGGATATACTGCAATACGCATCAAACATCGAAGAAGCTTATGCTATAGCTGAAAAGCACCAGGTATTTGTTAGTGAATCGTTTTTGATTACTTCAGCAAATGATAATATGAGTGTGATAATTGAAAAATCACCAAAAGAAACAGGATTGGTTGCGACTGATACTACCTATATTCTTTGTACAAACCACTTTCAATCAGAAACTTTTGCTGATGATGAAATAAATTTAACGCATATTGAAGAAACAGCTACCGGTTACAGGTTTAGAAGGCTTAAAGAGCTTGTTGACCAAGCAGGCGAGCTTACAAAATACGATGTAGCAGCAATCTTGCGCGACTATAAGGGTTTGAGTGGTGAGTGCATTGGCATTGGAAATGAAAAATCCATTAACCAATTTATAGCACATCATGCTATAATTTTCAAACCTGATGACAGAAAGTTTTTGGTATCCACAAGGCCATATACCGTGGGACCCTTTATTGAATATGATATGAACAAGGTCTTTGATGGAGAAAGAGTAAACATCAGCCGCAAAAGGATTCCCAAAGACACTTTCCTTTTGACTGACGATTATATTGATTTCCAGGAATATGAAAGGCTTTTTGATAAGATAAACGTATCAATTAATGAAAATAAAACCATATGCGATGATACCCTAGCTTATTTCATCAGCACTAATGAAAACTTTTTCAAAACTTACAAGCTTGTTGGCAATTATTACAAATCTCAGGGTGATTGTAAAAGTGCAATAAAATATTATGAAATAGGTTTGAACAAAGAAATTGATAACTTTGCCTTCAAAAGAGCCATTAAGAGGCATATTGAAGAATGTGAAAACTAAAAATACTATGCTACCGGAAATAGAAACGCAGCCGAGAAAAACTATTAAAGAATTTCAGGAACAAAAACTGCAGGAACACTTGCAATATCTTAATTCAAAGTCGGTGTTTTACAGGCGTTTGTTTGACAAGCATAATATTTGTATTGACAAGATTCGCCGGCTGGAAGACCTTGAGCAAATACCTGTTACCACGAAGTCGGATATTCAGCTGCATAATGAGGATTTCATATGTGTTGAAAAAAGGCAGATCATTGATTATATAACCACTTCAGGAACACTTGGCGATCCTGTAACTTTTGCCATGACAGATAATGATTTGGACAGGCTTGCTTACAATGAGGCTATTTCGTTTGCCTGTGCGGGATGTACCTCGGATGATATTTTTCAGCTTACCACAACTATTGATAAGAGGTTTATGGCCGGGCTGGCTTATTTTCTTGGCGCCAGGAAGCTTGGTGCCGGAATAGTCAGGGTAGGTGCAGGAATCCCCGAGCTGCAGTGGGACTCTATTAAAAGGATGGAACCCACAGTACTGATAGCTGTACCTTCTTTTATTCTGAAGCTTATTGAATATGCTGAAGAAAGAGGTATTGACTACAGGAAGTCATCAATAAAGAAAGCTGTATGTATTGGCGAATCTTTGCGCAAACCTGATTTCAGTTTAAGCACACTTGCCAAAAGAATAAAAGAGAAGTGGGACATTGAGCTTTTTTCATCTTATGCATCCACCGAGATGGGTACAGCCTTTACCGAATGTCCGCAGGGCAGGGGAGGGCATCATCACCCGGAGCTTATTATTGTTGAATTGCTTGATGATAATGACAGGGTTGTAACCGAAGGTGAACCGGGCGAGGTTACTATAACAACAATAGGAGTGGAAGGTATGCCGCTGTTACGATTTAAAACAGGGGACATTTGCAACGCTTTTTACGAGCCTTGTGAATGTGGCAGAACAACAATGCGACTCGGTGTTGTTGTCGGCAGAAAACAACAAATGATAAAGTTCAAAGGCACAACGCTTTATCCTCCTGCTTTATATGATATTCTTGCAGAAATACCCGGCATTAAAAACTACGTTATAGAGGTATATACCAACGATTTAGGTACCGATGAGATTCTCCTGAGAGTTGGTTGTGATGAAGTACTGGAAGATTTTGAGAAAAACATTAAAGACCATTTCAGAGCAAAAATAAGAGTTTCACCACAGGTTGTTTTTGATACCGTGGAAAACATCCAAAAAATTGCATATCCAGAGACAAGCAGGAAGCCGCAAACTTTTATTGACAAAAGAAATGGACGATTATAAAATACTTATCAAATCTTTAAAATGGATGTGGCTGAAAAATTGATCCGATAATAAAAGCCAACATTGCTATAGCCATTAATGCTAAGTAAATGATAAGAAAAATGCCCATGAATGTCCAGTAATTCTTTTGCATTTTAAATGCAGTATCAAGAGCATCGTTCTCATTAAATTTGTAAACCTTATTTACTCCATTAGCATAAAAGAACAGAAATCTGTTCAGGAAAAAAAAGATTACGGCACCAACGAGATATAGAAGCCCTGCAAACGGTCCTAATACTGTGCTGCCACCGGCAACTCCTGCTATGATCATTGCAAAGCCTGCCAATAACATAAGTCCACACATTACAAACCCAACAATGCTGACAAACTTCATCCAGGGAGCGGTTTTCTTTAAATTTTCACTTGATGTTTCTGATAATGAAATGTTTTCGACTTTAACTTCTGCTGTGTTTTTATTTTCTAGTTCCATAGTTTGTTAGTTAGATTAATTAGATTACTTTATTTAATAATGATATTAAATATTTGTGATCAATGCAATTTTTAAAAACTGATATTTTAGTGCATCATTCTGAAACCAAGGCGAAGGTTTATCATAACCGGCACCATCTCACCTTTAATGCCAATATTTCCAAGGGCATCATATGGTGCATCAATTGCCGGCATTCCTGCGGCAACTCCCAGTCGAGCAGAGAACCTTACATTTTCCCTGGTAGAGAATGCCCCTTCAAGTGCAAGTTCAAAAATTGGTGAAGCACCTCCGTCATCATAACTTTCACTCCAGTCTTCAGAAGTATGTTCAAACTTTATATAGCCTCCACCTCCCATTATTCCTAAACCCAATTCAAGACCTAAGCTGAAACCATCCGGATCCGGGGTGAGATTAAAACGGTAACCATGCTTTAACATTAAAAAAAGCCTGAAAGCTATCAGTTCTTCCAGCCGGTAAGTATCGGTTCCCGGTTGGGTGTCATAAGTGCGCCCGCCTGTATTAAAATTAACTCCTATTCCCAGTTCATAACCATAGTAGAATCCGCCACCTTTAGATACGTTAGTGCCGTTAAAATGCCTAAGGTCAATACCCGGCACAGGGATGGTCTCTTCTTTTTCTTCGTTGTTTCTGTCTCGATAAGTAAGTCCCAAAAACCCCAGGCTGAGGCCGTATGTCGGAGAAGCTACCCGCCTCGACCAATCGTCGTTTTCTAAATTAGTTTTAATGTCGGAATTGTTAGTTTGTTCATTCAGGCTGTTAATTCCAGTTGTATTTTTTTTAATTTGGTTGTCAAAATAATACTCACTTGAATTATTATCAGACAAATCCATAAGTTCTTCGGATTTTTCTGTATGCAGTTGAGTAAAACCAATGCTTGAGAATATAAAGCATAAAACTATTGTGAAAATAATTGTTTTTAAAGGCTTTTTCATGATTTTGGTTTTTAGTTAACGTGCAATTTGTACCCTTTTAGTTATAACTGTTTCTTCAGTGTGTATTTGTATAAAATAAATGCCGGTTTTCAGGTTAGTGACGTTTAGTCTTGTCTGGAAATCATTAACAACTAAATTTTTGGACACCTGTCCTGTAATGTCAATTAGCTTTACTTGTTTTATTAATACATGTGATTCAACAGAAAACATATTGGTTGCAGGATTAGGGAAAACCTTAATACCCTCTTGTGCAAGGTCTTCAGTTGAATCAGCAAAGTCAAAGTTGGCTGTCAGGATAACATCATGAGCCGGCATAGAGTAATCATAGCTTTCCTGTTCACTGATAACATTGTCATCATCGTCAGTCCAGTTTTTAAATTCATAGTTATCATAAGCATTTGCAGTGATTGTTATAATATCCCCGAAATTATAATTATTTTGCCAGGGGTCAAGGCCTGTCCATCCACCGTTTTCAGGGTTACTTTCAAGTATAAGTTCATACTGACCAAGATTAAAGCTTACATGTATAAAAATATCATTTGAAGGCATAACAAACTGTAATACCGGGTCATCACCTGAAAATGTTCCTGACCAATCGAAAAATTCGTAGCCTTCTTCGGGAATTGCTGTTAATGTAACTTCCTGTCCTACGTGGTAATATTCCTGCTCAGGTTCAAATTCTACGGAGCCTCCTTCTTCAGGGTGAATTCCCAGGTTAATTTCATAATCAATTGGTGCGAAGTTTGCCGTCAGAGTTGTGTTTTTTGATGGCATTGTATAAAATATTACCTCATCTTCACCCACAATTTCATTATCATCGTCTGTCCAGTTTTCAAGGTAGTATCCATCATATGGTGTAGCAGTAAGTTCTATCAGGTTATTTTCCGGATACTCGCCTTCACCTTCGGCTGTTCCTGCATTTTCAGGATT
>SLSZ01000208.1 GCA_007130125.1 Bacteroidales bacterium
ATAATAAATTGAAATACAAACATCTGTTTTATCTTAAAAATAATATAGTATTATTCTTATTTTTGATAGAGTTTAGCAAAACTTCGAGCCTGTAATAATAAAAACCAATTATAACACCGAAAAGCAAAAAGTAATGACCACAGGTTTTGAAAAATACGACGACATAAAAGTATTGTATGTTGAGGATGACAAACTTATAAGGGCCGGTATTCAAGAAATGCTATCCAGGGAAATTCAAAATTTACTTGTAGCTACTAACGGAGAAGAAGGGCTGGAAATATTCAATTCAGAGAAGCCCGAAATAGTTATTACAGATATTAAAATGCCCCGTATGGATGGCCTGGAAATGAGCCGTAAAATCAAGAAAAAATCAAAGAATACTCAGATTATTGTTACAAGCGCCTATAGCGACACATCATTCTTTATTGATTCTATTGATATTGGAATTACACAGTACGTACTTAAGCCCATCAGGAGAGAAAAGCTGTTCGATGCAATTAATAAATCGTATGAAATTATCACACTGCAAAAAAAAGTAAACCGGCAGTTTCAAACTATCATGAAACTATACCAGGCTATTGAGCAAAGTAAAAGCATAATTATAATTACCGATGATAAATTAAAAATAAATTATGTAAATCCACAATTTCTTGAAGTAACTGGTTATTCTTTAAGTGAAGTATTAGATATAGAAAGGAAAATTCCTTTTGAAAAAGTCAGCGCACTTGGCAAAATGGAAAATGTTTTAAAAACATTACAAAAAGGAAAGGTATGGAAAGGTGAATATGAAAACTACAAAAAAAATGGCGAAAAATACTGGGAACTGGGGAGTATCACACCCGTAAAAAATGAAAAAGGCAAGATAACATCTTTTGTTAATGTAGCTGAAGATATTACGGAGCTAAAAAAAATAACCGAAGCACTTAAAGTTAGTGAGAACAAACACAGGTCACTGATTGAAAATCTTGGTGAAGGAATAGGAATACTTGATCTGGATTACAATTTCACATTCAGCAACCCCGCTTTGGAAGAAATGTTTAATACGAAAGATATTGTAGGTAGAAACCTGGCTGATTTTTCAAATAAAAACCAATATGGTGTGTTTGTTGAAAAATCAAAAATTAAGCAATCAGAAAAAAAACAATTTGACTTAAAAATAAAAACAGATGATAAAAGTGAGAAAACTTTAAATATAACGCTCACACCTCAACTGGATAAATTAGGGAAGAACATCGCAGGCTTCTTCTGTATTTTTAAGGACATTACCCAACTAATAAAATTGATTGAACAAAAAGAAGAAGCTAAAAAAGCAGCAGAGAAAGCTTATGAGATAATCGAAGAAAAGAATTATGCACTTAATGATTTAAACGCTAAATTGTCAAAATCAGAAGAAAAGCTATCAGAGCTTAATAAAGTGTTGGTTGAATACATAAAGGCTACAGGAAAATGATCATAACATTGCCTGCAAATTGAATATACTTTAACCTTAATCAATACTTACTGAATTTTAGATTTTTTAAAAACAGAAAGACTAAATACCTAAAAAGGTATCCTGTAAAAGATTGAGTAATTAAAGTCAAAACCTGTGGTGCTTTCACCTCGTCCAAAACCTCCAATCCTATAAGGTTCAACAAGACTTTCACCTACACCTGAGAAAAGCAATCTAAACCTAACCGACCAACCAATAGACAGGTTAGCAAACAATTCTGTCCTGACACCTGCCACAAACTCCCCCCAGTGTGCATTAAAATCTGATGCTTCAACAGATGCAGTAGTGCTACCCCAGTAATTATCTGTTACAAAAATATTATCAGCACTGTGTTGTTGCTTACAGTAACCATATCTTATGCCAACAAACACTTTATCATTGTCTTTTAAAGCCCCGCTACCTAAAACATTAAAATCCGCCCCGATACGTAAATAAGCTCCATCACTGTAATAATTAAAGTCATCACGCATAACATCAGCCTGTAAAGCACCAGCTTCTAATACGGCAAACACGTTTTCAATAAACTCAAAGTCCAATGAAGCTTCATATTGCTTGATCTCTGGTTCAAAAAACATACGTGCAGGATAAGATAATTCTACTCCAAAACTCAAAGATTTCCTGAAAAGAGTATCTTCTTCTGTGTTAGCATAGCAAGGACTAACATTTCCACTAATCAGGATCAACAGGGAAAAAAATGTGAATGTGTTCCTCATTTATATTTGTAACATTTGACTCTTCAATTAAAAAAGATTGAATAGTATTATTAGTTGATTTTACATCCGTAATTTCAAAAAAAGTTACAAAACCGCACTCTATCGAAACCAGTGACAAATTACGTTCATAATACAGCATCAAAGTATCAGTATTTTCGGGAAAGGTAAGTACAAACCCGCAACTGTCAACAGATACATCTAAAGGCACCTCAATTCTTCCGACATTAAACTGATTGTCATACAATAACTCATCTTTGCTCAACCCTTTTACACTCAAGCTATCAACACTTTCAGGAATAATTTCACCGTTTTGCTCACTGTAAAAACCAATACGCAGGGGATTATCAGTTAAATCTTCACACAATTCATCCTGCATACATCCGGCTAAAAACAATATTACAAAAAACAAAATTACACTTCCGGATAAAGGCAATTTATTTTTAATATCATTAGAAGATTTGGTTATCAGATTTCTGATCATTCAAACAAAAATTATTAATCGTAAAGAAAGCAAAGATATTAAGTTTATTGGTTACTTAACAAAAGTATTAGTTACTTTCAATTGAAGCCATGGTGCCATTTTTTATTTTTGTTTTTTCCAGGGCCAGGTCAATCAAGTCAATCATTTCTTCAATATAGTGAAAATTTAGCCCCTTAATATATAGCGGGTTTATTTCTTTAACGTCATTTTCATTATGAACTGATAGAATAATATCAGTAACCTTAGCACGTTTGGCAGCCAGTATTTTCTCTTTAATTCCACCTACAGGTAGCACTTTCCCGCGCAATGTTATTTCTCCTGTCATAGCAACATTTGCTTTTGCTTTTCTTTGTGTAAAAGCTGAAGCCAGTGCTGAAAATACTGTTATACCGGCAGAAGGGCCATCTTTTGGTGTTGCCCCTTCAGGTACGTGTATATGTACTTTACATTTGCCAAAAATATCCGGGTTTATATCAAGCATATTGGCATGTGACTTTAAATATTCATACGCAAGAGTTGCTGATTCTTTCATCACATCACCAAGGCTGCCTGTCATTGACAACTCACCTTTCCCTTTACTAATACTAACCTCAACGTATAAAACTTCACCTCCACCCCACGTCCAGGCCAGGCCTTTCACCACACCAGCCACATCGTGCTTAGAGTAACTATCACGATAATATGGCGGACTACCCAGAATATCATGTAATTCATCAACCTTAATTGACTTATCCACTTCTTCTCCGGCAACTAATGCCTTAGCTCTATTTCGGATTATTTTGGCAATATTTTTTTCCAACATCCTAACACCCGATTCACGAGTATAATCTGAAATAACTTTTTCCAATAACCGCTTAGTAAAATTTAGCTGGCTCTTTTTCAATCCGTGCTCATTTACCTGTTTGGGGATAAGATGTCGTTTTGCTATTTCAACTTTCTCTTCAAGTATGTAACCACTAAGGTCAACAATCTCCATCCGGTCTTTTAACGCCGGATGAATATGCATAAGAGAGTTGGCTGTGGCAATAAACATAACCTTTGAAAGGTCATAATCAATTTCGAGGTAATTATCATGAAAAGCATAATTTTGCTCCGGATCCAGAACTTCAAGCATCGCTGAGGCAGGATCTCCGCTAAAGTTTTGATGGCCTACCTTATCAATTTCGTCGAGAACAAAAACAGGATTTGATGATTTTGCTTTTTTAATGTTCTGTATAATCCTTCCTGGCATTGCTCCAACGTATGTACGCCTGTGGCCTCTGATCTCCGCTTCATCACGCAAACCACCCAAGGACATACGTATATAATTGCGCCCAATAGCCCGGGCAATGGATTTACCAAGTGAGGTCTTACCTACACCGGGCGGGCCTACAAAGCATAAAATAGGTGACTTCATATCACCCTTTAACTTTAATACAGCAAGGTACTCCAAAATACGATCCTTAATTTTTTCAAGGCCATAATGATCATTATCTAAAATTTTTGCTGCCTTTTTAAGATCAAAATTATCAGATGTATAGGTATCCCATGGGAGTTCAACCAATGTGTCCAGGTAGTTAACCTGCATGGAAAACTCCATAGCAGAGGGGTTCATACGCTGAAGCTTCCCGAATTCTTTATCAAAGACCTCTTTGACACGGTTACTCCATTTCTTTTTAGCTGCCTTTTCTTTTATTTCATTAAGTTGTTGCTCATGAGGAGAACCACCAAGTTCTTCCTGGATAGTTTTTAGCTGCTGGTTTAGTATATAATCCCTTTGCTGTTTATCAATATCAACTTTTACTTTCGATTGTATCTGGTTTTTCAATTCAACAACCTGCAACTCCCGTGTAAGGAAGCCCAATACAATATTAGCCCTTGTCTTAAGATCTTTTATCTCAAGCAATTCCTGCTTTTCTGATACTTCAATGTTTAAATTTGATGCTATAAAATTGACCAAAAAAGAATAACTCTCAATGTTTTTAAGAGCAAAAGCAGCTTCGCTCGGCATATTGGGCGAAAGCTTTATTATCTTCATGGCAAGATCCTTAATGGTAGAAATAAGAGCTTCAAATTTTTGATCAATCTCAACCTTCTTTTCAGGATCCTCATAAGAGGAAATTTTTGCCAAATGATATGGTTCTTGTTGGGTCAATTCTTCAAGCCTGAACCTTTTCTTCCCCTGTATGATAACAGTTGTGCTACCATCAGGCATATGCAATATCTTTATAATATTGGCTACAGTACCTATTTTATTAAGATCTTTAAATTCA
Organism: Bacteroidales bacterium; assembly: GCA_007130125.1. Lineage (GTDB taxonomy): Bacteria > Bacteroidota > Bacteroidia > Bacteroidales > UBA7960 > PUKZ01. The sequence continues at coordinate 4,936 of SLSZ01000208.1, forward strand.
GGATCTTCGATGTCAGAATCCTTTTGAGAAACAACACCGATTTTTTTATCCTTTTGGTATATCTCTTTTACCAACTTAATTGACTTATCACGATTAACTGTTATCGGAATTACCACACCCGGAAATAAAACTGTATTTTTTAATGGTAAAATCGGCAGTAAATCTGGTAATTTTTCAGCATTCATTGCTTCTTCTTCTTCTGGTGAAAGTAAAGGAATAAACTCTGTGTCAGCATTCATCAAGTCGGAAAAATTAAGACCGTCTCTGTTCAAAAAATCATTCATAAATTTCAAATCCTTCTTTTAATGTCATTTTGTCAGTGTCGTAAAAAAACAACCACTATATGTATTATTATTTAAGTTATGCTGGTCTTGCTATTTA
>SLSZ01000186.1 GCA_007130125.1 Bacteroidales bacterium
AGTTCGGAATATTGCTTTCTATAGGACTGAAGCGCACACAACTTGCAATTATTTGCCTGTTTGAAACTTTGTTTATAAGTATAATAGGGGTGATATCAGGTATTATAGTCGGGTTTCCCATTATGTATTGGCTTAACGTAAATCCAATACAAGTTGGAGAAGAACTTGCAGAAGTAATGCTTGATATGGGTTTTGAACCCGTAATGCCGTTTTCAATTGCAATCGATATATTTATTTACCAGGCAATAACGATATTTATTATTGCTTTCGTAGTGGGGCTTTATCCTGTCAGGAAAGTATTCAGGCTTGATATGATAAGTGCTGCAAGGAAGTGATTTATTTATAAATTTTATTTTAATTAATAGAACACGGATGACACAGATTTTACGGATAATATCGGATAAAAAATCAGTGAAAATCAGTTGCATCTGTGTTATCCGTGTTCTAATAAAAAATTAAAACAAATGAAAACACTCATAAAGATATCATGGAGAAATATCTGGCGAAATCGCACCCGGAGTATTGTAATAATCGTAGCAATAATTCTTGGATTGATGGGTGGGATTTTTGGAGCTGCTATGCGTCTTGCTCTTGAAAAACAGCAATTTGAAGATACCATAGGAACCCAGGTTTCTCATATTCAAATACACCATCCTGAATTTATAGCTAAACCCGAAGCAAGGTTCCGTATTCCTGATGGTTTGCAAATAGCTTCTGATTTGAGTAACAGGGATGATGTTATTGTTGCATCTCCAAGAACTGTTTTTGACGGGATGGCTGCAACTGCTAATATGAATGCAGGAGTTAGGATAAAAGGTATTGAACCGGGCATTGAAGCTCAAACCACAGGGCTGGATGAACTTTTGGAAGAAGGGTCTTATTTAACGGAAAATGGCAGAATCCCTTCTATACTGATTGGCAATGCGCTCGCAAACAAAATAAATGCAGCTGTGGGTTCACGTCTTGTTTTAACTTTTCAGGATATTGAAGGAGAGGTTATAAATGCATCTTTCAGGGTGGAAGGTATTTATTCACTGCCTTCAAGGGCTTTTGAAGAGCGTACGGTTTTTGTAAAGGCTTCTGAAGTCAATGAAGCTATAGGTGACCCTCAAGCTGTATCGGAGATAGCCCTGGTCATAGACAATCAGGATGAGTACCGTAATATAGCGGCGGAAATACAGGAATTATACCCCGACACCAGGGTGCGTCACTGGGCAGACCTTCAACCTGCTCTTTACTACTCGCTCGAAGTACTCAACGAGGCTTTGATCTGGATCTTAATAATAGTAATAATGGCAGTATCTTTCGGTTTGCTTAATACTATTCTGATGTCAATACTTGAAAGGGCGAGGGAGCTTGGAATGCTTCTGGCCATAGGTATGAAAAGAGCAAAGGTGTTTTCAATGATCGTGATTGAGACTACTATTATTGCATTATTTGGCGGAGTAATCGGTCTGATATCCTCCTATGGCATGATAAGCATATTGAACAGAACCGGGGTGCCTATTCCCGGGGGTGAAGGCCTCGGTGAACTTGGTTATGCTTCTGTACTTTATCCTTCACTGGATATCGATTTTTACTTTGAAATTGTTGTCGTATTAGTGGTTTTTGCTATACTGGCCTCAATATATCCTGCCTGGAAGGCTATCAGGCTGCAACCGGCAGAAGCGGTGAGGCAGGAGTAGGGTGAGCGGTAGTCGGCAGTCCACAGTCGACAGTCGGCAGTCGGCAGTCAACAGTCGGCAGCCGTTGAGAAAAGGCATAGGGCATAGGGCATTCGTAATTCGTAAATTCGTAAGAGATTCGTAATTCGATACAATAATTTTTCGCAATGTATTAATTAGAACAAATTAGATATTAAAAATATTTCAAACAACTAACACATAATAAATTTCAAGAAAATGAAAACAGTAATAAAAACAACAGATCTGACAAAGATTTACAACAGTTCGGTAGCACCTGTCAAGGCTGTAGACAAAGTAAACCTTGAATTTGGTGAAGGTGAGTTTACGGCTATTGTTGGCCCTTCGGGCAGTGGTAAAACCACATTCCTGAACCTCATTGGCGGGCTTGACAAACCCACGGAAGGCCATGTTATGATTGATGATACGGATATCTCAAACATGAAGGAAAGCAAGCTTTTCGACTTCAGGCTGAGAAACATCGGCTTTGTATTCCAGTCATACAACTTGATACCTGTACTTACAGCCAAGGAAAATGTATCATTCATTATGCTTTTACAGAAAGAGTCTAAGGCTAAGATGGAAAAGCGTGCAGTTGAAATGCTTGAGCAGGTGGGGCTTTCGGAAAAAGTAGATGTTCGTCCGAGCAAGCTGTCAGGCGGTCAACAGCAACGTGTTGCAGTTGCACGTGCACTGGCATCAAAGCCTAAGTTTGTACTTGCCGACGAGCCTACAGCCAACCTGGATACCGAATCGGCTTTCAACTTGCTTGATATTATGTCGAGATTAAACAAAGAGGAAAATATAACTCTTATATTCTCAACCCATGACCAGAGGGTTATTAACAGGGCAAGGCGGGTTATTACGCTTGTGGATGGTGCGGTGAGTAAGGATGAAACCTTTGATAGGTGATTTTATAACCACAGAGTTACACTGAGTTATGCACAGAGTTACACAGAAAAATTATTTGATATGGAAATTAATAAATTGACTGAGCAAATTTTAAAATGTGCATATAAAGTACATTCTGAGCTTAGACCAGGGTTACTTGAAAGTGCATACGAAGAATGTTTGTTCTATGAATTAAAGCAAATTGGATTAAATGTTGAAAAGCAAAAAGCTTTACCTTTAATATATTATGAGGTAAAATTAGATGCAGGTTATAGACTTGACCTTTTAGTAGAAAACAAAGTTGTTGTTGAAGTCAAAGCAATAGAGATGTTTACAGATGTTCATATAGCGCAGGTATTGACTTATTTGAAACTTACTAAATGTAAAATAGGATTGCTGCTTAATTTTAATGTTGCATCCTTAAAAAATGGTATTAAACGTTTAGCAAATTAAAAACTCTGTGAAACTCTGTGTATTACTCTGTGTTACTCTGTGGTAAAAAAATAAAACACAAATTAACAAAGAGTTACACAGATAATAAATGTAAACAATGAAACTATTAACAACCCTTGCATGGCGAAACCTCTGGCGGAACAAGCGCCGGACACTTATAACAATAAGCTCCGTATTGTTTGCCGTTTTTCTGGCTATCATGTTCCTGTCAATGGAACAAGGCTCTTACGAGCGTATGATTGATAGTATGGTTAAGTACAGTACGGGCTATATACAAATACAGGATGTTTTGTATGACGACGAGCCTTCGATTGACAATACAATGGTGTTTGATGAAGATATTGAGCTATTGTTAAACAGATATGATGAAGAAATATCATACTATGTCCCACGACTTCAGAACTTCGTTTTGGTTGCCACTGAAAACACTACCCGTGGTAGCATGTTGATTGGAATTTATCCGGAAAAGGAGAAAAAGCTTAATGACATGACGGATGATATTGTTGAAGGCACTTATCTGGAGCCCGGCGATGATGGCTTATTGATTGCAGAGGGCCTGGCAAATATTCTTAATGCCGGATTAGGAGATACTTTAGTATTGCTTGGGCAGGGCTTCCATGGCACCACGGCAGCCGGTTTATATCCTATTACAGGGATTGTTGACCTCAAAGTGCCTGAAATCAATAACAACACAATATATATGTCGCTCGAGGCAGCACAATGGTTCTATGCTGCCGATGAAAGGCTTACAGCAATTATTGTGATGCCGGAAAACCCGAAGCGAACAAATCAACTTGCAGGAAAAATATCGGATGAGATCGACAGTGAATGGTACAATGTACTGACTTGGGAAGAAATGCTTGAAGACCTACTGAAGCTAATGAAGTTTGATATGGCCGGGACGATGGTGCTTATGATTATATTGTACATTGTAATAGCTTTCGGATTGTTTGGTACTATCCTTATGATGATGCTTGAGAGGAAAAGAGAATTTGCACTGCTGTTTTCACTTGGTATGAAACGTTCAAAGCTGGCAGCTATTTGTTTTATGGAATCGGTTTTTATAACTATCATAGGTGTTATTTCAGGAATAATCGTTTCTATACCTGTTGTGGCATATTTTTATCATAATCCGATAGTGCTCGCCGGCGATATGGCTGAAGCAATCGGAGAATATGGATTTGAACCTATATTGCCATTTTCTGCTGATCCTTCTGTTTTTTATAACCAGGCACTAATAGTATTGGTTTTGTCGATCTTGATAGGTTTATACCCGGTGTATAAAGTTTTTAAAATGAGAATTATGGATGTAAAGAGTTGAATAATGGAACACGGATTACACGGATCAGGCGGATTCCCGCTGATTTATTATCCGTGATTATCCGCATAATCCGCGTCATCCGCGTTCTATTAAAAAATCAAGAAAAATGAAAATGTTACTCAAAATATCATGGCGCAATATCTGGCGAAACCGCCAGCGAAGCATTATCATGATCCTTGCTATCACTGCAGGATTGTGGGGTGGATTGTTTGCAACCTCAATTATGATGGGGCTTGTAACTCAGAGGTTCGAAACAGCCGTTGAGCAGGAATTATCACATGTTCAGATACATCACCCGGAATTCTTAAAGGATTATAATACGAAGTATATTATTGATGAATGGCATGACATTAAAGGGAGTCTCCAGGCTGATGATGATGTTATTGCTTTCTCAGGACGTACTTTTGTAAGCGGAATGATTGGAACTGCTTCACTGACAACAGGGATAAGCATTCTTGGCGTTGACCCGCTAATGGAGGCAAATACTACATCACATGATCAAAACATTATTGATGGACAATATTTTGGCGAGGATATGAGAAATCCAATCCTGGTAGGAAAGTCCCTGGCTGATAAATTGAAAGCACAAATTGGCACCAGGGTAGTTCTTACTTTTCAGGATCTTGAAAATGAACTATCCTCTGCTTCATTTAGAGTGGCCGGCATTTTTCAGACTGCAAACTCAATATATGATGAGAACAACATTTTTGTTTTACAAAACGATATTGAAAAATACCTTGGCGGAGAGGATGTAGTTAATGAAGTAGCTGTTTTGCTCACAGAGTTGGATCTGGTTGATAAATTTTCAAAGAGATACAAAGAGAAATACCCTGAATTGGAAGTCAGGACCTGGCTTGAAATATCACCACTTATCGGATACTACCATGAAATGGGCTCAACAATGTTAATGGTGATTTTAGTAATAATTTTGCTTGCACTTGCTTTCGGACTGCTCAA
>SLSZ01000172.1 GCA_007130125.1 Bacteroidales bacterium
CTCATATTTAATAACCTCTACCGGGCAACTTTCAGCGGCCTCTTTAATACCGTCTTCATAATCATCAAAATTGACGCCTTCTTTTACCACGGCAGTATCATCAGACATATCAAATACCTCTGGACATATATCTACGCAAACCTCACAGGCTGTGCATCCTTCTTCAATCCATACTTTTTTTATTCCCATATTTTAAAATTTTAAAGAAATTAATAATACTAACCAGTCAAATTTAATACATTACATAAAATAATCTGCTAAGCTTCTATAAATAATTCCTGTAACATTAAGGATCATATTTATATAAAAGCCACGCATGTTATAAAACCTCAACATGTTATCAATCCTCATTATAAAAACTTAGTATTTTATAAAAGCTTGCATGCCAGGTTAAACTGCAGCTATATTGTTGCTTAACTTGTTAAAAGGGTAATGTGCTGTATTTTACTCCTGGTTAACCGGTTTATTCCTGAATCCAACCCTTTGCATCTGATGCCTCCTTCTCTTCAAAAAACCTTATTTCACCCGACACAAACGGCTGTGTCAGTTTGGTTACTTTCTCGATTGCATCGCCCTGACCAACAATGGCAACTTTTTCAAAATTCTTGACATGAAGGAAATACAATTTGAAATCCTCCCATAGAGCCGCAGGCTCGATTCCTCCAATTTCTTCAATCTCCACGTAAAGCTTGCGTGTATCAAACTCACGTTCAGTTTTTTCCAGTAGCGGAGTTAGTTTATCATAATCCGCTTTCTCAATCTTACCTTTTACCTTGAAGGCAATAAGGTTGTCTTTAGTGATATCAAGTATTTTAAACATAGTTGTAAGTGTTTTTGATCAATTATCTGATAATACCAAAAAATAAAGCAAATATCAATAATGCAAGGAATATCCAGAACAATCCGCTTATAGCAACATATGGTGCCTCCTCTTTCAGGGTCTCTGCACCTTCTTCTGAATATTCCAGGCTTCTGCGACTGCGGGGAGGGGTGACGGCGGCCAATAAAATTGCAAAAGCCACGATAACAAATAAAATAGGAAACCACGCTATATCCCGGTAGACCGGTCCGACAGGTTCAATCCAGGCCGCAGCAGCTAAACCGGCAGCTATAAGAATAAGCAAAAATGACCACAGAGTACCCCATGGGCCGGAGAATTTAAAGACATAGAAGAAAAGGGTGCCTATAAAAATCGCGGCAAGAATCGTAAAAATAATATTAATTACGGTCATGGCAATAATATTTAATGGGTTCACCTAAATACCTTAATAAAGTTATGCCATAAAAATGAGTTACAATATAATTTTATGTTTATTCAACATCAAAGTGCTGATTATTAATGATAATATAAATGATTAATGGATACGGTGAATATTTTATTAAATGTCCGGATTGTAGTATTATTGCTTCAGTATGTAGAATCCAGGTTACAATAATTACGCAACATGCACTGCTGGAGTTTTAAAAAAAGATGCATAATTAATCCGGGATAAAAAACCAGGCACAGCAGGTTTAAAAAAGTGAGGAAAAATTTCACACAATACAAAATATTCTACATTCGGATCAGATCATATTACCGGATAATCCGGGCAAAAAGCCAATTAATAATTTTTAATTACCCCACCTTCTAAACTCACTTAATTTATTAATACTCCCCGTATATGCAATTTCAGCTTATCCCGGTTTTAGTTTAAATATCTTCTCCTTTAGCTTCACTTATTTTGGCACGGAATTCGTCACATCACCAACAGAAACAAATCAAACATACAATTATGAAGCTTATATACAAATTCAGTGAACTTGATAATTCAAAGGTTAACGAAGTGGGCGGGAAAAATGCATCACTTGGTGAAATGTTCAGCGAACTGGATTCTAAAGGAATTACTATTCCTGATGGATTTGCCACTTCATCTGAAGTCTACTGGAAATTTATTAAGGAGAATAAAATCCTTGAAAACATCAAAGATACCCTTTCATCTCTGAAGAACGGAGATAATAAGAAGTTAAAGGAGGTGGGCAAAAAATGCAGGAATATTGTTATGCGCTCATCCATTCCCGGGGTGATAAAAGATGAAATAATCCAGGCTTTTAAAGATCTGAAAAAGAGGGAAAAGTCTCTGAAAAGCGTTGCGGTTCGCAGCAGCGCAACCGCAGAAGACCTGCCTGATGCAAGTTTTGCCGGCCAGCATGATTCATTCATGAACATCAAAACCCAAAAGGAGTTGCTTGATGCCTGGAAAAAATGTGTGGCATCACTCTTTACCGACCGGGCAATAAAATACCGGGAAGAAAAAGGATTTGAGCATATGAAAGTAGCGCTTTCAGTAGGAGTTCAAAAAATGGTCAGGGCTGATAAGGCATCAGCAGGAGTTGCTTTTACACTGGACCCTGATAGTGGCCACAGAAAAGTGATCATGATTGACGGTGCATGGGGACTGGGAGAGAATGTGGTACAGGGAAGCGTCCTTGCTGATGAATTTTACCTTTTTAAGGATGCTCTTAAAAACAACAAAAAATCCATAATAGCGAAAAAGCTCGGTGCGAAATCCAAAATGATGGTGTATGACAACAGCAGGAATGGTAACCAGACAACAAAAAACAAAAAAACACCAAAAAATAAAAGAAAAGAATATGTGCTTTCGGATGAAGAACTTGGAAAATTGGGAAAATGGTGTCTGGAAATAGAGGAACATTATGACAGGCCCATGGATATTGAATGGGCCAAAGATGGTGATTCAAATGAATTATATATAGTCCAGGCAAGACCTGAGACCGTTCACTCTTCAAAAGGAAAAACCAGGAAACTTAAAAATTTCAACCTGGAACGTAAAAATAAAAAGCCGATAATAAGCGGGGTAGGTATAGGGAATAAAATAGCTGCTGGAAAAGCCAAAATACTCAACTCTCCGAAAGAATCCGACAAACTTGAGGAAGGTGATATACTTATTACCGATATCACAAATCCCGACTGGGATCCTGTTATGAAAAAAGCGTCGGCTATAATAACAAACAGCGGGGGAAGAACCAGCCATGCGGCAATAGTCGCTCGTGAGCTTGGCGCAGTTGCCGTGGTTGGTACAGAAAACGCAACTGAAAAAATAAAAGATGGCCAGGATATTACCGTCTCATGCGCCGAAGGTAACGAGGGTTTCATTTTTGAAGGCATAATGGACTGGAAAGAAGATGAGATTGATCTGGATAAGCTTGGAGAACCCAAAACTAACGTGATGCTGATCCTTGCCAATCCTGATACTGCATTTAACAACTCAATGCTCCCGGTTGATGGCGTGGGGCTTATGAGACTTGAGTTTATTATAAACAATTCGATAAAAGTCCATCCCCTTGCACTTGCAAAATTTGATGAAATTGAGGATAAAAAAATAATAAAAGAGATTGAAAGGATAACTGCCGGTTATGAGGATAAAAAACAATTTTTTGTGGATAAATTGTCCATGGCTGTAGGTATTATAGCAGCTGCATTCCACCCAAAGGATGTAATTGTGAGAATGAGCGATTTCAAAACCAACGAGTATGCAAATCTGGTAGGCGGACAACAGTTCGAACCTGAGGAGGAAAATCCTATGGTTGGGTTCAGAGGAGCATCCAGGTATTATAATGAAAAGTATATCGAAGGATTTAAGCTTGAATGTGAATCAATGAGAGTAGTCAGGGAAGAAATGGGGTTTACCAATGTTAAGCTTATGATACCATTCTGTCGTACAATAGAAGAAGGAAAAAAAGTACAGAAGGTTATGGCCGATAACGGATTGAAAAAAGGCAAGAATGATCTGGAGCTTTATGTAATGACGGAAGTGCCGAGCAATGTTATTCTTGGTGAAGAATTTGGGGAAATTTTTGACGGGTTTTCAATAGGCTCAAATGACCTTACCCAGTTAACTTTGGGTATCGACAGGGATTCGGAGATAGTTTCCGGCCTGTTCAATGAAAAAGATGAATCGGTCAAGGCGATGATAAGCATGGCCATTGAAAAGGCACATAAAAAGAATCGCAAAATAGGACTTTGCGGGCAGGCCCCAAGTGATTTTCCGGAATTTGCCAGGTTCCTGGTCGAACAAGGTATAGACAGCATTTCATTTAACCCTGATGCAGTAGCCAAAGGTATAAAAAACATAGTCACAGCAGAAAAAAAAGAGTCAAAGTTATAGTAAAGGCTGCAAAGCCGATCTATGTATAAATTAAATAAAATTCTAACTTAAAAACAGAATGTTATGGGTATTATTAAAGTAATTGAAGTTATTGCTTCATCAGACAAAGGATTTACAGAAGCCACTGAAAATGCAGTGGCAGAAGCCGCAAAAACAGTAAAAAATATCAAGTCAATTTACATCAAACACATGAATGCCAATGTTGAAAACAACAAAATTGTATCATATGCTGTAAATGCAAAAATATCTTTTGAAATCGATAAATAATAGTCGTTAAGGATTTTTGGATTTTGTAACGCATATTTCATAACCGGTTGACCTGTGATTTAACGTTGTGCCGATAAATAGCATGATGATACCAGTTTAGCCGGTTTTGTTTATTTACATTGTGATCTGTAATATTAATGGCTATGATAATACTGGTTTTTGGATTACCTGGTTCGGGAAAGTCATATTTTGCCAGGCATCTTCAAAAAGAAATCGATGCCGGTTTATTAAATACAGATATTATCAGGCAAGAATTGAATTTAAAAGGGACTTATGATCAAAGCGCTAAAAAGCGTGTGTATGATAAAATGATGGAAAAAACCATTGAACACCTGGAAGAAGGCTCCGATATCATTGTAGACGGAACCTTCCATAAAAAGCAAAGAAGAGAAGATTTCTCACGTATTGCAATGAAAAATGAAACCAGTATATTCTTTGTAGAAATAAAAGCATCTGAGCAAACTATAAGGCATCGGCTTAAAAAAGAAAGAAAATACAGTGAAGCAGACTATGAAGTTTACCGGAAACTTAAAAAGGAATTTGAAGATCAGTCCGGGAATCACCTTGTATTATGGTCCGGTTCAGAACCAATAGATAAAATGATCATGAAAGCAAAAGAATATATTTATGGAAATCAAACAGATCCATGCCCTGATAAATAATTGCAGCCTGCCGGGTAATTGTGATAATGCCGGTTTAACCGAAACACATATATCCTGGATTATTCTTACAGATGATTTTGCATATAAAATAAAACGGCCGGTAAAGTATTCCTTTGTGGACTTTTCGTCAATTGAGAGGCGAAAACACTTCTGCCAAA
>SLSZ01000207.1 GCA_007130125.1 Bacteroidales bacterium
CCATTTATCTTCCGGTAAAGGTTCAGATAAAGCAATATGAAATTTAAAGTTAGGAAATTTTTTCTCTATATCAACAAAATCATCCTCATAAAATATCTCTCTTTTAGAACGTGCTCCGTACCAGTATGAAACTTTGCGTTTGGTCTTTAATGTATGGAAGAGATGGAAAATATGAGATCTTAAGGGTGCCATTCCCGCGCCACCACCAATATATAGCATCTCCCTGTCGGTATCTTTGATGAAGAAATCGCCATAAGGGCCTGAGATAGTGATTTTATCACCTGGCTTGCGAGAGAAAATATAAGTAGAACATATGCCGGGGTTGACTTTCATAAACCTGTTTTTCTTACGATCCCATGGGGGGGTGGCAATACGTACATTGAGTTTTATGATGTTGCCTTCGGCAGGGTGGTTAGCCATAGAGTATGCTCTGAAGACGGGTTCAGGGTTGCGCATCTTTAAATCCCAAATATTTAGCTTGTCCCAGTCCTTGTGAAATTTTTTTTCAACATGAATATCTTTAAAATCAATTTCACATTCAGGCACATCAACTTGAATATAACCACCGGGCTTAAAGTCCATGGTTTCTCCCTCAGGTAATTTTACAACAAACTCTTTTATGAAAGTAGCAACATTCTTATTGGAGACAACTTCACATTCCCATTTTTTAATTCCAAATATTTCCTCCGGAACTTTTATTTCAAGGTCCTGTCTGACTTTAACCTGGCAAGCCAGTCGCCAACTTTCCAGGATCTCCTTGCGTGTGAAATATCCCACTTCTGTTGGCAATATATCTCCGGCTCCTGATAATACCTGGCATTTACACATGGCACAAGTGCCCACGCCGCCACATGCACTTGGAAGGTAGATTTCGTTTTCTGAAAGTGTTGCAAGCAAAGAGCTTCCTGCATCCACGTCAAGATCTTCCTCTTTGTTGATATTGATTTTGACCGGGCCGCTTGGAACAAGCTTTGAGCGGGCATACAACAATACAGAAACTATTAAAAGTATAATGAATAAAAAGACCAATATACTTAATAAAACAACCAAGCCACTGCTTACTTTAATTATAATCATACAGCATTAAAATATTTATTATCAGTTTACAATTCAATACTCATAAAAGCCATAAAAGCTATACCCATTAACCCCGTAATTATAAATGTGATTCCCAATCCTCTCAGCGGAGCCGGGACGTTTGAATATCTTATTTTTTCACGTATTGCAGCAATGCCAACAATAGCCAGGAACCATCCAACGCCACTTCCGAGGCTGAATGAAAAAGCCTCTGCAATGTTAGCAAAGTTGCGTTCCTGCATAAATAAAGATCCGCCTAATATAGCGCAATTTACAGCAATTAGCGGAAGGAAAATGCCCAGTGAGTTGTACAGTGTGGGACTGAACTTTTCTATTACCATTTCTACCAATTGCACCATAGAAGCAATAACCGCTATGAACACAATAAAGGTCAGAAAGGACAGGTTAATCTCAGCAAATCTTGGTCCCAGCCATGATAAAGCCCCTTTGCTGAGCAAAAAGTTATCTATAAGATAATTTATGGGAACAGTAATACCTAACACAAATATTACTGCTAAACCTAACCCTACAGATGTTTTTACTGTCTTTGAAACAGCAAGATATGAACACATGCCAAGGTAATAGGCTAATACAAGGTTGTCAATAAAAACTGATCTGACAAATATGTTTACCAACTCTTCCATAAAAAATGATTTTCAGTTTATATAACAGTGTTTGCTGTGTAAATAATTTTAACTTACATCAATAAGTTCAGGATCTCTATATCTCTGAATCCAGATCATAATTCCTACGGCTATCATTGCCATAGGGGGCAGAATAAATAATCCGTTGTTTTCGTAGCCTATCTCGTATAAGAAAGCAGGTACAACCTGTTGATTCATAATTGTGCCTGACCCGAACAGTTCGCGAATAAACCCGACCGCCAGCAAAACAGCACCATAACCGGCAGCATTACCTATACCATCAAGAAAAGACGGCCATGGCTTGTTGTAAAGAGCAAAGCCTTCCAGTCTTCCCATAATAATGCAATTGGTAATTATAAGCCCTACAAATATTGATAATTGCCGGCTTACATCATATAGGGCAGCTTTTAGCACCTGGTCGACGATAATGACAAGTGATGCAATTACTGTTAGCTGCACAATAATCCGTATTCGCGGTGGGATTGTCTTTCTTAATAATGATATAATTACATTGGATAAACCCATAACAGATACCACAGCTATAGCAAGGACAAATGATGGTTTTAATTGCACCGTTACGGCAAGAACGGAGCAGATCCCCAGCACTTGTATTGTAATAGGGTTGTTCTTGCCTATCGGGTTTGAAAGAAGCTTTTTGTTTTTGTATGAAAACAAAGGCTCTTTATTGTTATTTGTATTTTCACTCATAAGTCTTGTTGTTTTTTAAAGTATGGTTCGTAAATACGAATTCCTTCATATAACATTTTTGATACTCCATTAGAGGTCATGGTGCCTCCGGAAATAGCATCAACTTCATGGGGGTCATCGGGGTCAGCACCGTCTCTAACAACTGCAACCGAACGATAATTACCCTCCTGATCGTAGATTTTTTTACCTTTGAACTGATCCTGGAAATCTTTTTCTGCAATTTGAGAGCCCAGCCCGGGAGTTTCGGTTGCATGATCAAAGTCTGCACCCCCAATGGTGTTAAAGTCTGATTTTAAACTTACGTATCCCCATATTGGACCCCATAAACCAGCACCTCTTAATGGCAAAATATAATATGTTTCACCTTCTACTTCTGCAATGTATAATGGCATTTGACGTTCCGTAAGGTCTTTGCGTATCTCCTCCTGTAAGTCGACTTCAAATGCGTCGCCTTCAATTTCTTCACCTTCATGATTTAAAATTTTTGTTTGAATTATATAATCAGAAAATACATCAGCTGATTTTTGTCTTTCAACTTCTATATTTATTGAGGCCAGGATATTTTGCATTTTTTCCAAGCGCATATTCCTGTCTTGTATGGGTTGCAGCAAAGTTGCTAAAAGTGAAAGTATTAGTGCAACTACAATTACCATTATTGAAGCAAAAACAAAAATGTATCTATTACTGAACTTTTGTGCCATTTTAATAATTGTTATGGTTTTATTTTTTTAATATAGCCTGGTTATGTTTTAATCTTTTTAGTCTTCTTTTAATGTTTGCTTCTACCACGTAATGATCAATAAGTGGAGCAAATACGTTCATAAAAAGTATTGCAATCATTACCCCACCGGGAAATCCCGGATTTACCACTCTTATGATGATAGTAATTACACCGATCATAAAACCGTATATATATTTTCCTTTACCGGTTTGGGCTGCCGTAACGGGGTCTGTAGCCATATAAACAGCACCAAAAGCAAACGCTCCAAGGAGCAGGTGTTGATGAATTGGTATCATCATATATTCATTAAGAGCTAAAATGTTAAAAAGGCCGGCCATAAAAATTCCTCCGGCAAAAACGCTCAACATTATCCTCAAACTGCCAACACCTGTTATTGCGAGAAACAGCCCACCAAGCATTATAGCTGCAAAAGATGTTTCACCTATTACTCCGGGCATGTTTCCAATAAACATATTAAAATCTGATGGCAGGGCTTCTGTTTGGCCTTCAGCAACCAAAGAAAGTGGTGTCACACCTGAATATCCATCAACAAGCTGATGTCCTTCCTGAACTTTTGTATACGTATAAACTTCTCCTGACAGATAGGCAGGGTAACCAAATAATATAAAAGCACGGGAAAGCAATGCCGGATTAACTACATTCATTCCTGTACCACCGAATATCTCTTTTCCGATAATTACAGCAAAAATGTTTGCTGCAGCTACCATCCATAAAGGCATTGTAGCAGGTAATATTAAAACGACCAACATTCCTGATACCAGGAAACCCTCATTAACTTCTTTGTTGTGAATTACAGCAAACAGGAATTCAGTAGCAAGGCCGGCAGCATAGGAAACAATAATAATAGGCAATACTCTCATAAAACCAAAAACAAAAGCTTCCTGGATAGTCGGATCGATTCCTACAGCCTGATAATATTGTTGGCCGGTGTTCCATATTCCTACTAGCAGTGGAGGAATAAGTGCTATAATTACATACACCATCGTTCGCTTGAGGTCTACAGCATCACGAATATGGCTGCCGCCGGTAGTGGTTTTTTCGGGAACAAACAAAAATGTATCAAATGCCTCCCATACTCTGTGAAGCTTCTCGTACTTACCACCCGGGGCAAAATGGGGCCTGATTTTGTCTCTAATGTTTTTTATAACTTTCAATTGTAATGAAATTTATTTTTAACAATAATTTTATTTTTCAAAAATGTATATTCTAACTGAACTCTTTCTGTAAAGTGTCAAGGCCTTGTCTGATCAAAGTTTGCACTTCAGTTTTTGAAGTACAGACAAATTCACAAAGCGCAAGGTCTTCAGGTGCAACTTCGTAAATCCCAAGCTTTTCCATTAATTCTATATCATTTATTATTATAGCCTTAACGAGTTGTACCGGAAGTATATCCATTGGCAGGACTTTCTCGTATTGGCCAGTGATGACAAAAGGACGGTTTCCTCCGTTCATATTAGTATCCAAACGGTATCTTTTCCATGGCATCAAATGGGAGAATAAAGTTCTGGTGGCAGTATATTTATTTAATTTTGGAATTAGCCATCCCATAAACTCCGGTTTGTTTCCTTCGGGTATAACGGTTACCTGTGCATCATAGAACCCCACAAATCCTTCCCTGTAAATTTTAGTGCCGGTCAAAACATTGCCGCTAATAAAGCGCAGCGAAGAAGTATCTTCTGTAGTAAGGTTCTTTTCCATGAGTTTTTCAATTGAAGCACCCTGGATAATTCTCCAATACCTGGGTTTTAATACTTCAGAGCCTGTAAGGGCAATAACCTTTCTGCCATCATATATTCCGTTTTCAAATAATCTGCCTATCATTATCAGGCTTTGCACGTCAATGTGCCAAACAATATCGCCGCTATTAATGGGGTCGATATGATGTATCTGAATTCCAACATTACCGGCAGGGTGAGGGCCGGAAAATCTATGAATTTCTACACCCTTTGCATGGGTTAAAGCCCTGTTTAATGTGCGGTTTTCATTTATGGAAAGATGAACCTTGCCATTAGTAAGCTTGGTTAGTACATTTAGGCCGGTTTGAAAAGTTTTTTCCTGGCCATTGATAATAAAATCCAAGTCAGGAGCTAATGGTGCCGAATCAAAAGCCGATACGAATATTGCTTTTGGTTTATCATCAGGATTGGCAATAACTGAGTAAGGCCGTTGCTTAATAGCCGCCCATAAGCCACTTGCCAGAAGCTTTCCAACGACTTTTTCACGATCAAGGCTTTTTGGATCTGCACTGCCAAAATCAACGTAGTCATCTTGTTGATCAGGCTTAATTCTAACTTCCAGTATTTTCCTTTTTTCTCCCCTGACGATTTCTGTGAAACGCCCACTAACAGGGGAAGTCAAAATAATCCGTTCATCATATTTGTTGTAAAACAAAGGCGAGCCGGCCTTAACCTCCTCACCCTCTTCTACAAGCAATTTGGGAACCAGGCCATGAAAATCAGTGGGTTTTATGGCATATGTATCCGATCGCTCAGCATTATTAAGAATCTTTTCTGCCAATCCCTTTAGGGGTATGTTTAAGCCTCTTCTGATCTTTATAGTTTTGGACATTTTGTATGTTTTATATTATCTTTAAGCTTTAGCAAAAATATTTAATATTTCAAATAATCAAAATCTTTTTAGAAAAAAACATGTTCATAGATTATTACTTTTTGAGCCATAATTAATTATATCTTTGTGAATACTAAACACTTTGCAGTCTGTAAAAAATATACGTGTAGAAATAAAAAGTACATTTAATTTTTTGTCAAAGGAACGATTCCGGAAAATAGATTAAAGTTGCCCGGAGACAGTCCTGCCAATCTAGCCAGACAATAATTAATTTTAAATTAATAATAACAAAAATGAACCTTTATAAACATTTCAACATAGCAGTAGCTTTTTTTGTTTTTGTTACTCTTTTTTTCATGAGTTACTCTGCAAACAGTAACTCTCATTTAAAAGATTTTATTTCAAGTAAGGATGCCTCAAACTCATTAAAGTTATCTGACCAGCAGGATATTGACTATTATGAGCCTGATTATCTGCGTTATGGAAACCATATATATAAAGATAATATCCGGACAGTATTGTTGAATAAAAAAGGTTGGGATTTCTCGCCTGCTATGATAAGGTTTGGAAGTGATGAGCAGCTTGTTCTACGATTTGATGACCTTGAAGGGGATCACAAAACTTATTATTATACAATCATTCATTGTGATGCAAAGTGGAGGCCATCGGATTTGCAACCCTATGAATATATAGAAGGTTTTTATGATGATCATATTAACGAATTTAAACGTTCTTTTAATACCCAGGTAAGCTATACAAATTATCAGGTGAAAATCCCTAATGAAAATATGCGTCCGAAAATACCGGGAAATTATTTGCTCAAAGTATATTTGGATAATGACAGGGAAAATTTAGTTCTCACCAGGAAATTCATGGTTTATGAACAGAAGGTTACTATCTCGGGACAAGCACGACAAGCTACATTGGTGGCATTACGTGATTTTAAACAGGAAGTCAGCTTTACAGTTAATACACATCAATACAGGGTTGACAACCCTTACGATGACATCACAGTTGTTGTAAAGCAGAATGCCAGATGGGATAATGTTATACATGAACTTCAGCCCAGGTTTGTATCAGACAATATTATCAGCTATGATTATGAATCTGAAATATTGTTTGATGGGGGAAATGAATTCAGGTATTTTGATACAAAAAGCCTTAAGCATTCTACAGCCAGGATAGACGAAATTGTTTATCAGCCACAGTACAGGAAGGTTTTTCTAAGACAAGATAACAGGAGAATGGGCAGAAGATATGTTTTTGAACACGATATTAATGGCAGGTTTTATATTCAAAACGAATATGGGTATCGTCAACACGCTGAGTCTGATTATGCAATGGTTCATTTTACATTAAACATGCCGGTACCACTGGACAATGGGAATGTTTATGTTGGAGGTGAGTTTACAGACTGGAATTACACAAGGGAAAACAGAATGGATTACAATTACCAGGAGAATGCATACGAATTGTCTCTCCTGCTGAAACAAGGGTACTATAATTATATGTATATGTTTTTTGAGGATGGAGCGAACCATGCCGATTTAACTATGATCGAGGGTAATCATTCCGAAACTGAAAATGAATATACTATATTGGTTTATCATCGGCGCCCGGGCACGTTTTTTGATCGTCTTATAGGAATGAAGCATTTAAGTACTCATGTGGACGAAAAGTAGTTTTGCTGATTCATCCTCCGGCCATCAATAGCATTACTGAAACATTATCACCTTCCCGGATATCTGTTTTATTAAAATCTTCTTTTTTTATGACTTTACCATTAACCTTTACAACCATGAGTTTCCAGGAAAACTTTTTCATTTCCAACAGTTCCTGAACAGTAATTTTATCTTTTCCTTTTATTTCTTCCTGTTTATTGTTGAGTGTAAACTTCATAGTACGTAGACATTTTATTTTTTAAAAAACGTCAATTTATCAATTAAAAATTTGTATTTGCAGTTTTTTATAAACGAACAATACCACAAACTAATTATTTTACAAAAATGATTTTCTTGCCTCTGCTTTAAGAAATTCTATGGTATCTCTGATAGCAGATTTTTCTGCACCCATTTCCAGAATTTTTTTACTCAAATCGGTTGATGTTGCTTTTTCGTCAAGCTGGCCTGCAGATGTATTAATTTGTCTTACTATTTCTTCCTTGGAGTTTTTTACCATCTCCCATGCTTTTGAAGATACATAAAGCTGCTGTGAAAGATTGTGGTCAAATTCATCACGTATAGCCTTTATTAGAGTGCCATGAAACTGTGATGCAGTCATTTTGCCGGAGTGAACCCGCATAACAAGATTTTTAGGTGAAATGCGCTCAAGTAACAAAATGATCCTTTCGTATGCTTGCATACGCAAGGGTAAAGAGCCTTTATGTTTTTCTTCCATCATTCGTGCATGACGTTTTTTCATCTCCTGTGCAAAAAATTCTTTCAACAACGTATACGCTGTAATAAAAACTACCAAAGCCGGAATGGCATACCTTAATGCAATAAGTATTTCTGACATTTCTTCAATTTATTTATGAATTAATATTTGCTAAATTACAAAAGCTGATGAAATTGAAGGTTATTTTGTATATCTTAATTATTTTTAATTTACTAAATTTGCTGCAATACAAAAATCACTTCTCAATTATTCTATCATAACTTTTTATGATTGGATAAGGGTTGGAACCGGCTCCGTTGGCTCTATATTCTATATATAAGTTGATAAGCCGGGGTTTTTGGTTGATTTTGAATATGCAAATTAATTACAAAACATAAAACCTATATAGTTATGACTATGTTATCAAAGCGAATTGAGAGATTGTCTGAGTCGGAGACATTAGCAATGGCACAAAAGAGCCGTGAATTAAAAGCAAAAGGTTATGATGTGATCAATCTTAGTCTTGGAGAACCGGATTTCTTTACACCGGATTATATTAAAGAAGCTGCAAAAAAAGGCATTGATGACAATTATACATTTTACACTCCTGTTAACGGTTATCCGGATTTACGGGAAGCCATATGCAAAAAATTACAAAGAGACAACAACCTTGACTTTACCCCCGACCAGATTGTGGTATCAACGGGTGCGAAGCAGGCAATAGCAAATTCCGTGCTTTGCCTTACTGATCCTGGTGATGAAGTTATTGTTCCAACACCATATTGGGTCAGTTATCGTGATATAGTTGAGATGGCAGAAGCCAGGCCGGTTTTTGTAAAAGCCGGCATAGAAAATGATTTTAAGATCACTGCCGATCAATTGGAAAAATCAATCACACCCAAGACAAAGCTATTTATTTTCTCCAGCCCCTGTAATCCAACAGGCTCGGTTTATTCCCGCCAGGAGCTTGAAGCGCTTGCTGAAGTTTTTGCAAGAAATCCTCACGTTTACATTATTTCAGATGAAATATACGAGCTTATAAATTTTTCAGGGAAACATGAGAGCATAGCACAATTTGAAAAAATTCGCTCCAGGGTAATTTTAGTAAATGGTGTTTCAAAAGGATTTTGTATGACCGGCTGGCGTTTAGGTTATTTGGCAGCTGATAAAGAGATTGCTAAAGCATGTTCCAAGCTGCAGGGGCAGTTTACTTCAGGTGCTGCCGGTATTTCGCAAAGAGCTGCTTTGAAAGCTATGGAAACTGATCCTGCCGAAACAAAACCAATGCTTGAAAAATTCAGGCAAAGACGTGATATGGTTTTGGAAATGCTGGAAGATATTCCCGGAATGAAGACTAACCTGCCACATGGTGCATTTTATATTTTCCCGGATATAAGCGCCTATTTGGGAAAATCCGACGGTGAAAACCTGATTGCAAAATCAAAAGACCTTTGTATGTATATTCTCAAATCAGTTCATGTAGCTGTTGTTCCCGGTGATGCTTTTGGTGATCCTAATTGTATCAGGATCTCATATGCTACATCAGAGGAGTTGTTAAAAGAAGCTGTCAGCAGAATTAAAAAAGCACTGGAGCACCTTACTTAAAATTTAGAATATGGAAACAAAAAGTTCTATTAAAAAGCTTTTTAAAAGTTTTGAGGGCCTGAAAGCATTGATCATAGGAGATGTTATGATAGATTCTTATTTGTTTGGGAAGGTTGACAGAATTTCTCCCGAAGCGCCTGTTCCTATTGTAGCTCTTAATAAACGTGAAAGCCGCCTGGGAGGTGCTGCCAACGTTGCATTGAATATCCAAAGTATGGGTGCAACTCCTGTTTTATGCTCTGTTATTGGACAGGATGAAAAAAGCGAACACTTCCTTGAACTGATGCAAAAAGATAACCTGGATACCTCAGGTATCATAAAAAGCCCCCACAGGTTAACTACAACAAAGTTTCGTATTATTGGAAATAATGCACAAATGCTGCGGGTAGATGAAGAATCGCAGATAAATTTGCAAAACAATGAAATGACATCGTTGATGAAAATTATCAAAGACCTGATAATAAATAAAGAAGTTGATGTTATTGTTTTTGAGGACTATGATAAAGGCGTTATTTCTCATAAGCTGATTTTGGGCGTTGTAGATATAGCCAATCAACAACAGATTCCCGTGGTGGTCGACCCGAAGAAGAATAATTTTTTGTTTTACCGAAATGTAGACCTTTTCAAGCCAAATATGAAAGAATTGAAAGAAGGTTTGAAAATTGATATTGATGTTAATAATGATAAAGAGCTTGAAGAAGCCGTTTACAAATTGCTTGAAAGGATACAAGCAAAAGTTGCTTTACTTACGATGTCTGATAAAGGCATGTTGGTTTGCAGTAAATCAGACAGTTCTGATAATTATAAATGTCACAGGATCCCAGCGCATATAAGAAAAACATCAGATGTGTCCGGAGCAGGCGATACCGTTGTTTCAGTTGCAGCCCTCTGCACAGCTGTTGGAATGAAACCCGAGATGATGGCCAGTTTGTCAAATATGGCTGGTGGACTTGTATGTGAGTATGTGGGCGTGGTCCCTATTAATAAAGAGAGACTAATGGAAGAGGCTGTTAAAATGCTTGGTTAATTTGATAAATAAAGATATGCCATTGAAGTCTATGGAAAAATAAAATTTAATTTATAAACCTAAGCTCAAAGCTGCATATCAAATACAGAAAAGTTTTAGGCTATTTATTTATCTTTATGCAGGAAACCCAAAAGAAAATCAATACAAACGGAACTGAAAATACAAAAACTTTTCGCAAGGATGATCAGATTTGCGATATGTTTAATAACATATCAGCAAGATATGATTTTCTCAATAAGATATTGTCTTTTGGAATAGATTGCCGGTGGCGTAAAAAGCTTGTCAGGGAGCTTAAGCCATATAAGCCGAAACAGGTGCTTGATGTTGCTACAGGTACCGGCAACCTTGCTTTAAGAATTGCCAAAATAAAGCCTCAAACTATAATTGCAGTTGATGTATCTGAGCAAATGCTTCGTTTAGGTAAGGAAAAAATCAAAAAACGCAAACTTGATAAACTAATAAAATTCAAACTTGCCAGTTGCGACGAACTCCCTTTTGATAATGAGTCATTTGATACAGTTGCAATTGCTTTTGGGGTTAGAAACTTTGAAGATCCTTTAAAGGCTATGAAAGAGGTTTACCGAGTTACTGAAAATGATGGGGTTGTTATGATCCTGGAATTTGGGATCCCAAAAAATCCTGTCGTCAGAATACCATTTCTTATTTATTTTACCAAGATTTTACCAATTATAGGTGGATTACTGTCAGGCAAGAAATATGCATACTCATATTTAACAACTTCTGTAAAAAAGTTTCCCTTTGGTAAAGATTTTGTTGAAATTCTTGATAAGGCAGGGTTTGTTGATACAGCCTTTAAAAAGTGCACCTTTGGCGTTACTTATCTTTATATTGCAAGGAAAAACAGCAATTATTGCTGATCGGATAATAATATCTGTATAGAAATTACGTTTAAACCATATATTTTGCTTACTAAAACAATATTCACAAATGGTTAGGACAACCAAACGATTATTTTGCTTATTATTTGTGTTTTTTATAATTGCCGGTCTTTTTAATGACGCAGTCGCTCAAAGACAGAAGCAGATGAAAAACATTCCACACTACGATTATAAACCTTACCATTTTGGGTTTTTATTAGGGCTTAATAAAATGGATTTTTCACTGGAGCCTGTGGAAAACTTTCATACTCTTGATATGAGCATTGAAGGGCATAGGTTTGATACCTTGTACTCGGTGTTGACCAGGCCTGAATATGGCTTTAATATTGGGATTATTTCAAATCTAAAACTTGGTCAGCAAGTTGATTTAAGGTTTATACCTACACTTTCTTTTGGCGACAGAAACATCACTTATGAGGGTGTCGATGAAAACGGCAGGTCGTTGGTTCGTAATCAAAAAATTGAATCCACCTTTCTTGACTTCCCACTGCTGTTGAAATATAAATCAGTGAGAATGACTAACTCCAGGGTTTATGTTATCGGTGGAATTAGATACACCCATGATCTGGCATCAGCAGAAGATAAGGACGATCCCGATGCAGAAGTTCTGGCCAGGATTTCCAGAAATGATTTCTTCTATGAGCTGGGAGCAGGGTTTAGCTATTATTTCTATTATTTCAAATTTACTACCGAAATAAAAGCATCGTTTGGGATGAAAGATATTTTACGACATGAAAATACAATCTATACCAACTCCATTGATGGGCTTAACTCAAAACTAATTCAGCTCTCCTTTATGTTTGAATAAACCTCAAAGCTTTAGATCATACATTTCAATCATTATATACACATTCCGGCATACTCAATAATTCGGACAATTAAGAAATTGTGTTATTTTTGACTAAACTGTTGAGAGAATAAATGCAATGTAAAAAATTTTTTCATTTGGGTCGTAGATTCCCGGGCAAGCAAAAATTATTTGTACTTTAATCAAGATTTATCAAAAAAGGGCATAAATTTTGATTATATACTATCGTGTTCTTGAAATAAAGTCGTTCATTTAGTTTGCAAACAACAGATACTATGAAAAAGATTACTATCACATTGATTATGCTTTTAGCTGTTTTGTTTACCGTAAAAAGCAGTAGCCCTATGGGAAAAACCTGGGTGGTATTTGTAGGGAACTCGGAATATGAGGTATATGAAGACCTGCATGAGACAGAAAGAGATATAAAGTTGATGAAAAGTGCGCTTGATAACTATATTATAGACAGTATTATTTACAAGCAAAACATGACAAAAGAGCAAATGGAGGAATTCTTCAATGTAAGTTTGCAGGAAAAGATAATTGATAATGAGGTAAAATCCTTAATGATCTGGTACGCTGGCCACGGAAAATATATTGATAATGTTGGTTATTGGCTGCCTGTTGATGCCCGTGTTGAGAAAATTTCTACATTATATAATATTAATTATCTTAGGGAAGCTTTACTTTCTTATTCGGAAAATTTGAAGCATACACTTGTGGTAACGGATGCATGTGAATCAGGCCCGGCTTTTTACCAGGCTATGCGTTCTATACCCCAAAACAGGCATTGTGACGAAATTACAGTAACAAGATACAGCTCTTCACAAACACTAGTTTCGTCAGGGTATGAATTTTCTCCTGAACCAAGTATATTTACAAGGACTTTTGCTACTTTGCTTACCCATAATATAAATCCATGCCTGCCTATTGAAAACGTTGTTAATCAACTTATTATGGCTGCATCTAGAAACAATCAACCAATACCACGGTTTGGGAAAATAACCGGGATGCAGGATGAAGGCGGCACATTCTTTTTTATTAAAAAGCAATAAATAATAGATTTGACAAAAAGCGTAGTCAAACAAATAATGTTGGTCTTTATCACATCCCTCAAAATCATAAGTAAAAACTATAATTAACTTCCAATTAAAAAAGCCTTACTTTTGGGTGCTTAAATAATAAAAATCCAATTTTTTAAAAAAATGATTGATTATTCGAGAACGGTGCTGCTGGCTTTAAAAGCAGCAATTAAAGCAAAAGATGAAATTCTGAAAGTTTATGAAAACACTGTTGATGTTGAAATAAAAAATGACGGTACGCCAATAACCATTGCTGACAAAAACTCAAATAATGCGATAGTTTCAATACTGGAAGAGTCAAGTATTCCTATTATCAGCGAAGAGTCCCGGTTACTGGAGTATGATGATAGGAAGGATGCGGAATTTTTGTGGCTTATTGATCCTTTGGATGGAACAAAGGAGTTTATCAAGAAAAACGGGGAGTTTACAATAAATATTGGGTTTGTTCGCAATACAGAGCCTGAGATAGGCATTACGGCGGTGCCTGTAACCGGCGCTATTTATATTGGTTGGGTTGGCAAGGGTGCATATAAGGTTATTATCGATAATGACTTTGAAAAACACTTAGCAAATGATGACATTGATAACATTTTGAAGAATTCCACTAAGCTTTCAGTAGCAAAAGAAACCAGCCATATTGATATTGCAGTCAGTCGCTCTCATCCTGATGATATCACCGGAAAGGTGTTGGATTTACTATCAAAAGAAGGCGTTACTGCTTCAGTAATTAAAATGGGTAGTGCTTTGAAGTTTGGCTTAATTGCTGAAGGTTCGGCAAATGTATACGTGAGAGGAAGTTATTCATATGAGTGGGATACTGCTTCCGGCCATGCACTGGTTAATGCTGCAGGGGGCAAAGTCTTGTCGGTTGTTGACGGTAAGCCTGTTAAGTATAATAAACCACAATTGAAAAATCAGGGATTTGTTGCTGTGGCATCTGATGAGATATTAAAACTTATATCCGGCAAGCTTACTTTTTAATATGGGGTAAGTGAACACGGCTGATATTATTATTATTGCACCTAAGTAAAAGCCGGGCGACATTTGCTCCGTCTCACCGAATATCACCAGCGCCATAATAATTCCATACACAGGTTCCATATTTATTGCAAGAACAACATTAAATGCCGTAAGTACTTTCATTATTTCCACAATAGCAGCGAAAGCATATGATGTGCAAAGGAATCCCAGTATTAATATATATATCAGGTCCGAAGCTGATATTTTGAAAAACGTAGCGTCAATCCCTCCGGTAAGAAGATAAAAAAGCGTAATAACACCAAAACCACCTAACATCTCGTATAAACTTATTACTGTTGGCTCATATTTTAAACTTATTCTTTTATTTAATACAGCAAATAAACCATTTAATAAAGCTGCCAGCAATGCAAAAAATATACCCTCGTAATACTGTGTTTCAAATTGGAAAATTATGTAAAGTCCTCCTATTACTATAATTCCTATGAAAACCTCAAGCCACAAAACCCTGCTGCGATTGAATACGGGTTCTATAAAGCTTGTAAAAAGCGTTGTTGAAGCCATCACGCCAAGTGTAACTGAAACATTTGAAACATTAATAGCGTGGAAAAAAAATATCCAATGAAGTGCTATAATCACTCCTATACCGAGAAGCTTCACAATACTTCTAAAGTTGAGTAAAAATCGTTTCTTTTTGATCAGAATAAATATCAATAAACCAATAAAAGCAAATAGCATACGGTACCATACCAGGTGTATCGCCTCAAGGCTGATAAGATTACCCAGTATTGCAGTAAAGCCAAGAAGAATAATTACAAAATGCAAATGAAAGTGTGATTTAATATTCTCTGCGGATTTAAACATATCAAATTATTTTCATTTGTATAAAATGTATTTAAAGACCTGATTTCTAATATTTATGTTAACGGGTATACGGTAATCAGTAGCCATCAACTAAACGACTAAACGACGATTCTTGCTTTAAGCTGTTAATAAAATTTTCTATGTCGGCGATGTATTCTCTTCCCAGCGGGTACATGCTTAATTCAACAGATGCCTTCATTTTTTAATTTTTTGAGGTACAAAGTTAAACACTTTGATTACTTAAGGATAATCTAAGCTATTATATGACATAAAAATAATTTATTTATCTTAATTTATATGGCTTACGTGATCACAAACATGGTTATTGTATTGTTTTTTATAGTTAAAAAATAAAAAAATATAGTCAAATCAATGATTTAAAAAGAAATATGGCTAATATTTTATAAAAAGAGAAATACTTGTAATTCGTGGAATAATTATTTTATTATATTTGTTGCGAATTCGTATAGACACATCAAATGAATAATGCATTAAGTAAGGAGATTGAAATTGGTATTTCCGGAATACGAAATCTGGTTGAAGCTGTAAAAAACACACACGGTTTTGATTTAGGGTGTTTTGCAATAACATCTTTTAAGCGACGTGTTATGAAAGCTTTGCATATAAATGAGATATCAAGCGTTGAAGCTTTAACAGATATGCTGGTTAACGATAAACAGTTTTTTGAAAAGTTTCTGAGGGATATAAATGTTGAGTGTACGGAGTTTTTTCGTGATCCTGCATTCTGGCGATATTTCCGCAATGATATTTTACCTGCCCTGGATAGAAAGCATTCGCAAATAAAAATTTGGATTCCGGGATGCTCTTCAGGTGAGGAGGTCTTAACTGCTGCTATTGCAATTCAGGAAGCAGGGCTGAAGGATAAAACAAAAATATATGCAACCGACATATCGCCGGAGATAATTAAAGAGCTGACTAATAAAGTTTATTCAAACAATAAGTTTGAAATAAGTGAAACAAATTATCAAAGGTTTAATGAAGAAAAAACTGACTTTTCAAGATACACTATTACGGAAAGAAATGGTTTTAGAATACGTGATGATCTTTATGAAAACATTGAACTTGACGTTTACAAATACCAAAATGCTCAAAAAATCAAGGGCTTTAATCTGATAATTTGCAGGAACGTATTTATTTATTATACATTACAATACCAGGAGATGCTTTTGGGTTTGTTTGCAGAAAACTTATCTTATAATGGTTGTTTGGCCATAGGCATTATGGAAGATATATCATGGTGTAAGGATTTTTATAAATTCAAAGAAATAGATAAGAACGATAAAGTGTATAGTAGAGTTTGACGTTTTATAATAAAGCCAAATAGCTGACGAAATTAAGGAACCAGATGAATATAAAATTGATAATCATTGGAGGATCGGCCGGAAGTTTTCAGGTGATTACAAGGATAATCCACAGTTTACCAAATGATTATCCCATACCTGTTGTATTGGCTTTACATAGATTAAAACATGTAAGACATGGATTTGTTGAAGCCTTGATGCTCAAATCCAAGATGAATGTAATTGAACCTCATGACAAGCAAAAAATAAGGGCAGGCAATATATATTTGGCGCCTGCAAATTATCATTTGTATGTTGAACTGGCCGGAACATTTGCTTTATCAACAGAAGAGGCCGTAAATCATTCACGGCCAAGTATTGATTTAACATTTATGACCGGAGGATATGCTTATAAAAACAAATGTGTAGGTATAATTTTGTCAGGTGCAAATAAGGACGGAGCCCTGGGAATAAAAAAAATAAAAGAATATGGTGGCATTACGGTAGTTCAGGATCCTTCTGATGCTCAAATGCCAACGATGCCTTTGGCAGCTATTGATAAAACAAAAAATGTTGATCATGTTATTAACAGTGACGAAATAATTAAATTTTTATATTCATTAATAAAAAAGTAGTTTTGCATTTAATTATGACATATTTGATAATAAGAACAAAATGTTCAATATGGTTTAATATTAAATGTGTTTAGAAAAAAAGAAAATTTAATAATGATAAATTGTTTAATTTTAGCATTTTTAAATAATTAAATTTCCAAACAGTGATTGCTGATGAAAGAAGAACAGATCAAGGAATTTATTAAATACGGCAGATTCATTATATACCTTGTACTTGCTATTACTATGATCATATTGGCATTGTTTTTATTCAGATATAGCAATACAATATATACTACACTTTCACGCTCTCCTGAATTTGTAAATGTTGAAGTAGACTTTTATTATTTGTTCCTGTTTATGATACTTCTCCTTGTAATACCTTTTACTGCTTTCTTTATTCTTGCTGTAATTGAGTTGAGCAAATTAATGGGGCAACTAAAAAGCCGTATAATTGAACAACATGCAGCAGCGCAGTCATCAGTTTCTGAGGAAGATGAGGAATTGTCTGAAGAAGAAAAAGCAAGGAAAGAAAAAGAAACAATCTCGGAACTGAAAAAGAAATACGAAAAACTTGAGGCTGATATTCGTAATTGTCTAAAAGAAAATGTTCCCAGGGTTAAGGAGCATAAAAAAATATCGGAATCCGTTCTATCATGCATTGCCCAATTTTATGAAATTACCCAGGGAGAATTATATTTGAGACAAACAGATGAGAAAAATGATAAGCTGGTGCTATCATCCACATATGCTTTTTTTATTCCTGAAGAAAAGATCTTTGAATTTGAAATAGGCGAGGGGCTTATTGGACAAGTTGCAAAACAAGGAGAACCGGTTTATTTGGATAATATTCCTGAGGGATATATAACTGTGGCCTCAGGACTGGGAAGTGCTACTCCGAA
>SLSZ01000183.1 GCA_007130125.1 Bacteroidales bacterium
CCATTCATGTCCGGGAGCTCTTTCCAGCAGATCCAGCGTATAATCATCCGGTGGAAAAAATTGCGAATATTCGGTACCTTTTTTATCAGAATATCCTCCGTACATTGTGATCTCTTCAGGGTCTCCGTCTTCATCACGATGGTCATGACGAAATCTCAACTCCCCATCCTCTACAAGTAAAAGCCATGTGCGCGACTTGTCATCGCCGATATGAAAAGGAATGCGAATTTCGTCTTCCGTGCATTTTTCAAAATGAATTATCATTTTCTCCCCGGCAAAGCTCTCTCTGCCTTCAGCGGTAAAAACTTCTTCACCTGCAAATTTTTTACCGCATAATGTTGATATGCGCTCAAAAAATTTCTTTTCGTTACCTGAAAGCGCAATAGTTTCTTCAATACCGGTTTTTTCTTTCTCTGCTGCAGGACCGCATGCAAGCATGATCGATAAAATGAATGTAAACAGAAATAACTTTTTTATCATGGCTTAATATTTTTAATTGAAATTTAATATTTGATGTGCGCCTTAAACATTAAAACAAAAGATTGTTAAAAATGGTTCAGAGCTTTACAAAATTAAGAAAATATAAATTCCGGCTGAAGCTTTTTTAGAACTATTAGTTCCAAGCAAAGGCGCTAATTATAAATAGCTTAAATCTGGCTAAGAAAAAGTCAGGAGTTTTTCAGTCAACTTGTTTTAGTGTGTTTTTTGCACTGAACATAATATAACCCTTCATAGTGAGGCAATGTTTATTTTAGGTCCGGAGCTTTGCATTCAAAAAAGACTTACTGGTAAAATATATTCTATTATTTTTGCTGAGATATTTATATAAAAAAACAAAATTAAAAACTTATGAAATTCAATAATTTAATTAAAAGTTTATTGGTAGTAGCCGTTCTGTTATTTATTTCAAAGCCTGCATATACATGCACCAATGTGCTTGTATCTGGTGGGGCAAGTGCCGACGGCAGTGTAATGATAAGTTATTTGGCTGATGCCGGTGGCTTCATGGATCCGTTATATTTTTATCCTGGTGGAGAATACAATCCCGGGGATTCAGTTGATATTATTTGCTGGCATTATGATGATTTGTTGGGCAGGATACCTCAAGTGCCCGAGACATACAGGGTAATAGGGAACATGAATGAGCATCAGGTTGCTATAGGTGAAACTACTTTTACCGGCCGTGAAGAGCTGCATGGTGGGAATGGATTTATTGATTATGGTGCTATGATGTACATAGCTTTGCAACGATCAAAGACTGCCCGAGAAGCCATAGAGGTAATGACAGGTTTGGTGGAAGAACATGGTTATAAAAGCACTGGTGAGTCGTTTTCTATAGCAGATAAAAACGAGGCCTGGGTAATGGAATTTATTGGTAAAGGCGAACATGGTGAAGGAGCCGTGTGGGTAGCTGCAAGGGTTCCCGATGGTTATATTGCTGCACATGCCAACCAGGCACGCATAAGACAGATAGACTGGAATGATACTGAAAACTGGATGTGGTCGGATGATGTTGTAGACTTTGCCCGTGAAATGGGCTGGTTTGATGGGCCTAAAGAAGAGTTTAGCTTTGTTGATGCATATAACCCAGTTACACCTGCTTCTCTCATGTTGTGTGAAGGACGTGTATGGAGCGTTTTTCGCAGGGCGGCACCATCGCAAAACTTTTCAGATGATTACTGGCGAGCAGTAAAAGGTGCTGAACCTTATCCATTGTTTATTAAGCCTGATGAGAAAATTACCGTGGAAAAAATGATAAGCTTTGTTCGCGACCATTTCCATGATACAAAACATTATACCGGGGAAGGCTATGCTGCAGGGCCTTATAATAATCCCTACAGATGGCGTCCACTGGTTTTTTCTGTTGAAGATGATGAGCAAAGTTATTCCTGGGAAAGAACAATCTCTCAACCACAAACAGGCTTCTCTTTTATATCACAGTCAAGAAACTGGTTGCCTGACCCGATAGGTGGAATATTCTGGTATGGAGTTGATGATACATACTCAAATGCTTATATGCCTTTATACATGGGCATGCAAAGACCGCCAAAGTCACTTGTTACGGGAAATGTAATTGACTTTGACTGGGATTCGGCATTCTGGGTTTTTAACCTTGTTGCTAATTATGCTTATGGGCTCTACAGTTATATTATTGAAGACATTAAAGAAGTACAGGAAGAAGTTGAAGGGCGTTCTCATGCATTGACAAACGCAGTTGATGTTGCAGCCAAATCTCTTTATGATAAAGATAAGGACGTTATGTTTGAATACCTTACCGATTTTAGTGTAAGCAATGCAGAATATACTGTTGAGCGTTGGCGTGAACTTGGCTATCACATCTTTTCAAAGTACAACGATCGTTATATTCGCACTGAAGAAGTAAGAAGGCCATGGCCTGAAGGAGTTGGTTATCCGGATGATTATCTTAAAAGGGTGCTTGAAGAAAGGCCAGGGTACTACGATCTGCGTTGGCGTGAGCCGGATGAGGTGAAGGATTAGGTTGATAATTGTTGAGTCGTTGATTTGATTTTGAGTATTTTGAAGTTGTAATATAACAATGTAGATAAGTTTTAAATATTAATCAAAAATTTAAATTATGAAAAGAACAATTTTGTTTTTAGCTATTGTAGGTTTATTAGTTTACTCATGTGGCCCGGCAGCTGAGCGTGAGCATGTAGATGAAAAAGAGACAAAAGATGAATTGTTAACTCCTGAAGAAAGAGGCTTCCTTGACAACCTTGCCAGCCTGTGCGGTAAATCGTTTAAAGGTGAAGAGGTATACATGGAAGAAGGCCGTGAGAGCTGGGCAGATAAAAAGTTTGTCATGCATGTTACAGTTTGTGAGGAGGATCGTGTGCATATACCCTTCCACCTGGATGATGACCACTCAAGAACATGGATGTTCCTGGTTGACGAAAATGGCCTTAGGTTCAGACATGACCACAGGTATGAAGACGGTACACCGGAAGAGCAAACCCTGTATGGTGGATATGCTGACGGAAAAGGGACAGAGTTTAAGCAAAGATTCCCTGTTGACCAGTATTCAATTGAGCTTTTGGATGATCATGAGGAAATGAGACAGTGGAATGTAGTAATGGATGAAGATATGACCACTTTTTCATATCAATTGTTATATTTTGACGAAATTGTCTTTCAAGCTGATTTTGACCTTACTAACCCTATAAACGTTGAAGAATAGATAAAACAGATGAGTTTCGCATTAACTTAGAGTTTGTTTAAGAGGATGTGAAATATAGATTGATGAGGTTGTTGAGACGTTGAGTCGTTGCTCAATTATTATAAATCAAATTATTAATTGCATTTTATAAAGATTAAATTAAGGCCAGGTGTAAAGCTGACAATTAATTGTTGAATCCGCTTTATGCCTGGCCTTTTTAATTATATTTTATCCTGCAATTGTTTTTCTTATTCCAGGGATTCGATGAATTTTACAACTTTGATCATATCCTCAGGATCGTCAAAGTCAATATCGTTTTCTCTGCAAAAGGATCTTATATCTCTACGGTGTTCAGAGAATACTCTTTGCAATTGTCTTCTGCTGTTTACATTGGTTTTATCGCCATTTTTTTCAAACACAAAATGGTTTTGATATCTGATTGTTACTTCCAGATCTTGAGCTTGCGGATTTTCAAGCCGAACTTCTTTTGAATGATATTGTGCACCTTGTTGTTGTATTGTTGTTTGCTGGATCGAAGAGGTATGATCTGTACCACCATAAGCCCCTCTTTTAACCGGCAGGGTACTAATATCAGTTTTATGTTTTATGTAAAGGTTTATTTTTCCTGAAAACAATTGTTCAAGGTAACCTTCCTCAACATCATGTACGAGAGTCTTGTCGTTAATATCTATTTTAGTAAACGGAGGTGATAACAGCAATCTATTGACTCTTCCTCTTCTAGTTTGTATATGTACTTCATCAAGCAAAAAATTGTAATTCATTTTATACTCAGCGATTTTGCCATCTTTAAAATATATTGTCCCTTCAGTTTTTTCAGGTAATAAATATTGCAATTCATCATTAGCCATTTCGGAAACATTGATTTGAGTTGAAGAAGTCCGGATAGTTTGCCGCTGACGGTCCTGGGAAAAAACTGCATTGCTTGAAGCCAGCAATAATGTTACTGATAAAGAAATTAAACTGATCTTTTTCATAATATCTAAATTTTGGTTAGGTTAATAAATACAAAAATAAAAGATTTATTTAAATTTTTTAAATAGTTTTTTATGATTTATTATAATTGCAGGCATGTTTTTAGTATGGTTTTTGCAAAAAGGAAACAAAAATCATACTAAAATAACGTAATACTTTTACTGCATATTTTTCTAAATTGCTGTTAAAAAATGTGGATGTAACTGTAAAATAGTTAATTTAGCACCCCAAAAAAAAATTATTATTAACCACACGTAAATTGAATAAAAATGAAAAAGTTATCAAGCTTGCTATCCATGCTATTTTTAGCATTTGTATTAATGTCATCAGTTAGTGCACAAACAGAAAATAAGTTTGGTCATATAAATACTGATGAATTGCTAAGACAAATGCCCGGTCGTGATTCCGCGCAGGTAGAACTGGAAAGGTATGCGCGACAGCTCGAGAACCAATTTGTAGCAATGCAAAATGAGTTCCAGCAAAAGTACCAGGACTTTCTTGAGAATCAGGATGAATATTCAGAATTAATACGTCAATCAAAACAAAGAGAACTTGGTAGTTTGCAGGAACGTATTGTCGAATTCCAGGAATCTGCTCAAGAGGACATGATGAGGCGTGAGGAGCAACTGTTAAGGCCTATAATTAATGAAGCCAGGGATGCGATAGAAAAAATCGCAATAGAGCACAATTATACATATGTTTTTGATACGAGTGCCGGAATGTTGCTCTATTCAAACCCCGGTGACAACATAATGCCACTGGTTAAAGAAGAACTGGGACTGGATTAATCTCTGTCCTTTATTTGTTATAAGAATTAATGGGGAACATTATACAGAAAAGCAAACTCTTTTCTGTATAATGTCCCTTTTTTTTTGGTTGATAGAGGATGCTTCGTCGTTTATTTGATTGTTACCGATTACCGATTACCGATTACTGATTACCGATTACTGATTACCGATTACTGATTACTGATTACTGATTACTGATTACCGATTACTGATTACTGATTACCGATTACTGATTACTGATTAC
>SLSZ01000041.1 GCA_007130125.1 Bacteroidales bacterium
TACCTCCTGCAGGTAGTACGACAACTACAGCAGAAGATATGGCTAACTTTATGCGTATGTTTCTGCAAAATGGTCACTTTAACGAAACGGTTATCCTTGATTCAGCAACATACGATAAAATGCTTCGACCTGTTTTGTATCATGCACCAATGGTTAACCCTTGCCGGTATGGTTTTATGGATATTAGCCATAAATGCCAGAAAATAATCGGGCATGGAGGCAATACTTTCTGGTTTCATTCTTTAATGGCTCTGTTTCCTGACCATAACCTCGGACTTTTCATCTCTTTCAACAGTGAAGGTGGAGGCATATCTTACATAGATGTACTGGATGCTTTTGTTGAACAATATTATTATGCAGAACAAGAACTAAATCCCGCTATTGATATAAGCGATAAATACCTCGAAAAATTCACCGGAAAATATAAAGTAAACCGCTATCCCCACAAAGATTATACGAAGATTATATCACTGATTAGCCAGGTTGATGTTTCAGCAAAAGAAGGTATGTTAAGATCAAATTTTATGGGAGAAACAAACTATTGGCTGCCAATAGACAGTTTGATTTTCCGCGAAAAAAACAGTTGCGAAATACTGGCATTTGAAAAAGATAAAAAAGGCAATATTGCCCATGGATTTTTAGGAAGATGGCCAATTATGGCTTTCGACAAAGTTCCATTTTATGAAAGCCAGCCATTAAATTTGACTATTATGGTATTGGCAATACTTTTTTCAATAGTTACTTTGGTATTTTGGCCTGTGGTTTTCTTTACCAGGAGGAATTATAAACCATTAAGAAAAGCGCCGGAAACATTACCGTTTGGCACTAAATTCACTGCCTGGATAGCTGCTTTAATCCTGATATGCTTCTACATTTTTTTAAGTATTATCTTAGGTGATGCCGAGAAGGTTGTTTATACAGCTCCTCCGGCGCCGTGCATGATATTTGTACTTCTATTACCATTCATCTTTATTATTCTTACAATTATTATGCTTTATAATACATTCAAATTATTTTCGATGAAAAAAATCAGGATAAGAAGTAGGCTATATTATACATTACTTGTTATCATAAATATTTTTGCAATAGCTCAAATGTATTACTGGAATTTTATCGGATTTAAATATTATTAAAAATGTAACCCTCATTAAGTGAACGTTCACAAAAGAAGATGTATAGTCGTTTAGGCGTTTAGGCGTTGTGGATTGGGGATAGCAAAAAGTTGATAGGTTGATGGGTTGATAGGTTGAGTTGTTGAGTCGTTGAGTTGATGGTTACCGGTTACCGATTACCGATTACTGATTACTCGTTACTATAAATATTAGAAATAAATTTTTAAACACATTTTCCATATGAAATTTATTCTACTTACATCACTACTAACAATACTGTTTACGCTGAACACCTTTTCACAAAAGGTATTCAGCGTACAGTATTCACATCAGGCTGATGTTAAAGTTTTTGTTGTTGATCATAATCATCAGGCTGACCTGAGTGTTTACAAGGTTGATTATCAACACCAGGCAGGTAAAAACGATGGTAATTGGTTATTTACCGAATATAACCATCAGGCTGACAAAACCATTTATTTTGTCGAATACTCTCATCAGGCCGACGTGAAAATATATTTTGTTGATTACCGCCATCAAGCTGGCTGGAGAAACAATGAAAAGAAGCACTTTTTTTATTAACCCTTTTTAGACTCTTTGTTTTATTTTTATACCTGATCAACATTATTTATAATTTCAATATATAATCCGTCGGAAATACCTGTTTTAATTTGCATTACTGTCTAGTGTATGCCTAAAAAATGCAACCATTACGTCTGATTATCTTTTGCTTAAGTTAGCTCCGGTACTAGTATTTATATTTTCCAGCCTGGGTTCACCATGGTAATAAATATTACTACCTGTTGAACCTGTTACACTTAATCTGTCCACAGCATAAACTTCAAGATTAGAACCAGCAGTTGCGTTTATTTCAACGTTGTCAGCAATAAGTTCCTTTGCTTTCAAGTTACTGCCTGCTATTGCAGAAATATAAAAATCTTTTACCTGCCCTGAAAGCCTGGCAAAAGATCCGGCGTTTAATTCAAGGTTCATCTTTTCAAACTCCCCGGCAATCTCAAACCGGGCTCCGCCGTTTGCTATTAGATCAATATCTCCAAATTTTACGGGCTTCTCAGCTAAAAAACGACTTCCACCATTTAACTTTACTTCATCCAGGTATTCCTGCATAATATGTACTTTCAGGTTTCTTGCCCTTATGCCTTTATTATGTGAAATAATCATTCTATCGTTTTCAACATCTGTATTGATATGCTCTAGCAAATTGCTATCAGCCTCCACAATAAGCCCGGTTACAGTATCCTGAACAAAATGTACTGTCAAATTACCCCTAACTTCCAGATTTTTAAATGGTAATACATGGCGTGACTCTTTTTGGATATTTCCATCACCCTTTTCTACCTCCTCATATAAAGCTGACCTGATATAAATCATTGATATTGTAATACTCAATAATACTACAATTAATGCTGATAATAATATGATATTACTTTTTTTCATGACTATTCAATATTTAATTTTTCTATTTTTTAATTGCTTATTTGTTCATCTATTCTTTATTAAGCTCTTCCAGTTCCTTACAAGAGAACTTCAAAAGCTTCATAGTTTTGAAAAAAGCGGGTACATCTTTTTCAATGAAATCATCACGTTTAAGCTTTAATGCTTTACTATGCCCGTCTTCATCAACAAAATACCCAATGCCTCTTTTATTATAAATTATGCCTTTATCTTGCAGATAAGTAAAAGCACGCATAGCAGTGTTAGGATTGACTTCCATTGCAACAGCAATTTCCCTTACCGAAGGCAATCTGTCGTGTGTTTTCCACTTTCCTTCAAGAATATTTTCGCAGAAATAGTCTGCTATCTGCATATAAATCGGTTGTTTTTCAACAAATTCCATAATTACACCTGCCTTTCTTTTAATCTTATATAACTAACAATAAGGAAGAACGGCCCCATAACATACCAAAATAAAATCGACATGAAACTTCCAAATGTATCGGGAGCCATAATAATTCCTTCAAAATTCAAACCTTCTCCGACAAAAATCATATCTTGCGGCCTTACAATAACAAAAACCATGATCATAGACCACACAACTATTATCATATATACCACAAAAAGAGCAAGAAGAGTTTTCAAAAAATTAAACTTTCTGAAATAAACACTGCCAAGCAAAAATATAGTCTGAAGCACCAAATAAACCCCAACAGTAGTTAAAGCAGACCTGGTAAACGGATTGAATAAAAGCATACTTCCTTCATAAAATATCACTAAAACAAGGCTTATCAGGAGACTTGCCAAAAACATTACCGCCAATGCAACTATTACAAACAATGGTGAACTTATCAACCATGATGATATGAGCTTTTCTTCAATCCTTGCAGGCAGAGTAAGATAAAAGTGACTTTTAACAGGAGATTGGAGTTCTCCAAAAATATTACTTGTAAAGATAAAACCACCGGCAAATAATATTACAAATCCAAGATTTGTAAATGCCTCCAGGTTAAAAATACCCTGAAGTGTTAGCACCTGAAGCAGGTACACTCCAAGAAGGAAACCGGCGGCAGCACCAATACCGATAATCCATGGCTTATAGCTCATAATTAGCTGCCTGTATATTATCTGAAATATTCTTTTGATATTAAAACTGTTTATGTTTTCCATGGTTATTATTTTTTAAATTCGTTATTTATTTTTTCCGGATAATTTGTTACTGCATTAAAAAGCAATTCCATATCAACTTCACTATACTTGCCTTTATTATAGCAAATGGCTGCTTTGCCGCCTAGTATGTCCTCGGAATATACTACATCATGCTCATCTTCATCTTTTATCTTACCAAAGACAAACTTGTTTGATATGGCTTCAATGCTCTGATCGAAGATAATCTTACCTTCATCTATAATAGTAACCTGGTCAATTATATTACCCAGATCCCTGACCTGGTGAGTAGAAATAAGGACACACCTGTTTTCATTTGCAGAGGAAGCTATGGTACGGCGAAACTGGCTTTTTGACGGTATGTCAAGCCCGTTTGTTGGCTCATCCATAAGCAACAACCGTGTATTGGCAGCAAGCCCAAATGCTATCAAAAACTTTTTCTTCTGACCATAAGATAAGGTGTTAAGCTTTTGCCCGTTTTTTACCTGGAACTCTTCCATGTATTGCGACATCTGAAGTTTATCAAACTTTGGAAAAAACGGTGAGTTAATTGCTATAAAAGCATCCAATGATATACCCGGCAAATCAAATTCTTCCGGAATAACAAACAGATCAGCCAAAACTCCCGGTTTGCGGCTTGCTGCATGCTCATCGAATACCATACAGCTCCCTTTCTTAGGGAACAGTAGTCCTGCTATATGCTTCAGCAAGGTGGTCTTACCTGCACCGTTCTTTCCGAAAAGGCCATAAATCCTTCCCGAAGAAAGATGCATACTGAGGTCATCAAATAATAACCCCTTTCTCTTGTAACCAAAGGTTAAATTTTCAATGTTTACCATAATATTAATGTTTGTGTTTCGTATTTAATTAGTGTTCTATTTTACTAAGACACTACAAAAGTAATACTGTTTTTTTAATTACCAAATTTTTTTTGATTTTTTTTTAAAAAAAATAACACCGACGACGTGAATTAAAATGATTCCGGGGATAAACAATCCGTGACTATCCGCCTTATCCGCGTTATCCGTGTTCTATTCATATTAAATAAACGATCCTATTTTTATTACCTTTACATCAAATTATGAATCCGAAAAGCTTAATAACATGCCGAAAATTACCTTAACAAAAAACTCTGCCATGGTCTTAAAGCGTTGCAAGCCATTTTACGACTGGCTGCTAAAGGCTGATAAACTGGCTAAATCAAGCGACACTATCGCATATAAGGGAGACCACTCTACTTACATAATGCAGGATTTTGACACACCACAAATTTTCAGAGAGTTTTTACAACACAACTATCTTGAATTTTTCAAAAACGAACTAACTGAGTGGCACGAAGCCGATTACTGGCCCGAAGAATTAACATGGAAATTGTTTTGCGATTTCTTTGAAGTTGAATATCACTCGCAAGTGTATAATGTTGTGTAGTATAATGTTGTGTGGTAGAGACAAGGCATGCCTTGTCTCTA
>SLSZ01000237.1 GCA_007130125.1 Bacteroidales bacterium
AGAGAGCCTGGGCAATGTGATCAATATTCGTGCCGACTACGCCTATGCTTATCATGACAGAGGCAGTGCAAAAGCTATAAAAGGCGATACCGCTGGTGCCCTGGCTGACTACCAGCAAGCTGTGCTGCTGGACCCTACTATGTATTTTACTCATAACGAAATAGGAAACATATTGAAAAACCAAAAAAAATATGATGAAGCACTAGAATATTATACAGCAGCTGTCAGGATAAATGACTCCAAGCATTATCTTTACAGCAACAGGGCTATGGCATTGTTTCGCCTGGAAAGATACGAAGACGCTATAGAAGAGTTTAACAAAGCATTAGAAATCAACCCTGAATGTTCCGCAGCTTACAATGGCAGAGGTAATGTCAAATATAAACTAAATGATTTCCAGGGGGCAGTGGCTGATTACAATAAAGCTATTGAGCTGAATCCCGGATATGGTGAAGCTTATTATAACCGAGGAATAGCAAGGGAAATGCTACGTCTGCCAAATGACGCAAAAAGAGATTGGCAAAAAGCTGCCGAACTCGGAGTAACAGATGCTATACAATATATTGAATAAAGCACTTAAACTTTAAATTAACCGGCATATTTACCCTGGCGCATTTGCAAAAACTTTTAAAAAGCTAATTAATTAACCAAGAATTACAGAAAATGAAAAATAAAACCATCATGAAATACCTGATAAAGTTATTTATACTAAGTTTTTTTCTGTTGGTCCATCACCAGGCAGATTCGCAAAATGTAGAATTTTCAAGATCGCATTTCCCTGGTGACAGGAGTGGCTTGCGAGAAGCCCGGCGAAATATTAGTGAGGGAGACAAATATTTTGAAGTGGGTGGCGGAGCATATTCTGTTGCATTGGAATACTATCTCAAAGCGCAGGAATTCAACCCTGATAACGCATGGCTGAATTATAAAATAGGTGTTTGTTACCTTAACACAATACACCATCCTAAAGCTATTGAGCATTTAGAGAAAGCCGTACAGCTGAACGTCCCTACTCTTGATGTTTATTATAAACTAGGGCAAGCATATCAGCTAAATTACAAGTTTGAAGAAGCTATAGACCAATACACTTTCTACCGCAGAAGCCTGACACCCCAGGAGTTGATCAATGAACGTGATAAAATAGATAAAAGGATATCCGAATGTGAACATGGAATAAGGTTTGTCGAAAATCCGGAAAGAGTATTTATTGACAATCTTGGTAGTACAATTAACTCCCA
Organism: Bacteroidales bacterium; assembly: GCA_007130125.1. GTDB lineage: Bacteria > Bacteroidota > Bacteroidia > Bacteroidales > UBA7960 > PUKZ01. The sequence continues at coordinate 1,239 of SLSZ01000237.1, forward strand.
ATATGATGATTACAGCCCTGTTATAAATGCCGATGGAACAAAAATGCTTTTCACAACACGCAGGCCTATCGGCAGGCGTCCGGACATTGACAGAGGTGATCACAAGTATTTTGAAAACATTTTAGAAACCCGCAAAGTAAATAACCGATGGCAGAGACCCAGTGATCCCGGGCGCAGGATAAATACCAGCTCACATGATGCTTCAGCGGGGCTATCACACGACGGCAGGTCATTGATAATTTACCGAGGTGGCAGAGGTGGTGACCTTTACGAATCTGTTTGGGATGGAGAAAGTTGGTCGAGGGCCAAAAAGCTACCAAGAACAATAAACAGTAGTTACCAGGAGTCAAGTGCTACACTTTCACCCGATGGCAAAACACTGTATTTTGTTAGCGACAGACCCGGCGGTTACGGAGGAAAAGATATATGGTATTCAACCCGTGATGAAAGAGGAAGATGGAGTGAACCGGTTAACCTCGGACCAACTGTCAATACTGAATACAATGAAGAAAGCGTCTTCATGCACCCTGATGGCAAAACGTTATACTTCAGCTCACAAGGGCATAACTCTATGGGTGGTTATGATATATTCAAAACACAATACATTGGAGGTAGATGGACTGACCCGGTAAACCTGGGTCACCCTATAAACACTCCGGGAGATGACCTCTTCTTTGTTATGACAGAAGATAGTGAAACAGGATTCTATGCCACATACAGAGAAGATGGATATGGCGGAAGTGATATATACAAGATCACTTTCCTTGGGCCTGAAAAGCCCTTGATAAACACCCCGGAGCAACACCTTATTGCAAGCCTTGCTAAACCTGCACAAGATGTGATAATGGCGGATGAGATAGAAATCGACGTTACCCCTATGACATTGTTAAGAGGCAAAATAATTGATCAGGAAACAAAAGAGCCTCTATTTGCTACCATTGAACTATACGATAACGAAGAAGATGTATTGCTCGCACAGTTCACCTCCAATGAAGAAACCGGAGAATATTTTATCTCACTGCCGGGAGGTAAAAACTATGCTATTTCAGTAAAAGCAGACGATTACCTGTTCCACTCCGAAAACATCAATATTACAGAAAGCCTTGTGGCCAGGGAAATTATTAATGATATTGAAATGAAACGGGTTGAAATAGGTAAATCAATAGTTCTGAACAATATCTTCTTTGATACAGGCCAATCTACTCTTAGACCTGAATCTTATGCAGAACTGGGCATTTTATATCAGCTAATGGTTGATAATCCTAATCTTAGAATTAAAATATCCGGACATACTGATAATGTCGGAGGATGGGACCTAAATAAGCGCTTGTCTGAAGACAGGGCAAGGGCTGTAGTAGAATTCCTGATAGACAGAGGAATAGATCCCAACCGGCTGGAATACGAAGGATATGCCTACTCAAAGCCTATAGCTTCAAACGAAACAGAAGAAGGCAGACAGAAAAACAGAAGAACAGAGTTTGAAATTATTGAAAAATAATCGTGATATATCCTAAAAGCTTCGAAGAAAAAACCGGATTTGACCGCCTGCGCTTAATGCTGAAAGAATTTTGCATTGGTGACCTCGGCAAAAAACAAATTGAAAGGATACGCTTCAGAAGAAATTTCGAGCTTATATCTAAGCTTTTAGACCAAACAGAGGATTTTAGGCAGATAGTGCTTTCAGGGGAAAAATTTCCCCAAGCGAATTACTACAACCCTCATGAGCTCTTCAAAAAGATAAGACCCGAAAACACATACATGCTGCCTGAAGAGTTATCCGAATTATTATCTTCATTAAAAACAATAATCAGGATCATCGAATTTTTCAGAAAAAAAACGAAAGATGGTAAGCCTTTGTATCCTTCGCTAATTACACTTACCGATGATGTTTTTATTGATAACGATATAATCCAAAAAGCCGAAAAGCTAATTGATGAAACCGGCGAAATACGTGATAATGCTTCTAAAGAGCTTGAATCCATCAGGAAGCAAAAAAAAAGCAAAACGACAAAAGCGGAGAAAGAAATTGAGAATATTTTGAATGATGTCAAAAAGAAAGGATGGATAAGTGATGACCTGGAGCTTACTATCAGAAACGGACGCCTTGTACTGCCGGTTCCTGCAATACATAAAAAACAAATTCGCGGATTCGTTCATGACAGCTCAGCAACAGGACAAACATTGTTTATTGAGCCGGAGGCAGTTTTTGAAACCAATAACGAAATTAGAGAACTTGAAGTAGCTGAATGGCAAGAGATAGTTAAAATCCTTACTCGCTTTACAGATCATTTAAGGCCTAACCTCGAATCTCTTCAAAAATGCTACAGGCTGATGGGTATTGCCGACGCCATTCGTGCTAAGGCTTTGCTGGCTTTAGAAATGGGAGGCATGAAACCAAAACTCAACCCCAACCCTGTTATGCAATGGAACAAAGCCGTGCATCCAATTCTATACATGTCATACAAACCTCAAAACAAACATGTTGAGCCACTTGATATTAGCCTTGACAATAAAAAAAGAATATTAATAATTTCAGGCCCAAATGCAGGGGGCAAGTCTGTTTGCCTAAAAACTTGCGGCTTGATACAGTATATGCTACAATGCGGCTTGCTGGTACCTATGAGCGATTACTCGGAAACAGGCATTTTTCAAAAACTGTTTATCGACATCGGCGATGAGCAATCACTTGAAAATGACCTTAGCACATACAGCTCACATCTGTACAATATGAAATTCTTCCTGAAACATGCCAATAACAAAACTCTCTTTTTGATTGATGAGTTCGGCACCGGAACAGAACCACGTATCGGGGGAGCTATTGCTGAATCTGTTTTGCTCAAGCTTAACAATAAAAAACCTTTCGGGGTTATAACAACTCATTATGCAAACCTTAAGGCATTGCCCGGAAAAGTAGAAGGTTTAATTAACGGATCAATGCTTTTCGACTCTAAGAACATGAAGCCCACCTACAAACTTAAAAGTGGCATACCAGGAAGCAGTTTTGCATTCGAAATAGCTAAATCAATTGGTTTCCCTAATGAAATTCTTAATAAAGCAAAAAACCTTGCCGGGGCCGAACAAGTTGACTTCGACCAACAGCTTCAGGATGTCGAATTAAGAAAAAAGAAGCTTGAAGAAAAAGAGCAACAGCTCCTTTCAGCCGAATCGTTCCTGGATGAAATGATTGACAAATATCAAGAGTTGTCGGACGAACTGGAAAAGAAAAAGAAAGATATACTCAAAGAGGCAAAAAAAGAAGCAAAAGAAATTTTATCAACTACAAACAGGCTAATTGAAAAAACAATAAAAGAAATACGTGAATCAGGAGCCGAAAAAGAAAAGACACGGCAAGCAAGAAAAGAATTGCAAGGTTATACAGAAAAAATAGAGAATCAACTTTCTGAAAAACACAGCAAAAAGCCGGTAAAAAAAGCTGCTAAGGAAAAGCCTGTGTACGAAGCAATTAGTGACAACACACCACCAAAAGAAGGAGACACCGTCAGAATGGAGGGACAATCAATAACAGGTGAAGTTATTGAAATTGCAGGCAAGCAAGCCATAATATCATTTGGCGATATCAAGTTAAAATCTCCCCTGGACAAACTTGAAAAAGTAAGGTTAAAAAAAGGAACAACCAACACTCCCGGCAGTGTTAAAAGTAAAACAAAATACAACTTCGACATCAATAAAAAGGCTGCAACATTTAACACTGACTTAGACTTGCGTGGGAAAAAAGTTGATGAAGCACTGTCTTTTCTACGCAAATATGTTGATGATGCGATATTATTGGGAATACGTAAAGTCCGCATTCTTCACGGCACAGGTGAAGGAATATTAAGGGAAGCAATTAAAGATTATTTGAATACTCTACCTGAGGTAGAAAATACAAAACCCGAACATCCCGACAGAGGAGGTGCAGGCATTACACAAGTATTTTTCTCGCGGGGTTAATATTAATTTTGCTCAATCTCTTCCTTTGCCGTCAGAACTCTCTATCTCGAAAAGTGTCAGTTGGTTTTCCGTCACATATGACGGCTCATAATCACTATCACGATAAGGCTCTACTTTCTTGTTTACAAGCGCCTTTATGAACCTCACAGGTGTGGTTTTATGAATGCGGCAATAATGCTCAATGGCTTTTCTTTGAGAATCGGTAAACTTAAAAGCCATTTTACGGTATTTGATCTTTCTGCGCTTATATTTTCTTGTTTTCTTTTTTTTATTAACCACTTTATTTGAATTTAATCGATATATACTAAACACCAACTACAATTCTTTAATCAAGAAAACATACACTGGAAAGTGGTCACTATATCCACCAAGGTAAACACCACCGCCATAGCTTCGATAGGGATATCCTTTAAACCGTCCTGAAGGTTGTCGCAAAAACGGCCTGTTAAACACTTCTGCCCTATGGTAGCGCCAACTTGACTTGTCGTCATCCAAAAATGGTTGTGTCAATAGCAGCATATCAAAAAGATTCCATGAGTCTCTCCATGCCAGTGTTCCTATACCTTTTGCATGAAAATCAACAAAAGGATTATACATATCGCCTTTTTCTAGCTTGTTTTTATCTCCTTTTGCTTTCATATACTCTTTAACACTGATGTCAACAGGATCATCATTAAAATCCCCCATGACTATCACTTTGGCATCCGGGTCATTAGCTTTAAGTGAATCCACAATGCCTCTGGCAACCTCTGCAGCACCAATCCTTAAAGGGCGACTACGCTTTTCCCCGCCACGCCGGGAAGGCCAGTGTAAAACAATAAAATGCATAGGCTCACCAAGCAACTTGCCTGAAACCAGTAACTGATCACGAGTTCTGAAGGTAGACCCGTCTTCACGTTCTAACTCCGTAGGAACTGGTTTTGTACTGGTAACCTCAAAATATTTCGGCTGGTACATCAATGCTACATCCATACCCCTTGGATCTGGGCTGTGATAATGAACAACCTGGTAATTACGATCCCTTATCCTCTCCTGGGCAGCCAAATCTTTCAAGACATCCTCATTCTCAACCTCCGACAAACCCAATACTGCAGGACCATGAGGTGTCAACTCCTCACCCATTTTATCGATAACCTCTGCCAAATTCTCCAACTTCTCTAAATATTTTTCGGTATTCCAACGATTATCACCCTCAGGAGTAAAATCATCATCCCGTACTTCCGGATCATTTATAGTATCGAATAAATTTTCTACATTATAGAAACCTATACATGTTACTACATATTTCTTATCATCATTATTCTGAGAAAGCAGCAATTGGCCACCTGCAAACAGAAATAATGAAATGAATAAAATAAACAAGTTTTTGAAAATCTTTTGCATCTGTTTTGTTTTTTAATTCCGTAAACGCTAACTTCTTATCGTTTAACAGATAAAAATTATATCTGTTCATATTATATTACTAAAAAAACCCACCTATATGTTTGATTTGCAGGTTATTTCTTTTTGATATGTTGTAATTTATAAAATAACGCAATAACTATAAACGAATTATAACATAAATGAGTAATTTTACAGGCTCAAAAATAAACATATTTGCCAGAATAAACATTTTTTCTGATAAATTGTTTTTCAAAAGTAAACAACTTCTGTGATTGCAGAAATTGCAATATCTTTCTCGCTTTAGCGTTTTTGCAATTAAAATAATTAAGAAAAAACAGGTATTGTTAATCATAATAAACTAAACGTATGATAAAGAAAATTCTACTTAGCTCACTTCCTTTAATGTTGTTAATTTGTTTCCCTTTAACAGGTCAAACAAACAACAACGATAATGAACGTGATACAATAATCGATGATTTTGAGCCAGAGGCAGACATTCCATATGCTGTTGTATCACCTGATGAGCTTGAAGCTGATACGGAATCTTATGACATTTCGAGTTTGCTTCAGGGCTCGCGTGATATTTTTGTAAGCACAGCGGGCTTTAATTTTGGAAATGCCCGTTTTCGCCTTAGGGGTTATGATGGTGAAAACACGATTGTTATGATCAACGACATTCCTGTTAATAGCCCTGAAATTGGCAGGGCGTTCTATTCTGTTTGGGGAGGCCTGAATGATGCTACCAGGATGACGGTAGGTCATCATGGCATAGGAGTAGCACGCGAGCACTTTGGAGCCTTTGGTGGAGCAAACAATATAGTAACACGTGCTTCAGAATACGGTCCGAACACCAGAGTGACATACTCATTCACCAACAGGGCATATACTCACCGTGCTATGGCTTTACATTCTACAGGCCTTATGGACAATGGATGGGCTTTTACCTTTTCAGGATCAACACGCCTGGCTGAAGAAGGATATGTTGAAGGCACTTTTTATGAAAACTACGCTTACTTTTTATCAGCCGAGAAACAGCTCAATGATAACCACTCCATAGGTTTCATTGGCTTCGGATCACCATCAAGGCGAGGTAGCCCCGGAGTATCAACACAAGAAGCTTATGACCTGGCAGGAAGTAATTACTACAACCCCAACTGGGGCTATCAGAATGGCGAAAAACGAAATGCAAGAGTCAGTAACTATCACCAGCCTATGCTGATACTTTCTCATTACTGGGACGTAAATGATGATACGGAACTAAACACTTCTCTTTCTTACAGTTTTGGCCGTGGAGGTCGAACGTCTCTCAATTGGTACGATGCCGCAGACCCTAGACCCGACTATTACCGTTATCTGCCAAGCTATCACCAGCACGACCAGGGACTGTTTAACTACTATACCGAACTGTGGCAAGATAAAGAAAACCGCCAATTGCAATGGGATGAATTTTATAATGCCAATTACAAAAACCTATATACCCAGGAAAATATCGGCTCTTTTGAAAACGGCGAAACCGCCACCGGTATGCGCTCAAAATATTCGCTTGAAGACAGAAGAAACGATCATGCACGGTTAGGATTGACATCAAACTTTACTTCATTCCAGGGTGACCACCTTGTTTTAAGTGGTGGAGTTAACCTCTACTGGCATGAAGGATACCATTTTAAAGAAATGGTTGACCTTTTGGGTGGCGACTGGTGGGTAGATGTAGACCAGTTTGCCGAAAGAGATTTTGATGACCCACAAATGGCACAAAACGACCTAAACAACCCCAACAGGCTTATTGATGAAGGTGACAGGTTCGGGTATGACTATACCGCCAACGTTCATAATTATGAAGGATTTGCACAAGCTGAATTTACTTATCCCAGGTATGACTTTTATGTTGCCGGCATGCTTTCACACAACACTTTCTGGCGTACCGGACATATGCAAAACGGAAGATTCCCCGATAATTCTTACGGTGATGGAGAAAAACACAGTTTTACAGATTTCGGTGCTAAAGGTGGCTTTACTTGGAAGATCACAGGAAGACATTACCTGACAACAAACATGGGTTATATGACCAGGGCACCGTTTTTCCGCAATGCATACATATCACCAAGAGTTCGTGATGATGTTATTGAAAACCTTACAAGTGAAAAGATAATGTCAGGTGATATCAATTACATAGTGCGCACACCCACAATAAAATCAAGACTTACACTGTTTTATACCGACTTTTCTGACCAAACATGGTCCAGAAGCTTCTACCACGACGAAATGCGTACATTTGTCAATTACATAATGACCGACATTGACAAACAACATATGGGAGCAGAACTGGGAATAGACCTTAACCTGTCGCCCACTCTATCAATGCATATCGTGGGCGGGCTTGGAGATTATATTTATACTTCAAGGCCTAATGTTACAATTGCACAAGATAACGATGCCGAAATACTTGAAGAAAGAACAGTATATTTTGAAAACTATAAAGTAGGCGGTATTACACATAATGCTGCTTCAGTAGGATTCAGGTACAACTCACCCAGATATTGGTTTGTAGGGGTTACAGGAAATTATTTTAATGGAGTTTATCTTGATGTAAATCCTGACAGAAGAACTCAACAGGCTGTAGACGGATACGTAACTTCCGATCCTCAATGGGACCAACTGCTTGGCCAATCACCACTTGATGACTCATTTACAGTAGACCTGTTTGCCGGCATATCCTACAGGATAGCTCGCGGATATTTTATTAATGTATCGTTAAGCGTTGATAATGTTCTTAATAATACCGACTTCGCTATGGGTGGGTTTGAACAATTGCGCTATGATTCACAGGAAATAGACAGATACCCGCCTAAGTATTTTTACCTGTACGGAAGGAACTACTTTCTTAACGTTGTTTTCAGAATGTAAGACAGATTAGCAAAAAAGCATTATTTATGAACACACATAAAATAAAGAATACAATGAAAATAAAAAGAAAATTATTTGCTCACTCAATATTTATAGCCTTAGCTTTTGCTCTGATTACAGCTGGTTGCATAAAAGATGATTTCGCAAAACCCGACATGGAAGAAATGCCTGTGGGCGACATATTGAATGTTTCTGAGCTAAGAAACTTGTATGATGGCCAGAGAATTAAATTCACCGGCGATACTTCTGTTTACGCTGTAGTAACAATGGATGACAAATCGGGCAACATCTACCGTAATGCATTCATACAAGATGAAACAGGAGCAATAAATTTAAGGCTAATAACCCCGGGTGGACTGTATGAAGGTGACTCTATAAGAATTAATATAAAAAACACCATATTAAGCTCTTATCAGAATATGTTGCAGCTCGACTCTGTTGATGTTGATAAGTACATTGAAAAACTGGCCACCAATGTAAAAAAAGAACCTGATGTAGTAACAATAGAAAACATAACATCCCATAAACAGGCACAACTCATTAAGCTTGAAAATGTGCAATTCAGAGCAAGCGAGCTGGGCAAAACATTTGCTGATGCCGACAACCTTTTGGCTGAGAACCGGATATTGGAAGATAGCCTGGGAAATACAATCATAGTCAGAACCAGTGGCTATGCAGCTTTTGCTGATGATACCATACCGGATGGCAGAGGCTCTCTTATCGGCATTGTATCCCAACACCGTGAGGATCTGCAGCTTTTTATCAGAAGGCTGGATGAAGTGGAATTTGATTTAGAAAGATTTGAAGGTATAGATGACCCATTAACATCTATTGATGAAGACTTTCAATCATATCCCGATCACGCAGTAATAGATAAATACGGTTGGACAGCTATAGCCCAGGAGGGAAACAGAAACTGGATATGCAGAACCTTTAATGACAACCATTACGCACAGGCAACTGCATACAACTCCGCAGACCCAACAAACATTATGTGGATGATCACCCCACCTGTTGACATAAATGAACTTACTAACCCGGTATTGAAATTCCAATCAGCTCAGGCATTTTACTCTCATGATGGATTTGAAGTGTTTATAGCAACAGATTTTGATGGCACTAACGTTGAAGATGCAAACTGGGAAACTTTACCGGCCACACTCGCAGGTGAAAATGACCCTGAAAATCAATGGATTGATTCAGGTATAATTGACCTGTCAGTTTATTCCGGAACAATTCACATAGCATGGCGTTATGAAGGTAATGCAACAGCCGGAGAAACAGGCTCTTTTAGAGTTGACAATGTACAACTTTATGATGATGTGGATGATAAAAAATAAAGAAAACAAGCAAATATAACAAAACATTATTTTAAACATATCACAATAATTTTGCTTCTGCAATTTGATAAAAAATAAAATTTAAGCTATGAAATTAAAACCAAGATTTATAAAATATTTTCTATTGCTTATTTCAGCACCAATTCTTTTTACATCATGTGAAAAAGAGCTTGACCATCCTCCAAAAACGGAGCTCAACCAGGATGCCGTTATGACTTTGTCAGAGATCAGGAATCTTTATGATGGAGAAGCTATTGAACTGGATAGTGGATCAAACGTTTTTGCTGTAATAAACATGGATGAAAGCACCGGTAATATTTACAGGAGCCTGTTTGTACAAGACAGTACAGCTGCTATAAACCTCCGGTTAACAAGTACATCTTTTTTTCAGGAAGGTGATTCCGTCAGGATATCCCTTGATGGCACTACCTTAGATTCTTTCAACGGCATGTTACAACTTAATAATGTTGATCCGGATAAAAACATCATTAGACAGGCTTCCGGCAAACACCTTACTCCTGAGGTTGTTTCTATTCCTGATATCACTCCTGAAAAACAGGGTCAGCTTGTTAAACTTGAAAATGTACAGTTTGTATCCAATGATGCAGGTGTAACATATGCATATGCTGACGAACAAATGTCTGAAAACAGGGATTTGATGGATATTGCAGGTAACACAATTATTGTCAGGACCAGCGGCTATGCCGACTTTGCTGACGAATTAACACCTGAAGGTAGTGGTAGCTTAATAGCTGTCGTTTCACAATATTTTGATGATATGCAGCTTTTTATCCGTACTACAGATGAAGTTGTAATGGAAGAAGAACGTTTTGAAATTGAACTGCCGGATGGAACATTTGATGACCCATACAGTGTGGCTAATGCAATTGCTTTCAATACAGGTAATGATATATGGGTTGAAGGTTATATTACAGGTGTAATGGAAACTACGGCAGAACCATTCGAACCTTCTTTCGAACCTCCGTTTGAAACAACCACAAATGTTATAATCGCAGACGATCCCGAAGAAACATCACTTAGCAATTCACTGATAGTACAGCTACCTTTTGGTGATGTACGCACTGCCGTTAATCTGGTTGATAATCCGGGTAATCATGGCAAAGAAGTAAAACTACTCGGAGACCTGGAACCTTATTTCGGTCAACCCGGAATGCGAAACACATCAGACTACTGGTTGGATGATGATAATGATGACGATAATGGTGATGACAATGGTGACGTGGTAACTTCAATTGATGAAGATTTCCAAGGCTATGCCGATCATGCAGTAATAGATAAAAACGGATGGACAGCTATAGCCCAGGAAGGTGAAAGAAAGTGGATATGCAGAACACATGAAGACAATCATTACGCCCAGGCAACTGCTTTCAATTCTCCCGATCCTGTTAATATTATGTGGATGATAACACCACCGGTTGATTTGGATGCTATTGACAATCCCATACTGGAATTTCATTCAGCACAAGCATTTTACACTCATGATGGATTTGAAGTGTTTATCTCATCAGATTTTGATGGCACCAATGTTGAAGATGCAGATTGGCAAACACTGCCGGCCACTCTTGCAGGTGAAGGCGACGACGATCATGAATGGATTGATTCCGGAGTGATCGATCTGTCAGTTTATTCAGGAATAATACATATAGCATGGCGTTATGAAGCTGAAGAACCCGAAGGAAAAACAGGAACATTCAGAGTTAATAATGTCAAATTATATGATAATAATTAATAGCGATAAGCATAAATTTTTCTGAAAATATATAACATCATTCTTAAAATCTGATAATTCATATAGCTCCCACTTATTTTATCACTTACGGGCTTTACTGAATAAAGATCTGAAAGAAATAACTATCTTTGCATTCTTGTTTAACAACTATATTGTGTTTTGTTCAAAATAAGATAGTTTTGCAGCATCCTTATAGCATTTTCTGTTTTACAAATCATTACAGTTTGCAAATGTGCTGGTGTAATTTTTTTTTAATATCACTGGTTAATTATGAAATTCAAGTCTTTATCCGCAATAATTATCATACTGCTCGCAGCTGTCTTTGTTTTTTTTAAGTATATCGAACTACCTTATAAAATAAACACAAAAGGCATTATTTACCCATCAAAGGAATGGAAAATCATTAAGTCAGATGACGGAACCCTTTTAAACATACTGAAAAACAACCGGAACAATACCGTATCTTATTATTCTGTAACAGAATTCCAGCGAGGGGATTTTGCCGAATTTATCCTTGACGAGAACATATTCGGGAAAGAACAAATATCAAAAGGCGATACTATCGGATACATAAAATCAAATGAAGAACAAAGAAGGTACAACGAATTAAAAGGTGAACTGTCTGCTCAAAGAAACCTACTGAAAGTTTACTCAACAGGTGCCAAGCCTGAAGAAATAGCCATTGCTTATGAAAACTTGAACCTTGCCAGGCAGGAGTATGAAACACAAAAAAGAATAACTCAAAGAAATAAGATTCTTCATGAGGATGAATACATTTCCGATGAAGAATATGAATTATCATTTAACAGGTATAAATTATCATTATACCGCTACAATATAGCAAAATCAGAATATAATGCAATAACTGCAGGAGCGAAGAAGGAACAACTCAACTACATCAAAGCCAATATTCAAACACTTGAAGCACAAATTTCTGACATTGAAGAACGCATAAACTCTTTCACGATACTTTCTCCTTTTACGGGGGAAATTGTAAAGCAACATGGCAGAGATAATGAAGAGAATGCAGTAGTCAGACTGGCAGATGTATCAGAGCATGTCGTAATTTTGCCAATCGAGTTGTTTCAACTGGCGTATATTGTGCCAGGACAAGAGATCAGTCTGAAAACTAATTTATCTAATCAACCGCTAAATGCAAAAGTTATTGATATTGACAATAGCGTGCAGATGATAAATTTCCGGGAGAACATATTTGTTACCGCACTAATTACGGATAAAGAATACAATCAAAAGATTATTCCAAACATGCTGGTTGAAGCAGAAATTGATTGTGGCAGAGTACCTGCAAAAGAATATATAAAACGATTATTAAGAACAGTATATCATAATTAAACGATGTTAAGGCTTGAAAAGAAATACCTGGTCCCTAATTATTTGATGAGCAATCTGCGCGAGCGGTTAATGCCATTCGTACGGCCCGACATTTACGCCAAAGCTAATGGCAACTCCAGGATACCTGAATACGTTGTAAGAAGCATCTACTTTGATAGCAGAAACCTTGATTGTTATATAGAGAAAAAAGAAGGCGTACTTTTAAGAAAGAAATTCAGAGTAAGAGGATATGGAAATTATAGTAAAAACAGCAATATAGCTTTTGAAATAAAAAGAAAGATTGAAAACAGAATAAAAAAACACAGGGCATTCGTTCATTATGACAACATCTCTGACCTTCTTAAAACAGGTAATATAGAAAAATATGTTCTGCAGGATAACGGATATGCTGCTTCACTGGATGACGCACGCAGGTTCTTTTTTCACATCAAAAAGAATCATTTTATTCCTACTTGCCTGATAGTTTATGAGAGAGAAGCATATCATGGCAAGTTTGACCCCGGCGTAAGGATCACTTTCGATAAAAATATACGCAGTTATAATTACCCGGAGATTAATGCCTTATATGAAAATGTAAATTTTACTTATTTGTTTAAAAATCATTTTATCTTAGAGATAAAATATTTCGATCATACGATGCCTTTATGGGGAAGATCATTAATCCAGGAGTTTAAATTGAAAAATGAAGCACTATCAAAATATGTGCTGGGTTACGATGCAAGTAAATATAGTAAACGCAAAGCTAACTTGCAATGATCTAAACTCTTCAAGGTTACGCCCGGCTGTAATTTGAGATCTTGAATTTCAGGTATTGGTTTTTAAATGGCTATAATATGAGAAATGATTTTGGGGAAATTTTTGTTTTTAGTATTACAATACAAGATATTATAGGTAATATTATAGTAGCAATGTTGTGTGGTATTGCAATTGCAGTCCTTTACAGACATACATACAAGGGCCTTAACTATTCAGCAGCATTTACCATATCTCTTGTTATGCTGACTATGATTACTGCTATTGTTATAATGGTTATAGGCAATAACCTTGCTCGGGCATTTGGGCTGGTTGGTGCAATGTCTATAATACGTTTCCGGACAGCCGTTAAAGATGCATCGGATATTATGTTTATTTTCTTTGCTCTTACAATTGGCCTGGCTTCAGGAGTAAAACTCTATTCTATAGCCATTTTCGGAACAATTATTGTCGGCCTCGTATATCTTATTATAATACAATTCAACTTTGCACTCCCCCAAAAAAGAGAGTTCCTGATACAAATAACAGCTAAAGGCGCTGCACTACCAGAAAACCCTTTCCAGAAAGTGTTTCAGGATCACTGTAAAAAACAAAAACTCATAAATGTCAAAACTGTCGGTGAGGAAGACAACGAAATAATGGAATTCTCTTATTACATTAAACTAAGAGATGAAGATAACAGTAAAGCCTTCGTCTCAGATATAAAAGAAATTCCGGGCGTTGAGCAGGTTAACCTCTTCTTTGATGAAACATGATGAGTTGACCGCAAACTTATCTGATAATATTAAGCTTCTTTGAAATAACCCCGATTTTGGTGTACACGACCACTATATAAAACCCTTTTTCCAAAGTAGATGTGTTAATATGATAATCTTTTGAGGATATATTTTCATAAGAGTCAATTAGTTGCCCGGTTACATTAACAATATCTATTTGGTTAATCTCTGATATTGAGGAAATGGTAATATTATAGTCTGCCGGATTTGGATATATAATTACTCCTTCCCGGTGCTCTTTTATAAGATCCGGATGCAAAGAAAAATCAGCATGTATAGTATGATCTGCAATAACATTTTCAAATTCATAAATGGAACCACCATCATCATTGTTTAACAGCATGTGTGTAATATCTTCTCCGTCAACGACTAATGAGGATATTACATGATTACTATCCGGCTTGATGTGGAATTCTTTATTTGCCCCTTCAAAAACCGGGATATGTCCTTCAGGTTCAATACTGCCATTATTTCCTGCTGAGGAGTATATCGTTTTTGCTTCAACGGCAGTTCCATCAAGACTAATATTATTAAATGTCACACGGTTTCCGTCATCGTCTTCGAGGTTACTACCCTCAAACCTAATACGAATTTTAAAATACGGATTATTAATTACTTCCGCAATATCCTTAAAATCAATTTCATAGAAATTATAGTCATCATAGAGTAAAAGCTCATTTTCCGAAAGGCCTTCTGAAGACCATTCGTCACCATTCTGATCAGCGCTATAATCAATAATCAATTTATCTGCTGCTCCTTCATCCTTTGCTGCAAAACGAAACATAATATTTGTAAACCCGGTAGTTGGAACTTCAAATATCAATTTGTTTTCTTTGTCACCGTCAACGAAGGGCTGTTTAACTTGCAAACCCCGCATATCAACATCATCATAGCTTATATGAATATTTCCTTCGGGCCTGTAGTTAATTGGAGTCGGATTATTCCTGCGCTCCATAGATGCTTTCCGCCAATTTGAATGACCCTCATCAAAGGGATAACCCTCCAGGCAACTTTTAAACCTTATTAATGCATCAGGGATAATGCTATAATATGCATTTTTTGTTTCAAGCGGAGTATTGTTTGGTATTGAGGTGTCAAAAAGCCAATAATGCAACAATTCAGATTCATATGTTTCTTCAAAATGTGCTTTTAAGTAAATAAAATCACCGGCACTGATATTAACAACAGGTGAAGTTGAAGTTGAAGTACCCTCCCAATGAGAAAACCTGTAGCCGGGTGCAGCAATAGCTTCTATCTCAACCGGCACACCTTTAAAATATATTCCGTCCCACGGATAGGGATATTTTGAAACACCCGGAGTTTTTTCCTCTATTTCAATAGTGTTAATTCTTAAATGCCCCATAAGCTGATTCGACACATCAAGAGTAACATTTACCCGCCCGTTAAGCCCGAAATAACTAATAATATGTTGCCTCTGATGATAAGGGCGCTTTTCGGCAAATTCGGTCATAAAACTAACATGGTTTTCCCAGGTATCATAATAATTTGGCATACCCCACCGGGCAAAATGCTCATCAATCTCAGGTGCAATTCTATCCTTAAGTTCATTTATTATCGACACAGCTCTATCCGGCAAAAACCCGGTATTTAGCTGATCAGCAAAACGGTTAATGAAGGCTATTTTAAACTGTTCATTTTTAAGAAAGCTCCTCAACAGATATGTTGACCAATCCGGATTTGGCCAACCCGGCCCGTTTTCTTGTGTTGCGAATGCCAGGGTATTCCTGGTGTAAGAATCCCAACCATCCCAAAGCCCGAAACCAAAATCCATATCAAACATTAACCAACGCCACCGGCCATCATGCCCATACTCACTATCTTCTTCATATTCATCAGTGCGCAAACGCCAAAAATCAATATTATTGCCGGGCCAGTCAGTATTGTGTGCATATATATTAGCTATTTGATAATCAATGAAGTTTTCAACATCAATCCTGGTCTTTATATACTGATAGTGCTCATCTTCCTGCAAACCAAAATCTTCTATATATTCAATTGTATTAATATAATGTAAATTGTTACCTTCTTTCACAGAATATCTGCCGGAAAGCAGATCAATATTGTCCTGATCAACGCTATAAACCCTTTCCAGATAATGTTTATCATAACGTTCCCTGATATTTTGCATTCCCCAATATTCACCGTTTATAAATAATATAGCAGGGGTATAAGCCTGGGTGTCAAAATTCATGTGTTTAACTATTGCCTGGATCGCGGCATCACGAAACATTGTGCGGGATGTCAAGTGCGGTGCCCATATACTTGTGGGAAAGTCGTTGCCTGAGTTTCGTAAAATCAACCTTTTATAACCGGCATCAGAGGAGTTTTTAAAAAAATCATAATCTAAAGTTGAATTGGAATATTTGTTACGTGCGTAGAGCCTGATCGACTTCATAGGAAAAGAACGGGTTGCACCTCCATGAATCCTGAAACCAACATTCTGCTCCAGGACTCTTTGTTTGTTTGAATTATCAAATAGCTCAACATGTGCAGAATACTCCCATTCATCACCTCGGCGACGAAAATTACCATGAAACGGCCAACGAAAATCTTCATTTGGATTATCTATTCTCCACTGATCAGC
>SLSZ01000223.1 GCA_007130125.1 Bacteroidales bacterium
GCGGCTGCGCCGCTGCTCTCTCCCCTCCCCACTATAAAAATGCCTGTCATCCTGAACGAAGCGTTAGCGTAGTGAAGGAACTCGTTGAAGAACAGCCAGAGGCTGAAACAAAGCGCCAGCGCAGCGAAGGAACTCGCTGAAAAACAACCGGAACAGAAGAACAAAGCTCCAGTAAAACGAAAAACCCGTTAAAGAACAGCCTAACGAGAGCGATGGCGTCCCTCTGTGGTTTTTTGATAATAGGCTAAAAAACAGCAAAATGCGAGATGTTGTCATTAGTAACGGAACGCTAGTGGAGTGAAGGAACTCGTTAAAGAACAGTCAAAGGCGGAACAAAATTATTCCATTGAGTGAAAGCAAAGACAAGGTCGTTTTATCCCGTTGGACAAAAGGCCTACGGAATTTTAACCAACAACCTTGCGAAACTTGACAGATACTATGTCTTTGTATTTTGGATTGAGTTCTTAGTTTCAAAAAAGAAAAGACAGCAATGATTATTATATGATATAATAATTTGTGTGAAAAATAGATGAAAAGGTGAAAGTTCCCAGGGGAAAAATAAAATATTCATGCATTTGCCTTGGTAAAAATCATTCATAGCTTGAAACTTTTTTTATATTTGTGCGGTTATTTTAAACAATGGTTTTAACATATCATTTTTTACTCCTGATTAAAATAGCTTAATCAACATGCATTGAAAACAACATACTACAATAATTAAACAAACTATTACCAACAAAAAGAAAAACATGAGCAAAACATTTACCAAAACCAAATCATTTTTAAGTACATTATCCATCTGTATTTTTTTATCTGTTTTTTTAACAACCGAAATAAGAGCTGAAGAAAAGAAGGAAGAGCCGAAGTTTAAGCTTGAATTTCATGGGTTTGTTAATTATGAAATGAGTTATGATACACGCCAGGTTGTAGCAGGCAGAGAAGGAAATATTATGCTTTTTCCGGCACAGGAAATCTTAGATGATGATGGTAACGACATCAATGACAACCCGAGCCTTACATATTATGCACTGACAAGCCGGTTATGGACAAGCATACACGGGCCCGACATACTTGGTGCAAAATCTTATGCTCATGTTGAAGGTGACTTTATGGGCACAGCTCCGGATAAGTATAATCATATCAGGCTTAGACATGCTTTTATTAGGTTAGATTGGGAAAAAGCTCAAATTATTGCGGGGCAATACTGGCATCCTATGTTTGTAACATCATGTTTTCCGGGAGTAATAACATTTGGGGCTTCAGTACCATATCACGTATTAAGCCGTGCACCACAATTACGTTTTACTTACACACATGATAACATTAGTTTATCAGGTACTATGATGACACATAGTGACTTCCCAACAACCGGGCCCAATGGACCCGGTTCAGAATACCTGAGAAACAGCAATATACCTGAAGTCTTTTTTCAAACAATCTATACAGGTGAGGTTTTAACTACAGGTGCTTCAATAGGTTATATGCTACTGCAACCAAGACTTGAAACAACACCTTATACAACTAACGACACATTAACCTTTAGAACAAATGAAACAATGGGTAGCCTAATGGGTAATTTGTTCTTTAAACTTGATTTCCCAACAATAAGCATTAAAGCCCAGGGAATATATGGCGAAAATATGCGACACCTTGTTATGCTTGGCGGGTATGGCGAAACGGATTTTATTGACGATAACAGGCAAATAAGAGGCTATACAGGGATACATACTATGTCACTATGGACTGATATCGAAACAAAAGGCGAAAAACTGCGCTTCGGGCTATTTGGCGGATACTCCGAAAACCTCGGCTCCGAAAAAGAAATTACCGGAGAACACTGGGGACGGGGAACCAATATTGCACACATCTACCGTGTAGCGCCTAGAGTCAGGTTAATATACGACAACCTTAGTTTTAACTTCGAAATTATTTACGATGTAGCAGCCTACGGAACACCAGACGCTGACTTTAGCTTTGATCAAACCAATGAAGTTAGCAACATCCGTACGATGGTAAGCATGAAATATGATTTTTAATATTAGTAAAAAAATCATGAACCTATTCCTTTTTACTACTCGTATTTTTATGTCAAGTATTACTTTTTTAATTGCAATAAGGAATATTGGATACCACCCCTCGCTGCAAAAGCTTAGCATACAAACGTTTAGCGTACAAAATATTTTTTAAAATAATTTAACCTATAAAAACAATTTCTATAAATAAATACTATTTTTGCGATCTAAACTTTTGTTTAACACTAAAACAATCTTATGGAAAACAATCAAATCGACTATCATGTAAGCTTTTTCAAGCCAAAGACACGACGAAATTTGAAGAACAGAAATATGATTTTGTGGCTGGTTATTATATGGGCTACTGCCGTATTTGGATTTCAAATACTGTTACGTGTAATTGAAAAGCCGGTTCCTGAACCTGCATACAACACTTTTGTTTCTGTATGGGAAAACGTACAAACAGAAAATGCATCCACTGAAGAATTGAAGGATTTTGCCAACTCTGTATCTTTTGTAATAGGTAAGGTTTATATTAAGCCTGAATACCAAGCTGCTTTATCAAATGCTTTCACCTGGTCAGTATTTAGAATTGCAGGTGACGAAAGAGAACAACTGTATGAAGTTTTAGTGGATTTTGAAAAAATGCAAGCAGAAAGTGAAGATATCTTTGATCCCAGTTACGTTGAATCTAAAAAAGCTTTGGAAACCTATATTGTAAAGCTTCTTGATATTCCACAAAATGATGTCAGGAAACCTATTTTGCCATTTTCGATGAGTTCGCAAAAAACAGAAAGTTATTCGGCCGAAAACATGAAAATAACTGAGGAAGCAATGTCAATGTATCTCATACATAACCGTTCGGTTCTCACAGACACAGTGTTTTTGGGCTTTCCGTTTCATTATTTTTTTACCGCAGTTTTCTTGCTAGTTCTGTTCATAGGATTGTGCCTGACATATTGTATTATCACGGACAGGCGTATAGCAAAAGAACAATTATTATAATCATTATAAAAATCAAAATTCATGAAAAAAATATTACTATCAATAATAATGATCTTAGCTTCGATTTCTGTTCATGCTGCAGCTACAGCAACAGAGCTTGAGGGAAGTTTTAAAGTCGGACCCGCTATTATTTTGATACTTATACTGGTTTCCTTCATTATGGTTGGGTTATTATTCCGCGCTAAAGATACTACCGATTATTATGCAGCAGGCAGGGGAATATCAAGGATTGGCTCAGGTATGGCCATCGCATCTAACTGGATGAGTGCTGCCAGCGTTTTAGGTATGGCTGCTTTAATGTTTGGAATGGGCTACCATGGATTGGCTTATGTGGTCGGCTGGACCGGCGGTTACGTATTGCTGCTTATATTGATGGCCGGGCAAATCAGAAAATATGGGAAATATACCGCACCTGATTTTATCGGAGACAGGTATTATTCACAAGGACTTAGAGTGTTTGCTGCAATTATTGCAATTTTTATTTCTATCTCCTATTGTGTTGGACAGTTTGGCGGCATAGGACTAATGTTTAAATGGATTCTGGGAATAGACTATATGCTGGCTGTATTTATTGGTGCCGGCGTAATATTGTTCTACACTCTTATTTCGGGTATGTTGGGGGTTACTAAAAATATGCAGGTCCAATATGTAATTATAGCAACATCTTTTCTTATTCCCTTATTTATTCTTTTGTTTAAATATGATTATTTTTGGTTGATACCTCCCATTGGCTATGGCTCGGTTGTGTCGGATATAGTAACAGGTGTACCTCTAAATGATGCAAAAGAACTATTTAATATATATGGCCATTCTTTTGCTATTGCTGCATCTCCTGAGTTTGCTATGCCATGGGCAGAATCATCAGGTGGCACTTTTTTCCAGTGGATGGTGATAGTTTTTTCACTAATGATTGGAACAGCAGGGCTGCCTCACGTACTCCAAAGGTTTTATGTTGTTCCTAATCCAAGAGATGCCAGATGGTCGGTTGTTTGGGGGTTGTTTTTTATATGTATAATATACTGGACAGCACCTGTTTATGCTGCTTTTGGTAAAATGCTTGCCGCTCATCCCGAAGTAGGCACTCTTGCTGTGGATGCGATTGTTGTTTATACTGCACAATTAGGTAATGTAAATCCATTAATTGTCGGATTGCTGGCAGCAGGAGGTGTTTCAGCTGCTTTTTCTACAACATCAGGCCTCTTAGTAGCCGGCGCATCTGCCTTTTCTCATGACTTATATGTGAAAGTTATTAACCCCGAAGCTACAGCTAAGAAACAATTATTAATTGCAAGATTGGGTACAATTTTAATGACGGTCATCGTTGCTTTAATTGCTCTGTTAGAACTTGCATTAATTGCTGAGCTTGTAGCTCTTGCCTTTTCTTTGGCAGGATGTACTATTTTCCCATTATTCCTGCTGGGAATATGGTGGAGTGGTTCAAACAAACAAGGTGCTATTGCAGGGCTTATTGCGGGTAGTTTTATAACATTAATTTCTTTAACTTACTTTATAACTGGTAAATTAGGTGTTGTGTTACCGTATCATGACTTTATTAATTACTGGCTTGGTGCCTGGTATTTTGCCTGGGTAGGCGCACCATTAGCAATTATTACAAACATAATTGTTTCCAAATTAACTAAACCAACACCTTACGAAGTAAGAAAATTCTTAGTTGAGAATGTACACTTATAAAAATGAATATTTTTAAAAACAAAAGAACAAGAGTATTCATATTAATTATGGGTACTCTTGTTATATGTGCAATAATAATTGCTAAGTTATATTACGATTATCAAAACCGGTCAATTGATCCAAGGATTGTTGAAGCTAACAAGCTTTATTCACAATACAATGATTTGGTTAATATTGATGATCATAATGCCATATTTGAATTAATGGATTCAATTGAATCCATATACAAACAATATCCGCATTATTCGGAATCGTATGAAGTTGGTGTATTGTATAATAACAGGGCTGCTACATACCTCTCAATTGCATTATCCGACAGTTTATTGCAAGATTCTCTTTTTCCCCTTGTTAAAGAAAATGCAATGATTAGCATTGAGATATATTCAAAATGGTTGAATGAATTTGAGGATTTATCGGAAGAAGAAATCACGGATAAAATATCTCCATATTTCAATGAAGATGATCCGGTTTTTGAAGA
>SLSZ01000176.1 GCA_007130125.1 Bacteroidales bacterium
GCGGTAAGCCTTCTCCATGTCCTTGCACCTTCGCGGTTCATTGACATTGATATCTCCGGATTGCCGTATTGGTCATAATCCTGGCGTGCATCCGTAATAACGCCGCCATCAAGAGGGGCAGAACCATCACGTGTTGTTTCTCTGATTGCCAAAAGCTGCCTCAAATTCTCATCATGTTGTACAGGATTAACGTCCCAGTATAGTCGAAGGTCTCTTGGCAAAATATCACGAACTTCTTCACGTTTAAGCAGATAATTAACCCTTGCAGTATCCTGAACTGCAGCAAACCCGACAGTAGGCCCCTGGCCGGGAAACATTTGACCACTTTGATCAGGTATAAACGCCGGTGTTAAGTAAGCAAAAAGTGGGTTTTCTTCAGCAAAATCCCTGAACATCTCATCATCCTCTTGAGTCAATTCTCCGGTTAAGAGATCAAGTAGATCAGCCTCCTCTGTTGTATCGGGTATCTCTTCTTCGTCAACTTCCGATAATAATTCATCAAAGGGATCATCCTCTTCGGGGGTTTCTGCATCAGGCTCAGCTCCAACAGGCAATACTTCAGGCTCTTCCGGTTCAACTTCTTCTACCTCTTCATGTACTTCAAGCACGCGCAGACGTTCATTAGCTTCAATGAAATAATTGTAGATTTCGCTAAATTCATATGTTTCCCAGAATTCCAATTTTGCGGTACCCTGGAGCAACCTTCTTACACGGTCGGGTTCTTTGATGCCCGGAAGTTCAATTAATATTCTTCCGGTAGCTGCCAACCTTTGGATATTTGGTTGAGCAACACCAAAACGGTCAATACGTGTACGCAAGATGTTAAACGACCTGTCTACTGCATCGTTAACTTCACGCCTCAAAACTCTCAACACCTCATCATTGGTAGAGTTATAGCTGATATGATCACTCATCTGTTCGGTAGTGAATATTGCAGCCAGGCTCGCATTTGGATCTATCTCCTCAAATGCCTGACCAAAAAGCGTGATATAATCTTCCCGGCTGACACGTTGCATTTCATCAGCACGCTCCATAGCCTCTACAAATGTAGGATCTTCACTGTTGCCGGACAAGGCACGAACAATTGCGGGAACAGATATTTCTAAGGTGACATTCATACCCCCGCGTAAGTCAAGTCCCAGGTTCAACTCACGTTCCTTACATTCACGAAAGGTATATTGCCTTATTAGAATATTATAAACATTCTCATTCATCATTGAATCAAGATAATACCTTTCTTCAATGCTTGCCAGTGAATCTAAAATAACATTGGTTAAAACTTCATCGCCTTCTGCCAATCGCTCAGCTCTTTCAACAACACTGCTTCTGTAAGCATAATCTTTTGCATCACGTTCTACTTTATTGGCAAAATATGTAAATGACAACTGATAAAGGCAAACCAAGGCAAATGCTATGGCGAAAAACTTTATTAAACCTTTACTCTGCATGATTTTTTATGTTTTATATTGTTTTTTATGAGTTTGCAAAGATAGAACAACCTTTTAAAATAACAATCAGTATGTTGAAATTATTTTGCAATAAATTTAAAATATTGGGCTAACCCTCTTTCAAGCTGTCAGAACAACAATTTAGTCTGCTCGTAATTATTTTTTTTATAAAAAACACTGTATTCAATTACAACTTTATTTTAATTTTGATAAAAAAGTTAAACAATTATAAAAGTTTTATATAAATTTGCAAAGCATTTAATTATTAAAAATAATTATTAACCAATCCAAGAACCAGAGTTTATCATGAATAAATACTTAATAAACAAGTATTTAACATTACAGCATTATTATTCTGCCCCGCTGTTCTTGTTAGTCTTTTTAATATCAACGATCACATTTTTATTACTTACAACTAGTTGTGAAAAAGATGAGGATGATTTATCCAAGATATCTTTACCTTCAGTAGTGACTAATGAATTAACTGAAGTTTCTGCTACAACAGCCATAGGTGGTGCTATCATAACCAAAGAAGGAGGATGTTCTATTACAGCTCGTGGTTTAATTTGGTGTACATTAGAATATCCTACACTTGAAGAGCATTCCGGTATAACTTCCGAAGACACAGGAGGCGGTGAGTTCACTTCTAAACTTTCCGGATTAGTTCCAAAAACCACATATTATGTTCGTGCTTATGCATCAAACAAAACAGGTACTGCTTATGGAGAGCAAATACAGTTTACAACAAAAAGTGAACTTCCAAAAATTATAACTTCAAATGTAAGGGATATAATTATCACTACAGCCACATCTGGTGGTATGGTCGAAAACGAAGGTTGTGAAGCCGTTACCGAACTAGGTGTGGTATGGAGCAGATTTGAAGGACCAACAGTTGAGAACAATGATGGAAAAACCACCGATGTAGCTAATAATGGAGAGTTTATTAGTTATATTACCGAACTATCTGCTGATACAAAATATTATCTGAGAGCGTATACAAAAAATCAATTAGGTATAACCTATGGAGACCAGATAGAATTTAAAACTCATAAAGGAGAAATTCTAACAGATATTGACGGAAATGTATATCAAACCGTTGTTATAGGTGAGCAAAAATGGATGGCTGAAAACCTCCGTACCTCCAGGTATTCTAATGGTGAAAATATAATACATGGTAATAATCATTGGGTAGATTTAGGCACAAATGAAACAGGAGCATGGTGTTGGTATCAAAACCAACAGGTAAATGATTATCTATATGGAAAAATGTACAACTGGTATGCTGTAAATGATGAAAGAGGACTTTGCCCACAAGGATGGCGCGTGCCAACATATGAGGATTTTGAAGAAATGATAGCCCATTTAGGAGGAAAAGAAAAAGCGGGCAAAAAATTAAAAAGCACCCGGGCATTACCTGAACCACATCCAAGGTGGAGCACTTATAACGCCCAAACAACAAATGAAAGTGGTTTTTCCGCACTTCCGGGTGGTTTATTATCTCATAACTTCTATTATCTTGGTACTTATAGCTCCTGGTGGACTTCAACCAGATACAATAATCATCTGAATTGTGTATTCTACTATATATGGGGTAGTAGCAATTATTTTGATAATACTTTGGACGACAGCAGAATAGGGCGATATGTTAGATGTATCAAAGATTAAGGTAATAAACTGACATATAGGTAATTTTATTAAAAAAACAGGATTGTCAGGAATTATAAAACAGTGTTTAATAATTTCATTTGTAATATAAAATATATCATAAGGTTTTTTAAATAAACCAGTAAATTAAGTTAGCATAAATCAACTATTCACAACAATCAAATGTCAAATCAATTACATTTTCTGATAAACACATTAAAATCAGTTATATCTTATGCATTACCGGCTGTTTTTCTAATAATGATATTTACTGCCGGTTGTGAGAAGGATGAATCTAAACCAATTGAAGTACCCACGGTGATAACTCTATCTATTACTGAGATTACTGCAAACAGTGCAAAAAGCGGAGGAAACATAATCGATGATGGTGGTGCGGAAGTAACTTCAAGGGGTCTTGTATGGTGTAGAAATCCTGACCCTACAGTTGAACAGCATTCAGGAATAGCAAACCATGGAAACGGATTGGGTTTATACATAAGCGAGCTTACTGGTCTTTCATACAGTGAACTATATTATATTCGTGCTTTTGCAAAGAATAAAGCAGGTATAAGTTACGGTAATGAATTAAAGTTTGCGTCAGGTTACGGCATTTATACCACTGATGTTAAAAACATAACGGTTACTACTGCTTCCTGTGGTGGAATTGTGCCGAATAACTCCGACCTGCCTATGGGAACATTCGGAATTGTATGGAGCCTATCCGATAATCCGACCTTAGAGAATAACGATGGAATAACCTCTGATGGTGAAAGTTTTGGTGAATTCAGCAGCAACATGACCGGATTATCTCCGGAAACTACATATTATGCAAGAGCATACTCAACAAATAATGACAATACAGTCTATGGAAATATTGTTAAGTTTGAAACTCTGCCGGTAGAAACTGTTGAAGAACCCGGCACTATTACAGATATAGATGGAAATTCTTATCAAATAATAAAAATTAATAACAGGGAATGGATAGCGGAGAATTTACGTACGACACGTTTCAATAATGGTGATTATATAAAATACGCCGGGAATCATGAAAAATGGGTTAGTGCGGGGGAAAAAGAAACAGGGGCGTGGTGTTGGTATGATAATGATAGTAATAATGAGTTGCTTTACGGAAAATTATATAATTGGCATGCTGTCAATGATGACCGGAACATCTGCCCCGAAGGTTGGATTGCTCCTACAATTGAGGAATGGACGGAAATGGTTTCATACTTAGGGGGATATCAGGTTGCCGGCGGAAAACTTAAAAGTACCAGAACAGAACCCGATCCTCACCCCAGATGGGATATCCCTAATACAGGTGCTACTAACGAAAGCATGTTTTCAGGTTTACCGGGTGGAGCAAGGCAGCCATTCTCAGGGACATTCTTTTATGTTTACAAAGGAATAAATGGTTTCTGGTGGACAGCTTCAGAATATAATGAAGCAACTGCATGGGCTCCAATGCTATACTATTATGATAATGGAAACAACTCCTTTACCGGAAAAGGCTTCAAAAGATGGGGTTTCTCGGTTAGATGTATTAAAGATCAAAACTAAACAAACATAAAAATTATAAATACCCATTTCATATTAATAAAATTAAAACAATGCATACTAAAATTAAAACAATTGTAACAGTTTTATCAATTATTGGTCTTAGCATATTCATGAACAGTGGATGCGAAAAGGAAGAAAAAGTTGATTTGCCAGAGCTCTCAACTCTTTCTATATCAGAAATTACATTTACAAGCGGTAAAAGTGGAGGTGTCATAATTGATAATGGTGGCGAAGAAATTATCTCAAGAGGTATTGTTTGGAATACAGTTACTAACCCATCGGTCATTCATAATGTTGGGATTGCCACAGCAAAATCTGAAGAATATTCGGACATTTTTGAATGTTACCTTATAGGTCTTTACCCGGATACCAAGTATTTTGTGCGTGCTTATGCCACAAATAGCGCAGGCACAGCTTATGGGAATGAAGTTGCTTTTACAACACCCGAAAATGAATCAGCTGGTACTGTTAAAGATATTGAC
>SLSZ01000029.1 GCA_007130125.1 Bacteroidales bacterium
AAAGATTTGCAGGCAGGGAATACACAACCGAAGAGTGCATAAGCTTCAAAACAGACTTTAAAGTGCTAGACCCCTACCCAAATCCTGCTTATAACTTCATAAACCTTGGGTTTGTACTTCCTTTCAGTGATAAGGTGGTTGTGGAAGTGTTTGATATCTTCGGCAACAGGGTTATAGAAAAAAACATCCCGGAAATAAGCATCTACGAAGGCATCAACTTCATTAAGCTCGAATTGCATAATTTAGCCAACGGCATGTACACTTACAGGGTGAGGTACAGGGATGAGGTGGTGGCAGGGAGGTTTGTGAAGTTGTAGGGGTTTTCCTCAGATATACACAGATTATTTTTCTCTGCGAACCTTCGCGCTCCTTAGCGGAGCTCTGCGAAAGAATTGCGCGGAGAGCCGCAGAGAACCGCTGAGGTTCGCGGAGAGATGTATTGATTTGGGTTTTTTGGGCTAAAGCCCGGGGTAGTTCCTCATTTTTTAACATCACATAAATGTGATGTCTATTTATTATGCGAATCCTGCACCTACGGAACCCATAGTATGGTAAAATGATTTATATCTAAGCTCCATTGCTTCATTGTTTCCATTGTTGATTTTCTATGTGAGCCCCATTTAAATACAGAAGCATATATTTTGTTCAGCATAAACAATTTCTTTTATTACCGGTTAACCAAAAATAAAGCCCCAGTTGATTTTATTATAAACTTCCACTGTTAACAAATTTATAGGTGTTTCACTGAAAGCTATTTGGTTGTTTTTTCTATATTTGACTAATGGTTTGATCTAACCTGTGTTTTATAATTAACACCAATTAACATGAAGCATTACAGATACATTTCAATTTTATTTTTGTCCTTTTTATTAAGTTTTGTGGTTGGGGAAAAGGTGTGCGGGCAATATATTGTTGATTTTGAAGGCGATGGTGAAACGAAAGGTGCTTATGCTTTAGATACTGTAAATCTTTCCGGGTTGGATTGGGATATGACGGAGGCTTTGATAGGAACGTCCGATCATGACTGGAAAAACGGAGAGCGTTCGGCAAGGATGGGAGGTCATGGCGAATCTTCAATGACAATGTTAGAAAATAAAATCAATGGCCTTGGAACTATAAGTTTTGAATACCGGCGTTACGGCACAGATGCCCAGGTAGACTGGATGGTTGAATATTCTACAAACGACGGTACAGACTGGACACAAATAGGTGAGGATTTTACCGCCCCGGCAAGTGATGAAGTGCAAACTTTTTCTGAAGAGGTTAATGTCACGGGTGACGTCAGAGTTAGAATTAAAAGAGCAACGGAAACGGGAACTGCCAACAGAAGGCTAAACATTGACGATATTACAATTACAGATTATGCCGGAACCGATCCTACCATTACTTTATCCAAATCCGCCCTTAATTTTGAAGAAGTATATGATGGGTTTTATTCGCGTCCGCAACAATATAATGTTGGCGGTACTAATTTAACCGATGATATTACTGTTACAGCTCCTTCAGGTATAGAAATAACAACAACGTGTGGCTCCGGCTATACTAGTTCCATTACACTTAGCCAATCCGGCGGTAGCGTTAG
Organism: Bacteroidales bacterium; assembly: GCA_007130125.1. Lineage (GTDB taxonomy): Bacteria > Bacteroidota > Bacteroidia > Bacteroidales > UBA7960 > PUKZ01. The sequence goes on from SLSZ01000029.1 coordinate 1,583, forward strand.
TTCAACCACAATTTATGCTAGATATACAAGTGGAACAGTAGCAGGAAATATTACACATACAAGCACAGATGCCGACACAAAAAATATAGCCATTAATCAAACAGCCTCATCAACAGATCTTCCAACTGATTATTACAGTTCGGCAACAGGAACCGGACAAACTTTAAAATGGAATCTTGAGGATATTATTAATAATCATTCAACAAGAGGTTATGGTGATTTGTGGACAGATTTTGAATCAACAGATGCCCTGCCCAATGGCAAAGTATGGGATGTATACTCCGATAAAGGTGGCTGTGAAGAAAACGATTATTACTTTACTTTCGGTGACGACCAGGATTCCGGAACCGGAGGTAATGAAGAAGGTGACGTTTATAATCGTGAACACTCATTTCCTAATTCATGGTGGGGTGGCTCTGATTCTGATACTATGTATACTGACTTGTTGCAGGTGTTTCCCACAGATAAGTACCTGAACGCTGAAAGAGGCAATTATGAATTTGGGGTAGTTAGTGACCCTACGGATGTTTATTCAAATGGAAGCAGGCTTGGGCCAAATTCATATATCGGATCGCCGGGATCAACAGCTTTCGAGCCTATTGATGAATATAAAGGCGATATTGCAAGGATATATTTTTATATTGCTACGCGTTATGCCAGCTCAATAGAGAACTGGACCGATTCTCCCATGATAGATGGTGATATAACTGACTCGGATGGTTCAGTGTTTGAAGAGTGGGCACTCAATATGCTTTTAGAGTGGCATGAAAGCGACCCCGTTGATCAGAAAGAGATGGCAAGAAATGATGCTGTTTACGCTCTTCAGGGTAACCGCAACCCGTTTATTGATAATCCGGAATATGTAGACTTGATATGGGCTCCCGAAATAAAGCCTGAACCATCAAATCAACCCACAGATTTTCTATGTGAAGAAACAACTTCTTCATCCATTTCATTAAGTTGGACTGCCGCGGCAGAAGGAACTACAGCTCCTGATGGCTACTTGCTTAAATGGAGCACCGGCACTATTTCTGCCCCTGTTGACGGAACTGCCGAAGCCGATGGAGAAGGTGTTAAAAACATTGCATACGGTACAAATTCATACAACGTTACCGGACTTACACAAAATACTACCTACAACTTTCAAATATGGTCGTACACAAATAGCGGAACGGATATTGATTATAAATTAGATGAAGCCCCCACAACTAGCTGTACGACAGATTCCGGACCTTGTGGGTTGGAAACTTTTGATAACTTCACAGAAACAGGCACATCTTATGAGGATGGTACTTTTACCGGGCAAGACGGCTCAACCTGGACATATACACAATGCAGGGGTGATTATGAAATAACCGGAAAAGCTATTATGATAGGACGTAAACGTACTCCTCAATCTAACTTTTATTCAGGCACAATATCGGGTGGCATTGGAGTACTGAGTTTTGATTATATGCAGGCCTTTTCAACAAATGTTAATCTTAATGTTTTGATTAATGATGTCGTTGTTGGGAACGTAACCAGCAATGATGAGCAGGGAGTTGTTAAAAACTCAGGAGAGATTACTGTAAATGAACCGGAAGATTTTGTAATTAAGTTTATCAACGAAAACAACAGTGATGGGCAGGTTGTGATTGATAATGTTGAGTGGACTTGCTACCCACCAGAACCTGCAATATTTGTTTCTGATGAAAACCTAACCGGGTTTTCTTATGCCTCTTGCTCTCCGGTATCTCAATCATATACGGTTAGTGCCTACAGGCTTGATCCTGTAGAAGGCGATATATCAATTATAGCACCAATAAATTATGAAATATCCCTGAATGATACGGACTTCTTTAATAATCTTGATATCTCTTATATTGGTGGAGAATTATCCAATACTACGATTTATGTCCGTTTAAAAGAAAACCTTCCTTTAGGTTTTTATGATGATGAAGAAATTTCTCATACCGGTGGAGGTGCCAATGAAGTTATCGTTACTTGCAGCGGTTACCCTATGACTTATATTGATTTTGATGATAACGGCAAATGGACACAAGGAAGTGGAGCTTTAACAGGTTATCAGACAGACCATACTTATGATGATGGTTCTTTTTCTGCAACAGGAGGCCCTGCATTAAGAAATACCACGACAGAAACTGATGGTTTTCCGGGTGCATTAGGTACTTATGCCTGGAGGTTACAAGATAACTCCGAGGTTGAGTGGTCTATGAATATTGCTTCAGGCGGTGTTGGTGATTTTAGTGTTGCTATTAGGAGGTGGGACGATAACCCTTCCCCGGATTATGATATTGATTATTCAACAGATGATGGTAGTAGCTGGATAAATGTAACTAATATTAACAATACTAATCTTGACAACAGCAGTGACTGGAAAACCTTCTCAGGCACAATCAATAGCAACAAAGAAAACATTAAAATCAGGCTCATTGCTAAGGGAACAACGGAGCGCATAATGGTGGATGATTTTTACTGGACCTGCTATGATTGTGTATTGCCATCTGAAAGTATTTCAAACCTGGAATCCTCTAATGTTACAGATAATTCGGCTGACATTTCGTGGACAAAAAGTAATGATGGCAATTATAGTTTGATTGTTGTTAAGGAAGAGGCTGAGGTTACTGCGAATCCAGTTGACAACAACACCTATGACGCGGAAGAGGTTTTTGGAAACGGAACAGACCTGGGGGATGGCAATTACGTGGTGTATAATTTAATAGATAATGAACTTACACTAACCGGATTAGCCGGAGGTACAACATATCATATTAAAGCTTTTCCTTTTAACTGTTATGGTACAACTGAAGCTTATAAAACCGATGTTCCTGCCACATACAGTTTTACCACCCAGCCATCACAGGCATCGGGTCTTACCGTTACGTGTACCGACGAAAGCTCAGCAACTATTACATGGAATTCGCCTTCAGGCAATTATGATGGTGTCGCTATTGGTATGAGAAATGGCACCAACAATACTCACGTTCTAAGTGGTGATCCTGATACTATTAATGCAGATGCTGTTTTTGGTAACGGACATGAGTATGGAGGTACTGAACCAAAAAGTTTTGTCGTATACAAAGGACTTGAGAATTCAGTAACTGTAACAGGGCTTGTTCATGGAGAAAATTACAGGATACGTGCTTATGCCTTTAAAGATAATGTCTGGGCTTCTGAAGCCGAGCATGCTTACATTAATAATCTTGGCGTACCTGCGATAAGCAACCTTCAGGCTACTGCTGTTAATGAAGCCATAACTCTCGGCTGGTCAAATCCCGACAGCGAATGTTTTGACGAAGTAATTATTGTAGCACACACATCTTCGATAACGGGCACGCCTGAAGGAACATATCAATCCAACTCCAGAAATTTTGAAGATATTGAAAACCCTGACTTCCCAGAGGGGGGTAAGGTCGTCTATAATGGCTGGTTAAGCCCTCAAACCATTACCGGTCTTACCAACAATACCGAGTATTTCTTTAAGCTATTTGTCCGTAGTGATAACAACTGGAGTGAAGGTGTTGAAGTTTCTGCGACTCCGGCAGATATCACAGTTCTTGATTATGGAGAGCTGGCTATACTAGGAGTTAATGCACAGCTAGAAGATAGCGAAGAGCTGGAATCTGTGGGTGCTGCTCAAGGGCCCGACGAGATAATCTTTGTTATGTTCCAGGATTTTAAGGAAGGTTCAACGCTGGATTTTACAGATAATGGATATGAAAGAGAGTATGCCGGGTACTGGGGTACTACGGAAGGAGTTGTCAGGTTAAAAAGAACCGGGGGAACTATTGAAGCCGGTACTGTAATATCATTGAGAGGTTGTAACGGAGCAACTAATCCTCAATGGGGAGAGCATTTTAATATTTATACAGAAGGGGAGCTTGACAACGAAAACTGGGAGATCAGCTCGTTAAACGGTAATACTAATTTCAACCTTACCACTTCCGGCAACGGTGATCAGGTATGGATCATGCAAAACGGCGTATGGGATACTTCTGAAGGGCAACACAGGGGCATATACACCGGCAAAGTGCTTTATGGTTGGTCTCCATCCGGATGGGCCGAAGAGCCTGGTTATGGAACAACAGACCAGTCAACAATGTACCCGGGTAGCGAATGTTCTAACTCTAATGTTGCAGGTCTTGCAGATCAGTATAAAGTTAAATATAAAGGCCCGGTAACGGAAGCTGTTCCACGGGAATGGCTAAACCGTATAGGTAAAACGGAAAACTGGGAAGGATGGGATAATAATAACGATTATTTCAACGGTGGATCATTTGGAAACACTATAGACATTGGGGTATATGATGTTGATGGCAATCCATGGTTTGGAGATGATGATACTGACTGGTTTAACTGTCTTAATTGGGGGACTCTACGTGTGCCAGATGAACAAACGAGTGTTGTTGTGAATGGAAGTTATGCTGTGGACGATGTAGTTATTTCAGGAGGTGAAGCTTTTTGTGCTGATATGATATTAGATAACAGTGATAGATCTGTTACAATTAACACTGAAAGTACTACTCTTAATATTTTTGGTGACTTTAAGATTAAATCAGGTAATGTTTTTACTAAAAATAATGGCACCATAAATCTTTATGGTGGATGGGAAAACTCCGGAACGTTCAGTGCCAGCGGAGGAACTTTTGAGTTCAGAGGTGATGTGCAACAGAATATTGTTTCCTTACAAATCCTGGAATTTTACAACCTTAATATTAACAACATCTTTGGAGTCGTCTTCAATCAAAACGTGCAGGTGAATGATATGCTGACTATGTTATCCGGTGATGTTTGTAATGAAGGTTACAGTATTACAGTTGGAGAAAGTGCAGGGTCACCAGGGGATATCATTTTTAACTCTGGCAGCATACATGGGAATATTGTTCGCTGGGTACCGGCTTCTACTACCGGTGAGCTTATATTTCCATTAGGAAAACCCGGTATGGAAAATTTTGCTTATATCGAGTTTACCGAAGCTCCTTCGAGTGGAGGCACTTTGAAAGCTGAATTCGTAATTGACATCCCCGAAAATTACTATGGTAACTTGCCTTTTGAAGAGGATGGAATTTATTTTGATAATTTGGCAGATGAAGGGTTCTGGAGAATAGATGCAGATAATGGACTAAGCGGAGGTATCTATAACATTACTTTAGATGCAGGAACTATTATTGAAATAAATGATCCTGAGTATATACGGATTTTAAAGCGTGATACTGGGTGTGAAGAATGGGCTTTGTCTGGTGATTACAGCTACTTGGGTAATCTATATACTCATTCCGGTATGAGCGGTTTTTCTGAGTTTGCTTTAGCCGGCAACTCAGAGGATAATCCGTTGCCAATTGAGCTGCTTTATTTTAACGCCATTAAGAAAGATGGGCAAGTAAACCTTGAGTGGGCTACCGCTTCAGAGACCAACAACGACTATTTCACAATTGAGCGTACTACAAATTTTGCAAACATAGATGTTGTAGCAACATTGCCCGGTGCCGGAAATTCCTCTCAAACAAATTACTACAGCTATGCCGATAATAGTCCTGAGCAAGGTGTCAACTACTACCGGCTTAAACAAACCGACTACGATGGTAGCTATGAATATTCATCATGGGAAGCTGTTGACCTATCACAAAACGAGCAGAATTCACTGCGGATTGCTTCGATAAAACAAAATGATCAACAGCTTGTTGTCGGCATTGAAACAAACACCGGAGCTAAGCTGCAAATTCAAGCCACTGACCTCTTTGGGCGCATTGTACATGAAGAAAATATTATTTCCGGGCATTCATATATTCAACATATATTCGTCCCAGGCAGCTTCGCAGGCAATATTTTGATAATTAGAGTTAGCGATAATATAGAAATGGATGCGGAGAAGGTTGTTTTGTATTAGAAGCCACAGGTTATCCGTTGGTTAAAAAGTGATGATGATTCCACCACCCTGAAAGGGTCGGCTGTAAAAGTAATCTGTATAGGTTATCATGAAATCATCCTTAGTCGCCGGCAATAGAAGTTAATAATAAACAACACCATTCCCAGGAATGGTAATAATGGAATCCTTAGCCTTACCAGCGCTCCAAAGTTGGCTGTAGTTATACCCACCGCAAAAGCAAATATCAGGGCAAAGAGCAGGCTGAAAGCCACGGCCGGAGACCTGCCGGTTATCCTTATAAAACGATAGGGGCCTGCATGTAAAAACACGTAAAGGAAAAACAACATTATTATCATATTTTCCAGTCCTGCAAAGAAAATAAGCAAAGTATCACCTTCCCAGAAAAACGGCCTGAAGAACGCTGCGAAGATAGCCAGGGGAGCTTTGCTTATAAAGTTAGTGATTGTGCCATCAAGTTGCCCTATATCAAAGTAATTCTCTCCATACTGGTGTGCCCTGGTGAGGTCATCCTGGGTTACTACTGCTTTGGTGATAATATCATCTATGGAAGCGTAATCTTCAAGACGTTCGCCTAGTGTTGAAATAAAAAAGTTTGCTGCCAAAAGAAAAAGAACTATTATCGCAGGGCCTGTTAAGAAGCGCAAAATAACGTTCTTTATTCTTCTTATTCTTTCAAAAGAAGCCCATAAGAAAGTGCCGGGCAGTAATGCCACAAAAATGTATGGCTTGATAGATATCATCAGGTATGAAGATAAAACCATGGCAATAATGAATCCTGCTTTATAGTTCTTCTTTATAAAAAAATTATAAAACCCATAAACAAACCAGCCGGCGGCCATCAAAGTGTAAGTGTCTTTTAAGATTCCCGAGCCCCAGAAAACTACAGAAGGGAAAAAAAGTACTGCAATAGCAAGGTGTTTATATGCCCCTTTGAATAAATCCGTAAACACCAGGTATAACCTCCACAAACCCGTATATGCAACCCATGCAACAAGTATTGATGCGGTGAAATAGTTTTTAAACCCCAGCAATGTGAAGATGCTTGTCAGCCTTACTACAGTGAAAGATGTATAATCGCTTAAATACCATGGGAATCCTGTGGTAGCATCAAAAGCCATGCGGTTTTCGGATGTGATGTTGCCCAAAAGCAGCGAAAAATAGTTTAAAGGTTTTTGAAACAACAGATTAACCAGGGCTTCAGAGCTTCTGTAGTAATTAGTTGTGTCATGTCCTTCATAGTAAAGTGTATAAACAAGGCAGAAAGCAATGGCTCCTGCTATTTTAGCAAAAAGCCCCCAAACATAAAACCGGTATACGGGATTTTTTTCAATGTGCTTTTTCTTGACATTGTTTGCTATAATGAACATTACCAACAAATACACAGCCATGATAACATAATCGGTCAGGCCGGGGAAGAGGCTTTTTGTCCAGATGTCGGCGATGTTCATAATAATAGTAAAGAGTTATTAGATTGCAAAGATAGTGGTTTTGAAAATTTTACACATTGTCAGTATATGTTTCTTCCTTTCCACAACAGATTTTTACGGTATTTGAATATTAATGCTTTGATGAGGATCATAAAGAAGCCGGCTTGTTGCAGGGGAGCAAGCAGGAGGTTCCAAAATATATTTTGACGGCTGATTGTCGAAATTATCAAGCGCATCAAAATAATCATCGAAAAGTATATTATTGTAATATGGACAGGCATTTTGAGCACTACAGGGATGAATCCGAATGTGGTTATAAACCCGAAAAGGAATGCAGCTAAAGGGCTCCCACCAAAATATTCAAATACGTTTTTTGCCAGCCCTTGCACGGCCTCATGCCCTGATTGATACATGCGGCACGAAACTTTTGAATTGCCCAAAAGAGTTTGAACTTTGTATTTCTTTTTTTTCATAAGCCTGAATATTGAAATGTCTTCGGCAGGCTTATTGCGCATTGCTTTGTGAAACTTCTCTTTATGATAAACTTTTGCATCAAAAAGCATAAACTGCCCGTTTGCTGCTGAAAGTGAAGGGCGTGAAGACTTTCTTGTCAATGCTAAAGGCAATAGGCTTGTCAATATCCAGTTTATTGCAGGCACAAATATTTTTTCGGGAAAAGTTATCATTTTCTGAACCGGAAAGAGTGAAAGCAATGCCAGTTTATGCCTTTGCATGTGAGCAACGGCATTTTTGATAACTCCTTTTTTGATATGTACATCGGCATCTATAAATAAAACATATTCGCCTCGAGCCTCCATTGACAATAAGTGGCAAGCGTAATTTTTACCGAGCCACCCCTCAGGCAATGCTTTGCCATAAATAACATTTATACGGTTATCTTTAGCTCTGTATGTTTCAGCAATCATGCGGGTATTGTCTTCAGACATGTCATCATATACAATTATTTCAAGGTTGCGGTAATCATGCCTTAAAACGTTTTCAAGGATGTTGGCGATATTGTTTTCTTCATTACGGGCAGGTATTAAAACCGATACTTTTGGCTGGCTTTGCAAAGATCCACGTCTTAGCCATTGCCTGCCGGCCAGGTTTAAAAGTGCGACAATTAGTCGTACTGCTGTTAATGAGATAATGAAGATGGCAAGATATTGCATTTTTACGTAATTGCTTTTATACGGATCTTGAAAGACTTTTTTACACCAGCAATTTTTGCCGGTCAATAGACTCTTTATAAAACGTATTATAGATATCTTGTAATTCTTTGCATGTAAAGTTCCTTGTTTTTTCCGGGCTGCTAATATATTGCCTTAAAGTAGGCTTTGGTTTGGAAAAGTAATCTAGCACATTGGCAACCATTAAGATCTGTATTGGATTATTTACTTTTGTTAAAATGTGATCCAGTCCTTTTTCAAACAGGATAACATCAGAGTGTTGCGATCGAATTTCACCCTGCGGAAACATTAATAACATGTTCTTGTTGTTTTGTAAAACCTCCGCTGCATATTGCAGGCTTTCATTTGTGCCTTTGCTCTTTTTGCGTATTGAAAAAACTCCAAGCTTTCTGAAGAACATGTGTTTACGTAAAAATTCTTCCAGCATCATAATATAGAGCTTTCGATTAAAAGTTTTTTGATTTAGCCTTGATATCCAAAATCCATCCCACCAGCTTATGTGGTTGGCAATTACTATTACGGGTAGTCCCTGGTCTTTCACTTTGCCAACCGTTTCAATCTTATGGAAATGCTTCCTGAAAAGAAACCGCAGGTAAATTTTAAAAAAGAACTGAAGCCATATAGAATGTTTAGCCCTGATCATTTTGTTTACCAAATTAGTATAAGGTTAAGAGCAATAAAAAAACATATTTGGATAAAAAACAGCCATGGTGCCAGGGCATTTCGGTATTTCAGCCCGGCTAAATGCAATATAGTAAGCATTATGGCGGAGATCAAAAACCATGCAATATAATTTTGTACCGGTATGTCGCTGCCTTTCCAACTCCACATATCAAGTTGTATTGCCACAGGCTCCATAATGATGTCATAGAAAACCATTAATATTGAACCAAAAAGTATTTGCGGTAAAACCGGCAGAGCGGTCTTCTTGGTTATTGCAAAAACGCAATATATTAGCATAAGCCAGTTAAGTCCTATCAGTGGTGGTGTTTGCAAGAATTTAATACCCAAAGCCTTGCCGTATGTGTACTCACCAAAGACATGTCCGGTTATGACACCTGCAACTTCAATACCGTATCCTACAACAATAATAATCAAAAAAACCATTACATGCTTATAGCGCCAGGTCTTATGAAACAGAAACAACAACACCATTACTCCTAGCAAAGAATAAGGCATAAAAGAAATAAAAAAATCTTTTGAATGGGTTCTGTCAATGCCTGCAGCCCCAAAACCATAAAAGATTAAAAGTAAGAGAACTATCCAATATTCTAAACTTGTCTTTCTTATTTTTTTCAGCAATGGTTCCATATTGTTTAAATGTTTTAAAAAAACATGTTTTGAATATAGCATTTTATAAATATTATAACTTTATACGGGTTGGAAATACGTATGCGCTTTTGCAGTAATTTGTCGGGTGTTGTTTTTCGAATTTTTTCAAACAGTTTAATATAATAACTATATGCCAGAAAAACGCCCAGCCGTGAATTTTTATTCATCCTCCGTATGCCATTAAATGCCTCCATAAAGTTTTGTTTTATATCTTCTTCAATGGCTTTTTTCGTTTTTTCATTGAAGCTATCATATTCCACATCGGGGAAATATACTCTTCCACGGTCATGATAGTCTGACTTCATATCTCTTAGAAAGTTTACTTTTTGTAAAGCTTCTCCAAGTTTTTGTGCCGGATATTTTAGTTGGTCATAAGATTCACTATTATTGTAACAGAATGCTTTGAGGCACATCAATCCAACTACTTCTGCTGATCCGTATATATAGCGTTGATATTCATTCTTGTTATAGGATGTTTTATAAAGATCCATTTCCATACTGTATAGGAAAGATTCTATGAGATTATGTTCAATTTTGTATTTGTTTACAGCCCATTGGAAGCTATGTAGTATAGGGTTTGTACTAAACTTTTCTTCGATAGCTTTATAGGTATCATCCGCGTATTTTTTAAGCAGCTTTTCCCTGTCTTGCTCAAAAAAAGTATCCACGATCTCATCTGCAAATCTCACAAATGCGTATATGGCATAAATAGCCGGACGTATTTTTTTGTTAAGCAATCCTACACCTATAGAGAATGATGTAGTATAGTTTAATGTAGTTGATTTACTACATTTAAGGGCGTTACTGGTGTATAAATCCATATTTTTCGGTAATTCGTTCAACAGCTAGTTTGGAGCTTATGACTGCCATTGGCAGGCCTGTTCCGGGCAAAGTGCTTGAGCCTACATAGAAGACATTTTTATGTTTTTCATCAAAGTTTTTAGGCCTGAATGCCCCTATTTGGGATAGGTTGTGACCCAGGCTCAGGCCGCTGCCTTTATACAAGTTGAAAGTGTTTTCCCAATCTTCCGGAGTCATAATAGTTTCTGATACAATATGCTTACGTAAATCCACATTAATGCGTTTTGACAGGTCAGTAACTATATCGTTGGCTATTTTCTGTTTATCGCTCCAATCCGGCTTGAAGCGCATATCAGGCATAGGACACAGGATAAACAGGCTTTCATGCCCCTCAGGCGCACTGGAGGGGTTGCTTTGAGAAACTACATTTACGTAATAGTATGGCTTTTCAAATTTTATGGCGTTTTTAAAGATTTGCCCGGCATATTCCTTGAAATTATCTCCCAGGAAGTAATTATGCAGGGAAACGTTATTAAGTTTAGTGTTGAGGCCCAGGTATATCGACAAGGGTGCAAGAGTCCATTTCATCTTCTCGAGCTTTTTTTCACTAAATGACGGCCTTTTGAAAACTTTGTGCCTGAAAAGCGCTGCATCACTATTTACCAGGAATATGTCTGCATTCCATTCTTTATCGTGCTGGTCTGTAAAAGACTTGACTTTTCCGTTTTCTTTTTGGTAGCTTACAATTTCCGTATTGTAATGTACTTCAATATTTTTCTTTTTAATTTCACTCATAAGCCCTTCTACTATTTTGTACATACCGCCTTCAACGTTGTGGTATCCATCGTGTACAAGCTCAGTGTAAGATAGCAGTGTGTAAATAGCAGGTGTATCAAAGGGGGTATTGCCAAGGAAAAAAGCTACGAGGGAAAAGATTTCTTTTACCTCACGTGAATCAAAGTAACGTTCCAGTTCACTCCACACTGTCCTGTATAGCAAGGGAGCATGTTTTGGGGGAACAGTTGCCATAGCCATAAAATATGACCATAAAGAGTTATAGTTTCGTTTAAGAATCTTGTTTTCCACATCATGGAAAAAACGTCCACCGTTATCAAGAAATCGTTGCATTTTTTCTTTGAAGCCAGGCTCGATTCTTTCAAACTCTTTTGCAAGCTTATCTAAGTCTTTGTGGATTGAAAAATTTTTGCCGTTTTCCCTGTAGTTTACTTCATAGAGAGAGTCTAAAGTTTTAAACTTGAAGGGCATTTTTATTTGAGCATCCCGGATAAATTCTTCAAACTCATATGTCATACTGAAGAATGTAGGTCCTATATCAAAGGTAAAGCCATCTTTTTTTATTTGATTCAGCCGCCCTCCTGGTTGATGGTGTTTTTCAACCATTTGAACCTTGTAACCCCTGCGTGCAAGCCTGAGCGCAGCAGTCAAAGCACCTAGGCCGGTTCCGATAATCAACACACGATTGTTCATTCAATTGTCAGTTAAGTATAATGATGTTTTGTTTTACTTGATAAATTGCCTGTAAAGATAATAATCTGAATGAATAGTTTACCTTTTATGTCTGTAAAAAATGGATTTATCGATAATTGGCGTTTAGCAGTATAGATGCTTTTTGATTCTTGCCGGTTTTGTCCTAACTTAGAGCTACATGTTTTTTGCTAAAAAAAAAGGGGGTATTTATTAGTAATACCCCCCTTTAAAACAGTAAACGTTTATCAATTTATAACTTTAGATATGCTTTTTTACTTCTTCGACTACCTCAGGCAAGTCCATTCCAAGGTCTTTAAGTCTCTCTAAAGTTGGGATACCGTTTTCGGTCCAACCACGACGCTTGTATACAGCATCTATTAGTTGTTCATAGCGATCTTCACGATACTTGCGAAGAGCTGCCATTTTTTCTTCTGTTGACTTACCTGTTGGGTCAAAGCCAACGTCCTCTTTGAGCTGCTTGTCATACCTTTCTGCTCTGGATTCGTACTCTTCTTTTGTAACCGGTCCGCAAGCGCGGTATGGTTGAGCGTCGTATTTTCTGGTTCCAAAGCCTCTGCGGAGGTTAAACACTCGTTGATAGTTGTAAACGCGTTCACTTTGGCGGATAAGCTCTTCCTTGTCGAAAGGCTTGCCGGTAACCCCTTTGTATATAGCTACGTAGTTATCTACGTGTTCAGGTATTTTGTGAGGCTCATCGGCATACTTGTTGCTTTCGGGCACCACGTCGTTCCAGCATAGCTTGCATAAACCCTGAAGTCCGAACCATGTACGGAACATTGGCATATAGTGCAAAGCTTCAGCTTTATCTTCAAATGTAGGGATTTGGTTGTTTACCATATCCATAAATATAAGCCATGCTTCGTCGTGCTGTGGTCCCTTGTTGGTCATTGCATAGCCACCTTGCTGAGCGAGCGATTCTTTTGACACATATTGAGAATACTCGAGTCCCTTGTTTATCATTGCAATGTCGTCAAGGAATTTCTCGTCGGCACCATACTTTTCGATAAACAGTTCTTTCATTTTCTTAACGCCCATACCTGCTACCAGGCCAAAGCCTTCGCCACGTGCCAGCTGGTGCATCAGTTCAAGAGCTGCTTCTGAGTTGCCAAATCTAAGATCCAGGCCGCCGGTGATTTCTTTGTTAAGAATGCCTGCTTCGTAGCATTCCATAATGAAAGCAACTACAGTACCCCATGTTATAGTACATATGCCATAAGTGTCACAGTAAAAGTTTTGCTCAATGATAGCTTCCGGATCAAAGATGCCCAGGTTTGCACCCAGTCCTGCACCTGTTTCATACTCAGGTCCGTCAACGATCACGGCTTCACCTTTGTAAGGTCCTGTTTTCAGCACAAAGTCATCAACGCCTTTGGCACATGACATGGCGCATCCAATCCAGCAACCGTCGGGAACATTTTGTGTGAAATATTTGTCGCGGAAAACATTACTGTGTATTTTAAGTCCATCATCATGGCTGCCATACTTAAAGTTGTGTACGGGAAGAAGGTCGAAGTCGTTCATCACGTTAAGGATGTTTGCAGTCCCTTTTTTACGCATCTGGCACTGTTGGTCATCAAGCTCGCGCATTTCTTTCTGGAACCTTCTGCCTCTTTCTTTGATTGTGTCAAGGTCAGCAACATTGTTAAGGTTGCCGGTAACACCTTCGACACGAGAAACTATTGCCTTGACCTTTTTGTCGCGAAGCACAGTACCAAGTCCACCACGTCCTGCTTGTTTAAGCCTGATCTTCTTACGCTTCATGTCATAGAAGGTGAAATTGATCATACCTATTAATGAGTTTTCAGCTGCTGCACCGGAGGAAACGATACCAATGTTCTTTGCATCTTTTTCGTCTTCAGCAAACAGCTCTGTAAGCTCTTCAGCCAAGTGGTGAGTGTCTTTGGAAAAGCCGGGATCTTCAATGATCTCTATTTTATTATCTTTTCCATCTATGTAAATAATAACATCTTTTTCAGCTTTCCCCTGGAGCTCCAAAGCATCATATCCGGAGAATTTGAGGAAAGGCCCGAAAAAGCCACCTACGTTTGAATCCATTACGGAGTCTGTTTGAGGAGACAATGATACTAGCAGCGACTTACCTGCACCTGCATATTGAGTGATACCACATATTGGGCCACCAGAAATGATCAATTCATTTTCAGGATCATTCCACTTGGTATCAGGCTTCGTGGCATCCCATAATAGTTTTAAACCATAACCCTTGCCTCCAATGAACTTTTCCTTCATTTCCGCCGGCACATCCTTTTCCTTGACGCCTAAATCATCAAGGTTAATGTACAAAATCTTATCAGTGTAACCCTTGTCTAAAGGGGTTTTCTGATAATCAAATTTTTTGATAGGCTTGTAACTCTTCTTAAATTCTTTGATGTTCATAGCTGTATACTGATTTTAAAAGTGTTTATAAATTAACGGTTTACAAATCTACAAAATTTAAAATACTTCCGGGTGGTTTTATAAAAAATTTGCTTTTTAAGATTTTTAAAGTTCGGAAATTAAAATCAGAACTAGCTTAAGTACCTATATAAATGAACATTTCATTTGAATAAACTTATATGGGAGTGTTTATTGTTAATTCAGGATTTTGGTTGTAAAGTTTATTGAGGAAAAAAATTAGCTGTATCTTTACACCCTAAATTTAATAAATTAAAACATCTTTATATAATTATGACAAAGATCAGAAACATATGTTGTATAGGGGCCGGGTATGTTGGGGGTCCTACTATGTCAGTGATAGCACAGAAGTGTCCGGATGTTACAATTAACGTAGTTGATATTAATCCTGAACGTATAGCAGCCTGGAAGACTGACGATCTGCCTATTTATGAGCCGGGATTGTATGATATAGTAAAAGAAGCCCGTGGCAGGAATTTATTTTTCTCTACTGATATTGAGAAGGGCATCCTGGAGGCTGATATGATATTCATAAGTGTAAATACACCTACCAAGACTTATGGAATGGGTAAGGGGCGTGCTGCTGACCTTAAATATGTAGAGTTATGTGCCCGCAAAATTGCCGAGGTTGCAAAATCAGATAAGATAGTAGTAGAAAAGTCAACTATACCTGTAAGGACTGCGCAGTCAATAAAAGCTATACTTGATGAAACAAGTAATGGTATAAAGTTTGACGTGCTTTCGAACCCTGAGTTTTTGGCTGAAGGTACGGCAGTAAATGACCTCTTAAACCCTGATCGTGTTTTAATCGGGGGAGATCAAACTCCCAGGGGTCTTGCAGCAATAGAAGCATTGACTGACATTTATGCCCGTTGGGTGCCGCGTGAAAAGATCATACAAACTAAAATATGGTCATCTGAGCTTAGTAAGCTTACAGCTAATGCCTTTTTAGCGCAACGAATATCATCAATAAACAGTATTTCTGCTCTATGTGAAGCTACTGATGCTGATGTTGATGAGGTTGCGCATGCGATAGGAGCTGACAGCAGAATTGGCCTGAAGTTTCTTAAAGCTTCGGTGGGTTTTGGCGGAAGCTGTTTTCAAAAAGATATTTTAAACCTGGTATACCTCTGTGAATACTTTGGCTTACCGGAAGTTGCCGAATACTGGGACCAGGTGATCAAAATCAATGATTATCAGAAGCAGCGGTTTGCTATTAAAATTATCAATGCTCTTTTTAATACGGTTTCCGGGAAAAAGATTACCTTGTTGGGCTGGGCTTTTAAAAAGGACACAAATGATACCCGTGAGTCTGCTGCAATATATGTTGCCGACCATCTGCTTAATGATCATGCTGCAATACACGTGTATGACCCACGTGTTGCAACAGAGAGAATGTATGATGATCTGAACAACCTTGGATCCAGAACACCTGAGGATAACCGGGAAATGCTTACCTTACATAAAACTCCGTATGACGCCTGCAAAGATGCTCACGCTATTGCCGTTATTACCGAGTGGGATGAGTTTAAGGAGCTTGATTGGAAGAAGGTTTATGAAAATATGAAAAAACCGGCATTTCTTTTTGACGGTCGCAACATACTTGATCATAAAGAATTGCGAAAGATAGGATTTAAGGTTTATGCTA
>SLSZ01000133.1 GCA_007130125.1 Bacteroidales bacterium
GCTTAAAAATGGCAGCATATTATAATAAAGCTGAGTGCACAGAAGAACAAAGCCTGCAGAATTCAAAAAAGTGAATGGTATCTTATCAAATTCAATTAAAAACCAATGGAGTAATAGTTGGTATAACCAAAAAAAGATGCTATTATTTTATGATTATGCCCTCTAAAAAAATAATTTTGCAAAAAGACATTTAAAACAATAAAAGATAGTTTGGTTTTAAATTATTTGATAAAGCTGGAAAAATTGTAACTTGCGACGGTAATATATTCAAAGTTCATTTTTCAGTTATTTAATAAAAGAGAAGCAAAAATTAAACCGATTTGAAAAATAAACCAATTATAACATTAACCAGCGATTGGGGTCTTCGCAGCCATTATGTGGGAGCAGTAAAGGGTATTATATTTGCTCAAATTCCTGAAGCGAGGATTGTTGATATATCACATCAGGTCAATCCGTTTGATATAATGCAGGCAAGCTTTATATTAAAGAACGCCAGCACAGGCTTTCCTGATGATACAATTCATCTTATAGGTATTAATACCGAAGCATCAATAGAGTCACCACATATTGTGGTTCGTGCAAACAAGCAATATTTTATAGGCGCTGACAATGGCATTTTTACTCTTTTATTTGATTCCCCTATTGAAGAAGCTATTGAACTGACAATAACTCAAAGCAGCTCTTATTTTACTTTTTCCACACGCGATGTTTTTGTGAAAGCAGCCCAAATGATTGCTTCAGGTGCTTCAATGAAAGAGTTGGGAACACCTTATAAAGAACTCAATCAGAGAATTGCCTTCAAACCTGTAATATATGATTCCAAAATCATCGGAAAAGTCATATATGTTGATGACTATGAAAATATTTATGTTAACATTGACCATGAAACTTTTCGTAAAGTAGGAAAAAATAAAAACTTTGCCATCGGATACAGATCAGGCGATGATATGATAAAACGGATTTCTACTTCATATTCTGATGTATTACCCGGTGAAAAACTTGCCCTCTTTGGCACAACAGGGTTCCTTGAAATAGCTGTAAACCAGGGTAATGCCTCAAGCCTGCTGGGTATTCATACTGAAGATACAATAACAATAGACTTTTTTGAATGAGAAGAAAGAGGCTATGGTAATTATAATATTTAAAAGTAATGCAGCGTTGTAGTAATTAATATTTATCTATATATAAAACTTCTAAGCTGAGATTAATAATAGAAAATTGAAGTTTTTATTTAGTTTTTAAAATTTATATTGTATTCAAAACAAACATAAGGTTCAGTAAAAAATGTTTATACTTCTAAAAAGAGAGTTGAATAACTTCTTTAACAGTTTGATAGGCTACATTGCCATAATAGTGTTTTTGGTCATTAATAGTTTGTTTTTGTTTATTTTTCCTATTGATTACAACATATTTGAATCCGGTTATGCCAACCTTGACGGCTTGTTTGTTTTAGGACCTTTTGTCTTCTTGTTTTTGATCCCGGCAATCACTATGCGATTTTTTGCCGATGAAAAACGTACAGGAACAATAGAACTTTTATTGACAAAACCACTTACAGATTTACAGATTATCCTGGCAAAATATCTGGCCGGACTAGTTCTTGTATTGTTTTCCTTGTTACCCACCTTTGTCTATTTCTTTACGGTATATGAATTCGGGTTACCACCGGGAAATATTGATTTAGGAGCTACATGGGGTTCATATATCGGCTTGTTTCTACTGGGAGCAGGTTTTGTAGCTATAGGCACTTTTGCATCTGCAATTACAGAAAATCAAATTGTTTCATTTATCGTGGCCACTTTTTTCTGTGCCTTTGCATATGTTGGTTTTGAAATGATCTATTCACTTGATTTTTTCGGGCAATTTGATTTGTTCATTAGAAATCTTGGGATATATGCCCATTACAACTCAATTAGCCGCGGAGTAATCGACTCACGCGATTTATTGTATTTTTTGAGTCTTATAGTTCTGTTCTTATTATTGACAAAAGTAACCCTTGAGAGCAGGAAGTGGTAATCCGGATAACGGCATTTAAAGAAAGAATTTTTGTTCAGGAATAATAAATTAATATGAAACAGCAAAACATACAGCGAAAAAGCGCACGTAAAAAGAATCTTGTTCAGCTTTTAGCGGGTCTTATATTGATTATAATTATTAATATAATTGGCTCGTCTCATTTTTTTCGTATAGATATGACATCTGAAAAACGTTTTTCATTGACTCCTGCAACAAAAAACTTATTGCGCAATCTTGATGATATTGTCTATTTTAGGGTGTACCTTGAAGGAAATTTTCCGGCTGAGTTTACCCGTCTGCGTAATGAGACCCGTGAGATGCTTAATGAACTCAGTGCATACACCGATTATATCCAATATGATTTTATCAATCCTACTGAGGGGGATAACAGGGAACAGGTTGAAGCTGGCTACAGAATGTTGATGGAGAAAGGTCTTGAACCCACACAAGTACAGGTTAGGGGAGATGATGCAACTTCACAACAAGTGATCTTTCCCGGTGCTATAGTTAGCTATCGTGAAAAGGAAATACCCATGCATATTTTGCATGAACAAATTGGAGTTCCGTCTCATGAAATTATAAACAGTTCCGTTCAGGCCCTGGAATATAACCTGGCATCGGCCATCAGAAAGCTCACCGTTGAAGAGAAACCAAACATTGCCTTTCTTGAAGGACAAGATGTACTTGAGCCCGAGCATGTTTCAGACATAACCAGGGAGCTTTCAGCTTTTTATGATGTCAGCAGGGTTGAATTGAACAATGATATTAGTTCGCTTGACGATATAAAAACTTTGATAGTTGCGGATCCCAGGTCACCTTTTACAGAAGAAGACAAGTTCATAATAGATCAATATCTGATGCGTGGAGGTTCTGTGTTATGGCTCGTTGATCCGGTTTTTGCCGATATGGATAGCTTGAATTATGCACCCGAAACTATTGGCATGCCATTTCGCCTGAATATTGATGATATGCTTTTCAGATATGGTGCCAGGCTCAATGCTGACCTGGTTCAAGACTTAAATGCGGTTCCAATACCAATAACCACAGGATATGTTGGAAACAGACCCCAGATAAACATGCTGCCATGGGTGTTTTTCCCTATGGTGTCCCAGGCAAGCGATCATCCGGTTGTGAAAAACCTTAATGCTGTCCGGATGGAGTTTGTTAGCAGTATTGATACTGTGGATGCAAAAGGTATAAAAAAAACAGGTTTATTGCAAACGTCAAGGTATTCAAGAGTACTTGGTACACCGGTTAGGATAAGTCTGGATATTCTTCAAGACCCATTACCAGAGCAGCTCTATAATGACCAGCCTCAGACTGTGGCAATACTACTCGAAGGTGAGTTTGAATCAGTTTATCGTAACAGGCCGCTTCCTGAAATTGACTTACACAAAAGTGGCTTCATTGAATCAGGCGAACCGGCTGCGCAAATTATAGTATCTGATGGCAGCATTATCAAAAATCAATTTGACAGACAGGGTAGACCTTTACCGCTCGGATATGACAGATATAGTGGAATGTTTTATGGCAATCGGGATTTTATATTGAATGCAGTTAATTACCTTGCCGATGATACAGGTATAATGGAAGCCCGCGCCAAAGAAGTGCGACTCAGAATGTTGGATAAAAAACGAATGCGGCAAAGCAAACTTGCTATCCAAACGTTTAATATAATTATTCCTATAAGTATTGTATTGATATTTGGACTTATTAAAAGGTTTCTCAGAAGTGTGAAATACTCCAGAAAAAAACAATAAATCCTTTGCAATTACTTTTACTTTTTGCCTTAAACTAAGTTTTACTGAAAATGTTATAAGAAGAAATCAATTGTACAAAATGAATAAAAAAAAGATAAGTTTTATTATAGCAGGAGTGCTTTTATTGCTTGTTATTTCATCATATTTATATGGAATTGTTGCTTTACGTGTTGGTGAACGAGACTTTGCTTTGCCAAAAGACAAAGAAGTTAGCATCGTCCAAATTATTCCTTTTGAAGGTGAAAAGATCACACTTGAAAAAGATATTTTCGGTGAATGGCGGGTTGACTCTGAACATCGAGCTAATGAGTTTGCGGTAAAAGATCTGATCCGAACAATACGGCATTTTGCTATCAGACAGCCGGTGTCGGTTGCAAAACAAGATCAGGTAAACAAACAACTTGATAATGAAGGTGTTTTTGTTAATGTTTATATCAAAGGTTATGTTTTTGATTTCTTTAACCTGTTTGGAATATTAAGTACCCAAAGATTATATAATTCATTTTTTGTTGGTGATGACATTTCGGAATTGGAAGGCACTTACATGCGCATGACCGGCAGTGATAATCCATATATTGTTTATTTGCCGGGATACCAGGGAGGATTATCTGAAGTTTTTACTCCTGATAAACATATCTGGTTTGATCCGGTTGTCGTTGACCTTAAACCGGATCAAATTAAAAAAGTTAAAGTAATAAACAATGAAGAGCCCAAACAATCTTTTATACTAAAAGTAAACAGTGGTTTTGATTTTGACTTTTATGATATCGAAGGTAATTTGCTTAAAAATGACTTTAAACCAGATACTACCAGAGTCATGAGGTTTCTTTCTTCTTTCAAACAACTTTACTATGAAAAATTACTTGTCGATGAAGCGTATGAAGAGTCCGAAAATTTAATATTTCCACAAAAATCTTACAGGATCGTTGTTGAAGACCGGGATGATAATACAAAGAGCTTTGATGTATACCGGCGCTACCTTAGAGCTGATATTCTTGATCCAGGAGCAGTTAGTCCCGTATATGACCCCGACAGGTTTTATCTTGAACTCGAGCAGGGTCATCGTGCTCTGGCTCAATATTTTGTTTTTGGCAGAATATTAAGGCCATTGTCGTTTTTTATGATGGATTAATTGAAATTATATTTCATATTCTTAAAATATAAAGTTTAAGCTTATTTAGCAATTAATAATATTCTTTAGAAACATTATATTTTGGTGTATTACTAAATTTTATTAATTTTATCTTGTTTTCTGATTTTAAGATGTCTTGACGTTTTTA
>SLSZ01000232.1 GCA_007130125.1 Bacteroidales bacterium
ATTTATGATAATGATGCTTTATGAAATATCTGCCAAGGCTTCTGTATTTTTAGTAAAGAAATTATACTGTTAATTTTTATGAGATGTTGGTTTTTTCATTAACGATTTTTATACATTTGTTGACGATGCTACATAGCAATATAAAATTTTTAAAAAGATATTTCTTAGTTTTTGAACATCAGATAGATTATACTTGTTAGTTAAATAAAAAGGTACAGATCATGGAAGTTTTTTTTCTTGCAATAATATTAGTAGGATTGGCTGTTGCCGGTATAGCTATCAAGATGTTTTTAAAACCCGGTGGTATGTTCACCCGTACATGTGGTAGCTCTTTTGACCCTAAAACGGGAAAGCCAATGCAATGCTCTTGCAACAATAATAAACCCGAGGATTGTGAAAACATAAATGATGAAGACAAACCAGGGGATGTTTAAAGATCATTTCCAACAAATCAAACACAAAATATTATCTTTATAATATTTATTAAACAGCAGATTATAACCTTTTATTTTTCCTCTATTTCAAGGCCTTCAGTAGCATACACACTAAACTCTTCAAGGTTTTCAGAGTATATAAAGAAAGCGTCAAGGTCGTTTCTTTGTTCTGTAAATCTTTTGGCTTTTTCCATTCCCATTACCATAAAAGCTGTGGCGTATGCATCGGCAGTCATGCAGTTATCAGCAAAAACAGTTACACTTAGAAGGTTGTTTTTAACGGGATATCCTGTCTTTGGGTTTATTGTGTGAGAGTATCTTTGACCTTCTTGTTCGTAATACCTGCGATAACTACCGGATGTGGCAACAGCCCGGGTTTTTACTTCAACGATATGATCATATTCCTGGGGGTCATCGTATTTTTCGGCAGGCCTTTCAAGGGCAATTCTCCATTTTGAACCGTCAGGTTTCGCATCTCCTACTATAAGGTCACCGCCTATATCAACCAGGTAAGATTTAACTCCTTTTGTTTCCAGTAATTGAGCAACCAAATCAGAAGCATAACCCTTTGCAATTGCATTAAAATCAAACTGTATTCTAGGGTCTTGTTTTACAACCCTGTTTCCGTCAATGGCTACCAGTTTTGAACCGGTAAATTGAAGCAGGCTGTCCACTTTACGTTGTGTCATTTCTTTTTTGTTTGCAAAGCCAAAACCCCAGGCATTAACAAGCGGGGAAACAGTAACATCAAAAGCACCATCTGTTTTTTCGTATATTTCCAATGATCTTTGCAATACCGGACTGAAGTATTCATCCATTTCATCAGTATCGTTTCTGTTGATCTTTGATATTAATGAGTTTTTCTCATAATATGACATGGAGTTGTTGAAGTCCTTTAACAGGCTGTCGATTTCTTCTTTGTAAACTTTTCCTTCCGGGCAATAATAGGTAACAGCATAGTATGTGCCGAATATTTCTCCACGGGTTCTTACTAACCTGTCAGTACTGTTATCATCTAATTTGCAGGATGAAAAAATAACTATAGCTGCAATTAAAAATAGAGTAGGTCGGTTCATTTTTTTATAAACTTTAAAGATTACGATTATCAAAAATACTATTAATTAAAATCTTGAATATTTAATTTCAAATTTTTAATAAACAATGATGATTGTTTTTTTAGTCAGGCTTTATACAGCGCAGTTTACACAGTGTGAGCTTTCGGGTTTTATTAATATTCTACCCAGCGGTATTTGTTTTTTGCATCTGACACATATGCCGAAGTCGGGGCTGTCAACTTTTGAAAGCACATATTTTAATTTGTTAAGCTTTTCTTCTGTTTGCCTTAGGGCTGCTTCCATAACACTTTTGTTATTAATGGCATCCATGCGGGAGACTCTGCCTATAGCTGCATCAGGGGCAACGGGTTTTGTCAACTCCTTGTACTCTTCGAATTGTTTTTCGGTTTTCGAGATCTCCTCTGTTAGTTTTTGCTTAATATCTTTAGTATTCATATTTTCAATGGTAATTCAATATAGGTTTTATAAAACATTACTGGTCAAAATTTTGTTGTATTATAGCAAAAGATTCAAGATAAAAGAGATGAACGTAAGTTGTTATCTTGATATTACTTAGCTTCTATTAATATTATATTTTTATGCTTAGAATTGTAATATCATCGATTTGATCATTATCTCCTTTCCATTCTGCAAAGGTATTTAATAAAATTTGTTTTTGTTCATTCAAAGGTTTAACAGAGATTTTTGTAAGTAATTTTCTGAAGTTTCTGCGCATAAACCTTTTATGTTCCGGACCACCAAACTGGTCTTGAAATCCATCACTTGCCAAATAAATTGCATCTCCTTTTTGCATTTGTATTTGTTGGCCTGTAAATGGTTTCATTTTTTTGTGAATAGCGATGGGCTGTTTGTCTGGTTCAATAACTTGAAGCTTTTCATTATTTTTAATAATTATAAGAGGATTTTTAGCACCTGCAAACTGTAGTTTTTTATTGTCGGTATTTAATACGCATAGAGCTATATCCATTCCTTCATTTTGATCACCATACCTGCCTTTTTGTTGTAGTGCTTCAATAATATAATCTCTGAGAGTATTTAATATTTTATCAGGACTTGTAATTTCTTTTTTGCTAACGATTTCTTTCAGGAAAGAGAGTCCAAGCATGCTCATAAAGGCACCGGGGACGCCATGGCCAGTGCAGTCGGCAACTGCAAAAACTGCTAAATTTTTTATTTTGGTTGTCCAGTAAAAATCGCCTGAAACTACTTCTTTGGGTTTGAATAAAACAAAGTGGTCACCTAAAACTCTTTTGCAAAGATTATCCGAAGGAAGTAAGGCATTTTGTATTCTTTCAGCATATCGAATACTGGATTCAATGTTGTTTTTTTGATTTTCAATGAAGTCTTTATGCTTTAAAACAATTTCATGTTGGGTAAAAATTTCTTCTTTTTGAGATTTGATTTCATCATATGCTTGTTCAAGTGCAGTGTTTTGTTCATTAATTCTGCGGTTGGTAATAACTTTATTTCTATAGGCTAATACAATAAATATAATTAATATTATGCTTATTACAAAAGCAGCAACGAAAGCATTCCGTGTTATTCTATCCTTGGCTGCAAGTATTTTGGTTTTGTCCAGTTCTTGTTGCTTTTGCTCAACCTGATAAATCGTTTGGATTTTTGATACTTCCTTAGCTTTTTCAATATCAAAGAGACTATCTTTAACGTTAATATACCTGCTTTGTACCCTGTAAGCATCATAATAGTTTCCAGTTTGCCTGTATGCTTCAATAAGTTGATTAAGAAGCATTGGTTGCTGGCCTATTGACTCAATTTTTTTTGATACTTCCAGGCCTGTTTTAGCATGAGTAATTGCATTTTGATATTCTCCTTTTTTGTTATATAACTCGCTTATAGCAGTATGTCGTGTTACGATCCGGTAAAGGTCTTCAAGTTCTTCGCAAATAACAAGTGACTGTTTAAAATGGGTAAGTGCTTTGTCAAGATTACCCTTGCGCATATATACTAAGCCTATATTATGTATTGTTGCAGCCATGCCCTCTAAGTCATTAATAGATTTATCAATCTCTGAAGCTTTTTCAAGATAATCTAGAGCTTTGTCGTATTCTTTAAGTTTTTCGTAAGCATTGCCAATATTACAGTAGGAGATTGAAATACTTCTTTGATTGTTCTCTTTAATAGCATAATTCAAAGATCTTTTATAAAATTTTATTGCCCCTTCATATTTCTCAAGCTCATAATTCATCACCCCAATATTATTGTAACATTTAGCCATTCCAGCTATGTCATTTATCTCTTCATAAAGTGATAATGCATCATGATAGTATTGCAAAGCATTTGTTATATCACCTTGCATATCGTATAAAATGCCCATTTGCCTCCATGATCCTGCCAGTAAATCTTTAGTCCCAATTTTTTTTGAAATATCAATTGCCTTGTTAATAATCTCCCATGCTTCAGGATATTCTCCAAAATTAATTAAAACACTTGCTATTCTATGCTTTGCATTGATAATACTTTCGGGTAATTCCAGCTTTTTTGCAAGTTCTAATGCTTCCCGGGAGTTTTCTAAACTTTTTTGCGGATTCGAGTAAGCAAGATCAAGGCTTCTTTCCAGCAACCAATCTATACGTTCTTTAGTGTTCTCGGTTGAAGTTAAGTTGTTTTTTACCTCATTTTGTATTTCCGGGCCTTGGGATAAAGAACCCATAGGAATTGCCAAACAAAATATAAACGATAAAATAAACATGTTTTTACCAATTGTTATTAGAGTGTTTTGATTATTGTTGTCTGTCGGAATCATTGAATAAATGTGTTAGTTTATCTTTTTTTGAGAAGACTTAAATTAAATATTTTATAAATATACAGCACTAAAATATATTTTGATTACCAGGGGAGTTAAATTACCAAAAATATTAGAAGTTTCATTATATTTGTATAAATAGGAAAGTAAAAGATGGAAGTATTTATTATAATAGTTGATTTTTCTTGAAAATCAAAGCAAAATACTTTTTAACAATTAAAAATAAATTACACCAGAGGTTCAGTGTGAATAGAAACATGGGTTTTTTCCCCGAACTTGTTTCTGTATTTTTTTTCAAGTTCAATAGTTATATCGTGGGCTTCTTGAACATTCAGATTTTTTTTAACCCTTATATGTATTTCAATTGCAATGTTACTGCCAATTTTTCGGGTTTTAAGGTTATGCGGGTCAAAAACCCCTTCAGTTTTTTTAGCTATATCAACTATTTGTTTTTCGGTTTTTTCTGGCAGTGATGTTTCAATGAGTTCCAAAACGGCTTCTTTCAATATTTTGAAACTAACAATAAAAATAAAAATACTTACAATAATAGCGGCAAGTGGGTCCAGGATAGTCCATCGCGGGCCGAGAAAGATTGCTCCACCAATACCGGCAAGAGTTCCAAAAGATGAATAGACATCAGTACGATGATGCCATGCGTTTGCAATAACTACCTGGCTGTTTATTTGCTTACCCTTTTTTAAGGTATAACGGTATATTATTTCCTTGATAACAATTGATGC
>SLSZ01000135.1 GCA_007130125.1 Bacteroidales bacterium
AATGATTTCAAATGGCAATGTAAAGGTATTTACGGGCAGAATCTTACAGAGCATCTTTTACTTGGAGGTTATGCAGTAAGAACAAAAGATCCGGAAAATGGCATAGAAACATACACGCCAACAAACCATGCTTTTTTTTGGGGAAATGTAGTTTATGGCAAGAATATCAGGTTCGGTTTCTTTGGAGGTTATGCAAAAAATTTAGGAACTTCTCATAATAATACAGGAGTATACTTTTCAAGGGGTGAAAACATTGATTACCTCTACCGTATTGCTCCCTCTGTTTCTTTTGTTTCAAATACAGTAAAAATTTCAACAGAACTTGAATATACTGTTGCTGCATATGGGGAGCCGGATATTAGTGGCAAAATAAAAAACAGTGAGGAAGTAATTAACATTAGGGGGCTTTTAACAATATTTTACTTTTTTTAAGAGTTTTATTTCTGATTCTTGACTAAAACAATCAGTTGAAGTTTTTTTGCTAAAAAGAAGCAGATATTATTTTCAGGTTTGCCCAACTGGTATAAAACACTTGAAGTGTGTTCATATTCGAACACTGCTGTTCAGATGTGAACAGAAAAAATCTATTTTTGATTACCAAACATTAACACATAAATCTAGTCAACATGTTTAGTTTTCTGACATTTAGGTTTCTGTGGTTTATGGTATATAAATTGTCGAATTATTTGCTAATTTATGCATTTTCTAATAAGTTTTGTTCTTAAAATAGTTTTTTTGTTGATTTAAGTATAATTGATTCCGAAATTTGTAAAAGTTATTAAAAATTTCTGATATTTGCGAAGTTTTAATTCACCAAAAGATTATAATATAACAAGCAAGCGATTAAGTAAAGTTTTTAAATATTTCATCAACATAATATAAGAGATATTGAAAATAGTTTAATAATAGTAAATATTGCCAGGATTTTTGACCATCATGGAAATATAATCTGGCATAAAATTAATATTACAGACAAATTGTATTGTCTCAGAACCATATTTTTAATATGAAAAGAGTTTTTGTTTTATTCGCAGGATTTTTCTTATCTTCTTTTTTTCCTTTTCAGCAGGCCTATTCGACCCAGGCAGGTCAGGTTATTGATGATAAACTTACAATTGATCAAGTTGTAAAAATAATTGATGAAGAACATTCTTATAATGTTTTTTATCAGCCACAATGGTTTGATGATATTGAGTTTAGTACCACAATAACTGAATATTCTCTTCCTAATCTCCTTGAATCAATTGCCGTTGAGGCCGGATTAGATTTTGTTATTATTGATGAGGCTGTAATTTTTATTCCCACAGAGCAACAAATTGATGAAAGGCTCGCATATGATGAGGATATTTTTGTTATAGGTGATCCAAATCAATACGGCAGATTTTCAAGGGCTACTATTTCAGGCACGGTTATGGATGCTTCAACTGGCGAAACTTTGATCGGTGCTGTTATACTTGAGCCGGAAAGTAATACCGGTGTAACAACCGATGTAGATGGTGAGTTTGAGTTAGAGTTGCCTGTTGGACAGCACCGGTTAAATATATCTTATACCGGATATGAAGATAGAACTCAGGATGTAAGGCTTATAAGCGACGGAAATGTTGACTTTGAGTTGTTTAGTGAAATTACTGTGTTAGATGAAGTTACTATTGTTGCACGGCGGGCAGAGGATAATGTATTGAGAACACAAATGAGTTTTGTGTCAATGGATTCAAAAACATTGCGTGAATTACCTTCTAGTTTTGGAGAACAAGACATTGTGAGAAGTATGACATTGTTACCGGGAATACAATCGGTCGGTGAATTTGGTACCGGGTTTAATGTCAGGGGAGGCAGTGCAGACCAAAACCTCATATTAGTGGAAAATGTACCGTTGTTTAACTCTTCGCATTTGTTTGGATTGATATCACTTATTAATCCTGACATGGTTTCCAATGTCACTTTAATGAAAGCAGGTATCCCTGCTAAATATGGAGAAAGGGCTTCGTCTGTTATGGATATTCGTCTTAATAGTGAATTAGATAGAGAAGAACCATCTGTCAGTGGTGGCTTGGGCCTTATTAATAGCCGCTTATTGTTTGAAACTCCAATTGTGAAAGATAAAGCAACTTTTGCTTTTGGTGCAAGATCATCATATTCCGATTGGTTATTGCAACAAATACCGAATGAAGATCTTATGAACAGCTCGGCACGGTTTCACGACTTTACCGCTCTTACTAATATTGCAATAGACCTTGATAATTATCTTACTGTTTTTGGATACTATAGTTATGATAAGTTTGGCTTCCTTGGAGAAAATAATTTTGAATACAGCAATGCGTTAGCATCTCTTAGATGGAATCGTATTATCGGACGAACCCTATCAAGCACAATGACTTTAGGATGGAGTAATTACAATTACCAGGTTAAGGAAGAGCCTGTTTTAAATCAATATGTGCATTCAAAAATGAAATCGGATATTGATTATAAAACCTTAAAGTATGTGTTTTCTTATCATCCACACCACAACCATTCGGTAGAATTTGGTATTAATGCTATCAGGTATGGTATATCGCCGGGAGATCTTTACCCTGTGGGAGATATTTCGACCATTGAAAGAAAAACACTTGATAGTGAACAAGCTCTTGAGCTTTCAGCTTTTGTTAGTGATGATATCCTGATAGGTGCCAAAATGAGCCTCGAAGTTGGACTGAGATTTACACAGTACCTTCAACTTGGACCCGCATCAGTAGATATATATGAAGAGGATAAGCCAATGCATGAAGACAATGTTGCAGAAACAACTTCTTATGGTAGCAATGAAATAGTATCTAGTTATAATGGACTGGAACCAAGGTTAGGTTTTAGGTATAAAACCGGTGAATCCAGCTCTGTGAAATTGAGCTATAACAGAATTAATCAATATATAAACCTTATTTCGAATACTTCGGTTATGTCCCCTACCGACCTGTGGAAGCTTAGTGATAAACATATAAAACCTTTAACCAGTGATCAGTATGCTTTGGGATATTTTAATAATTTCAGCAATAATACTATTGAAACTTCTGTTGAGGTTTATTACAGGGATTTTAAAAACTCCATTGAATATAAAAGCGGAGCTGAAATAGTAATGAATGATCGCCTTGAAACCGATGTTATTAATGCTAAAGGTTATGGATATGGACTAGAGCTGTTTATAAGAAAAAATGCGGGACGCTTAACAGGATGGACAAGCTATACATACTCAAGATCAATGAGAAGATCACAGGAAGAATTTTTGGAAAATCAGATAAACCAAAACAATTTTTTCCCTTCAAATTATGACAGACCTCACAACATGGTTGTGAATATGAATTACGATATTTCAAGAAGGTGGCGTTTTGGAGCCGTCTTTACATATAGTACAGGAAGGCCTGTGACATTACCAGAACATATCTACCCATACGGTAATGATTATCTGGTTTATTATTCTGACAGGAACAAATACCGTTTGCCTGACTATCACAGATTAGACCTGTCGCTCACTTTAGGCGAAAATCTTAGAACGGACAGGCGAGGTAAAGGAACATGGACAATTTCTGTAATGAATGTTTATGGACGAAAAAATCCATACTCGGTCTTTTATAAGCGAGAAGCCAGTAGCGTGGATGAACCAAGGTCGTTTAATCTTTATCAGCTATATATAATCGGTAGACCTTTGCCTACTATTACTTATAATTATAGGTTTTAGATAATATGGATAATTTTAAAATGAAAAAAAACCATAATATGAGATCAAGCATATTATTATTTATTGTTGCATCGGTTATTCTTTATGGGTGCATTGAAGTTTATGAGCCGGAAATTTCTGCTGATAATCAGCATTTTGTAGTAGAGGGGCTGCTTACAGATGAAGCAGGTCCGCATATTGTAAGACTATCAAGATCCAATACTTTCGGTGAAGAGATACGGCAAAATTATGTAGGACGTGCCAACGTACGTATAATTGACTCACAAAACAATGCCGTTGATCTGCGGGAAATAAGATCCGGGTATTATGAAACACCCGAAGATTTTTCCGGAACAATCGGAGAAACTTATACTCTGCATATTGAAACAGTCGAAGGAGTTGTATATGAATCTGAGCCGCAGGAAATGGTTAAGCCCGTTAGCATTGATTCATTATATGGTGAATTTGGCCAGCAAACATTTTCTTTTGAATCGCCTGCTTCAGGCGATATATACCAAAGAAGGGTGGAGGGAGTTAATATGTATTTTGACGTTTCTCGCGATGATGAGCAAATCCCAAAGTTTAGGTTTAATACGGTTTTAATGCTACAATACGAATGGGCGGTTGCCGTTGGGGGGGCTCCTATATATGATCTTTGCTGGGTAAAAAGAAGAATAGTAGATTTCTTGGAAGCTGATATTCCGCAAAATCTTAGCAAACCTGATATACGGCGCAACCGGATAGCATTTTTACCAATATCCGGAAGAAATATGAGATATATGGGCTTTCCCCAATATGGCAGGGACGACAGTACAGCAATTTCCTATACACACCCCAGGATCGTTATCAAATCAATATATACCTTAAATGAAGAAGCTTATGAATTTCATTATGATAGAAATATGCAGCTAAGTGATGAGGGCAGCTTTTTTGATCCGATTTCACCACAGCTCTCTGGCAATATTTATAATGTGGATGATGAAAATGAAATAGTCTTTGGTTTCTTTGAAGTGTCGCCTGTGACAAAATCCACTATAAATGTGAGAATTGATGAAAATCAAAATATTATACAAATTGATACCCTCGATTGTTTGGAATACGTGCCAAATTCCGGATGTTTGACAGCCGAATTCCCGGAATGGTGGATTTAACTATTAAATAATTGAATTATGAGATTGCCTTTGAATGTTATTGTTATATCTGTTTTCCTTTTTATATGCGGAAACGAATGTTTATACGCAGAAGGAATGCATAAAGAGTTTTCTTTTACTGAAAATACATACATCCATACCGACCGTGATATCTATGTGGCCGGGGAAAACATGTATTATAAAGTATATCTTTTAAATAATAATAATAATAATGAGCCCGGCTTGAAAAGCGGGTTTATGTATATAGCATTAAGAAGTGAAAATGAGGTTGTCGAACGGGTAATTATGGAAATTGATCAAAAGTCCTATTCAGGTGGTTCAATCTACCTTGATGATACCTTGTCAACCGGCTATTATGAACTTGTTGCGTATACGAACTGGATGAAAAATGCCGGGGAAGAGTATTATTTTAGAAAGCCTGTGCTTATAGTTAACCGGTTTGATCAACAACCGGAAAGCATTCTTGCAGATATTAGCTTGCAGGAAGACCCGAAAGTAGAATTTATACCCGAAAGCAATAGTTTTGTTGAGGGACTGGATAATAAATTATTGATAAAAACAAAGGGAATTTTTGATTCTGACATGCGTGATGTTTTGATTTTAAATCAGGACAATGATACTATTACACAAACCACACTTAATGCTCATGGCTTTTCCACATTTTCTTTAGTGCCTGATACAGCAACCAGCTATTTTGCTTCAATTGAAGGCATAGATGACTTGTTTCAGCTTCCAGAAGCACGAAGATTTGGTTCTGTTTTAAAAGTCGCTCAAAAGCAGAATGTTTTAAATATTGAAATTCTGGTAACTGAAGAGAGTCCTAAAATAGATTGGCTAAGAATAAATCACCAGGGTAATACTGTTTATGAAGAAAGAATTTATGAAAAACCCTTTGCTACCAGTATTAATACTGATCAAAAGAATATTCCTGAAGGACTTTTATCAATAGAAATTGGAGCAGGTGGATGGGGGAAAATAGCTGAAAGACTTTGGTTTAATACTCACTATGAAAAGGCAGGAGTGTCTGTAAAAACTGCCGCCGGGCAATATGGTAAAAGAGAAAGAATAGATCTAGATATAAACGGCTTTGACTTAGATGACGAATTTGCAACTCTCTCAGTTTCTGTGATAAAAAGGCATGCAAAAGAGAAACACAGTGTCGGGCTTGATGGATATCTGAGAGCATATGAACTAATGAAGCCGTTTGGATTAAACCTGCATGAAGCAACTGCTTTCTACGGTAAAATGAGCATTGAGAAGTTGAATGATTATCTAATAAAAAACCCTGAAACAGATAATAAAAACAATCCAGAAAGGCATAACTTCAATAGCATGTACTACATGGAAACAGACGAGCTGATATTGTCCGGAAGGGTTGTGGATAATACCACAAAAACCCCGGTTGAAGGTGCCAGGGTAATTCTTAACACTCCTGATTCGGTTATAAATCTATTGTATTCAAACTCCAATGAAGAAGGGTTGTTTCATTTTGTTCTTACTGATTTTTACCATGATAAGGAACTTTACTTTTTTTTGGATCCTAAATCCATTGATGAGAATGCTCAAATAGAACTCATAGATAAATTTACATTCGAGTCAATTTATAAACCGGAGCATTTTGCATCAGTAAGGCACAAGATAGACTTTATTAAAACTAGCCAGGATATTGTCAGGGTTAATAAAGCTTATGGGATTAATCATCTGGAAGAGAAAAACGCTGAAAAAACACACAGAGCTCATCCGCCTGTATTATTTTCAAAGGCAAATAACACGATTTATACAGAAAATTATGCACCCCTCGACAGTTTGCTTGAGATTACCCGGGAGCTTATACATCCATGGAGAGTAAGATATCGTAACCAGCAATATGTTTCAAGTATAGTTTGTGCGTCTTCTGGGAATCGATTGCAAGAGGAGCCTATATATTTTCTCGACGGAATCATTTTGACCGATATTAGCAAACTGACACATTTAAATTCACAAACAATTGAAAAAATTCAGGTGCACAACTTCCAATGGGTTCATGGCGAGATTCTTTTTCCTGGAATAATTGGTGTTTTTTCAAAAACTCACGAGTATCTTGAAGCATTTGCTGATCGCACCAGATCAACTATGTTTAAAGAAACCCTGCGTGATCCGGTTAAACATAATCCTCCTGAATATAATCAAAATACTCTAGAGAAGAAACATGAACCGGATTTACGACAATTGTTGTTTTGGGATGCTGAGGTTATTATAGAAAAGGGAGAAAAAGAAACAATTAGCTTCTTTTCCGGCGACCTGGGCGGTGAGTTTATTATTTCTGTACAAGGAGTTACTTCAGAAGGGACTCCGGTTAACATTAGTAAACCTATTATAATTAATTAGTTTTATCATGAAAAAACGTTTTGATATATTTTTGCTAAGTCTGTCATTTATATTAGTTGTTTGTCCTGCAGAGCTATCGGCACAGTTTGATAAAGATGATATTACATTGAAACGAGAACCAAAATTGTCCGGTGAAGTGTACTCTTTTACTATGCAGGCAGAGGGTAGCTATTATTTGAATAGGAATTGGAGTGATGGCGATGTTTTGTTGGCAACAGGTGAAAAAGTTAAAAATGAACTTTTTAAATATAATGGTTTCCTGGATGAATTAGTTTGGTTGAACGCCAAAACTTATCAACCTGTAAAAGTAGATAAAGAGATGGTTGAAGAATTTACTCTATATCTTCCCGGCGAAAGAAGGCCTTTTGTTTTTCAAAACATTACTATTGACATCGCTTTAAGCGCTGAAACTAAAAATATTTTTGCACACAGTTTATATGAAGGGGAAATTTCCCTTGTAGCACATCGTCGTATTATAAGAACCGGACAATCTTTAAGAAGTGGAGAAGGTACGTTGTATGCTGTAGCCAGGCTTAAACCCGAACCGGTTTTTTATATTGTAATGCCTGATAACAAAGCTTTTGAAGTTAGAAGGTTCAGTAGAAGGTCTTTATATCGAATATTTCCCGATCACCGGAGAGAATTAAGATCTGCTTTTCGTGATAGAGGATTAAGAATTCGTTCTGAAAATGACCTGATACAAGCCGTTGATGTGGTTGATCAAGTTCTGTTTCAATAATAGAAAGCCAAAACGGTTTGCTTACTATTATCCTTATTTAATCCATTTTATTATTATTATGTATTTTTGTGTATAGAGCTGTTCATTGTTTATGATATTTCGGCTTTTGCTATACAATAGCTCTTCTTAATTACAAATGCCTGCGGTAAATGTATTAGTTACTTCAAGATATTTTTACCTGCGGTTGATTTTTTAATCTCAAAAAAAACTATAACCAAATATTTAATCAAACCACGATAAACATGAAAAGGATTGCTATTTCTTCAATTTTACTACTAGCTTTAATTAATATCATTGGGCAAAACGCTGCTGAAAAATTGCGCTTGAGGGATTATGGAATTAATATAGGGGTTTTGGAAACCGGCCATTATAATTCAATTACCGATGTAAAAGGTGTAAAAGCAGGTCATGTAACCTTATATGAGGGCGACAGTGTTCGCACCGGCGTTACTGCTGTTTTGCCTCATGCTGAAAATCTTTTTCAATACAAAGTCCCTGCCGCTATTTATCTTGCCAACGGTTTTGGAAAGCTTACCGGGTACAGCCAGGTGGAAGAACTTGGGAATATTGAAACACCAATAATTTTGACAAATACATTGAGTGTTCCGGTAGCGGCAGATGCTTTAATCAGCCATGCTTTATCTTTACCGGGCAACGAAGATGTGAGGAGCGTTAATCCTGTTGTTGGTGAGACCAACGATGGGTGGCTGAATGATATTCGCGGAAGACATGTTGAGGAGCATCATGTGCTTGGTGCAATAAAAAATGCCGGAGGTGGCAAGGTTGCAGAAGGCAATGTGGGTGCCGGTACAGGAACTATCAGCTTTGGGTTTAAAGGCGGCATTGGCACATCTTCCCGGGTTACACCCGCGGCGCATGGCGGATATACTGTTGGAGTGCTTGTTCAGTCAAACTTTGGCGGTGTATTAGAGATAAATGGCGCTCCCGTGGGTCAGGAACTGGAAAAGTTTATCTTTAGCACGGATATTCTTGATAGTGCTGACGGTTCTTGCATGATTATTGTTGCTACAGACGCCCCACTATGCGCAAGGAATCTTAAAAGACTAGCCAAAAGGGCAATGCTGGGACTGGGAAAAACCGGAGGGATTTCATCTAATGGAAGTGGAGATTATGTTATTGCATTTTCTGTTGCAGAAGATAATCTTATCGAATATCAGCACGAGTCAAAATATTATGATGCAAAAGTCTTAAGAAATGAAAATACCTCCGCACTGTTTTTGGCAGTAAATGAAGCCACCGAAGAAGCTATAATTAATTCTCTTTTTGCTGCGGAAACTATGACAGGCAGAAACAATCATAAAATTGAAGCATTACCCGTTAAAAAGGTATTGGAGATACTTGAAAAGTATAATAAAATAAAAAATTGAAAATATTAATACCTTATTAACTTATTAGTCTGTTTATAAAATAATTCAGCTTATTTTTGCAAAATAATAAAACAAAAATCTCCCACCTAATGGCAATACAAGAAAAAATAAAAGATAAAAGCACAGAGCATAAAGTAATTCTTCGTAATCTGACCAAAGAGGATTATGATACGCTGATAAAATCAATGGATGAGGCTTATGGGGCAATTGATGCTGAAGTTTGGCAAAAGCGGGAGATAAACAGGCTTTTAAAGTTGTTTCCCGAAGGACAGATATGTATAGAGATAGATAATCAAGTGATAGCCGTTGCTTTATCAATTATTGTTAATTACAAAAAATTTGGTGATAATCATACTTATGCTAAGATCACCGGAAATGAGACATTTAATACTCATGATCCTGATGGCGATGTTTTATATGGGATTGATGTTTTTGTTCATCCCGAATACCAGGGTATGCGTTTGGGTCGTCGACTGTATGATGCCCGCAAGGAATTATGCGAAAATCTTAATCTTAAAAGTATTGTTGCCGGCGGAAGAATACCTGGATATAAGGATTATGCTGATTCCCTGACGCCAAAACAGTATATCGAGAAAGTAAAAATGAAAGAGATACTTGACCCTATTCTTTCATTCCAGCTTTCCAATGACTTCCACGTTAAGAAGATTTTAAGGAACTATCTGCCTTACGATAATGAGTCGAAGACTTATGCTACATTATTGGAGTGGAATAATATATATTATGAAGAAAAAGAAGAGCTTATCGGTGGGAGGCAGGCCGTGGTGAGGATTGGATTGGCACAATGGCAGATGCGCAGTGTTTCTTCTTTCGAGGCGCTGCTTGAGCAAGTGGAGTTTTTTGTTGACTCTGTCAGCTCATACCAGTCCGACTTTTTGTTATTGCCTGAGTATTTTAATGCACCTCTGATGGCTGAATTTAATCACCTATCAGAAGCCGAAGCATTGCGGGGATTAGCCGAATACACCGAACCATTGAGAGAAAAGTTCGTAGAGTTTGCTATTTCATACAACATAAATATAATACTTGGCAGTTTGCCAATTTGTGAAGAAGATAAGCTGTATAATGTTTCTTATTTATGCAGGCGTGATGGCACATGGGATAATCAATATAAAATTCATCCTACACCTGATGAGGTTTCCAGCTTTGGTATGCGTGGAGGGAACGCTTTAAAGGTTTTTGAAACCGATGCCGGAAAAATAGGAATACTTATCTGCTATGATGTTGAATTTCCGGAACTTTCCAGAATATTAGCCGATAATGGCATGGATATACTTTTTGTGCCGTTCCTTACAGATACCCAAAATGGGTTCAACAGGGTGAGAATTTGTTCTCAAGCCAGGGCAATAGAAAATGAATGTTATGTGGTAATAGCCGGATCGGTTGGAAACCTGCCCAGGGTTAAAAATATGCGTATTCAGTTTGCACAGTCAGCAGTTTTTTCACCTTCAGATTTTGCTTTTCCTAATAATGCAATTGTTGCTGAAACCACACCAAACACTGAAATGACACTGCTGGCTGATGTTGACCTTGACTTACTTAAAGAATTGCATAATATGGGAAGTGTAAGAAACCTTAAAGACCGACGCACTGACCTGTATTCACTTAAATGGAAAAAGAGCCAGGCATTGGCAAAAAACAATAAATAATTTTTAAGTTTTCTGTATGCAAAATATAAAATTCCCGGCAATAGTCATGCTGCTTTCTCTCATTTGTTTGAATACATTGTCTGCCTTTGAACCCAACCAGAAGGACCTGTTGGATAATGAAAAGGTTAAAATTCGTAATATATACTATAAAGTTGACCAGGGTGTTTCAGCAGGCAGATTGCTGGATCAGAAAATGTCAAACCTTCATTATACCGGATTCGGTGGTGTATTGAATTTTGGTAGAAGGGCAGTGACACCAAACTACATCGCCGAGTGGAACTTTCTAAGAGTAAATTTTAATTATTTGAACCCGGGGCATGGTGCAACAGATGTTTATCAACCTACAGTGGGGTTAAGGTATTTGCACTTACGCAATTTGAACGAACTGGGAGTATTTCAGGTTCATGCCGGGTTGCAGGCCAA
The DNA here is from genome assembly GCA_007130125.1 of Bacteroidales bacterium. Lineage (GTDB taxonomy): Bacteria > Bacteroidota > Bacteroidia > Bacteroidales > UBA7960 > PUKZ01. The sequence goes on from SLSZ01000135.1 coordinate 11,424, forward strand.
CTTATTTGCAGATGTTCGTATTGCATCCAGGCTGGGAAATTCATTTTTGTATGCTGATATTATAAGCGAAGTAAGGCCCCAGGCTAAGTTTTCCACAAGCTTTCATCTGCTGCGACAGTGGAATTTTGATTTTTCTATTGCTGTTTCATTGATAGGTGTTGGCTATAGATTCCCTGAATATGGTACCAGCTTTATGTTGTCTGAAGATGGCGGAGCTGCTTTTAGTTTTAGTGAAGTGCATATTCTGAAACCCTCAAATTTTGGCCATTTTACCACAGGCATATTTTTGAGTGAATCTTTTGGAGATGTACTAAATCCAAACCGGTTCAGAATAGGTTATGTATGGGATTACTACTCAATGAAAGGGAATCATGAATTAAATGTTAATAATGCTGTACATCAACTGGTTTTGGAATTTTACTTTAAAGTAAACTGATTATATGAAATGACAAAACATTAAAAAAATTAAAGTCTGTCATATGCCAACAGGAAACTATTTTAGGATTAAAACAAAAAACATTATTGCAATTATAGTCATATTGATTTTTGTTTGTTCATGTGAAAAAATATTCATGGAGCCTGATGCAAAATCCGATCCGGAAAGTATATTCGAAGAGATATGGACCTTTGCTGACCGTCATTATTCGTTTTTTGAATATAAGGATGTTGACTGGGATGAAGTTTATCTAAGATACAGGCCTGAAGTTCACCAAGATATGGGTGATATTGAATTGTTTGATCTTTGTGCAGACATGCTATATGAACTTAAAGATGGCCATGTTAACCTTTTGAGCTCATTCGACCGTTCAAGGAACTGGGAGTGGTATTTAAACAGCCCGGAGAACTTTTATTATTCAATAATAGAAAGGCATTATTTTGATGGCAGACAAAGATATATCGGTCCATTGCAGTATTTAAACATGGGTGACATTGTTTATGTTTACTATGGAAGTTTTGCAAATACAATCAGCAAAAGTGATTTGGATATTTTAATTTCCAATCTTAAAGGTAAAAAGGGATTAATATTTGATGTCAGGAATAACGGTGGTGGTGATCCTGAAAATGCCAGAAAACTGGCAGGTCGTTTTACCAACTCCACCAGTTATGCCGGTGATAACTGGATAAAAACCGGCCCGGGTCATGATGATTTTCGTACGCAGAGGGTGAATATTGAACCCTACGATGGCGAGCGATATACAGGTAAAGTTGTATTGCTTACAAATCGCAAGAGTTATAGTGCAACAACTTATTTTGCTCAATATATGAGGGCTTTAAACAATGTCACACTGGTAGGTGATACTACGGGTGGCGGCGGCGGGTTGCCTGCATTCAGGGATTTGCCCAACGGCTGGCTTCTCAGGGTTTCCAGCTCACGCTTCTATGCTCATGACGGGTTAAATATTGAAAGTGGAATACCGCCCGATATTCAAATTGATATTAATGAAGAAGAAGCATTCGCTCACGGTGTTGATTCTATTATCGAAAAAGCTATTGAGGTTATTATGGAGGAATAGCCTTTATTAAATTTAAATAAAAAAGAGGGCAGTAGTATTTATATTGCCCTCTTTTTTTAATAAACCTGTTCTAGAATAGTGTTAATTTATTCAGATTCAACATCCATTGTTTCTTCTTCTCTTCTTGCATCGTCAACACTATCCAACACATAAGTGTCTTCAGAAAGTTCATCAGCTTTCTCTTCCTGTTCAATGACTTGCTGTGTTGCAGGTTTGTCATTGCCTTCCTCATAATATATAGGGCCTTCAATACCTAATGGTATTCCAAGCCATACCCACAATATAAACTTAGGTATCCTTGCTATCATAAAGGCTATGGCATACGGTATCATCATTGAGATGAGCGTACCAATACCTGCTGTCTTGTCATACTTTTGAACAAACACTATTACCAGTGGGAAGTATGGCAACAGGGGTGTGAGAATGTTTGAATAAGAGTCACCTATACGGTATGCAGCCTGTGTTAGCTCAGGTGAATAACCCATAAGCATTAGCATCGGCACAAAAATAGGCGCGAGTAATGCCCACTTTGCTGAAGCACTTCCCATAATTAGGTTAACAAATGAAGAGACAATAATGAATGCTATCAGCAAGGGTATTCCCGTAAAGCCAATTGCCGTGAGGCCTTCAGAGCCTTTCACGGCAAGTATACTTCCCAGGTTGGACCAGTTGAAATAAGCTACAAATTGCGCTGCAACAAATGCTATTACAATATATAAACCCATTGTTGACATCGACTTTGCAGTCATCTCAGATACATCTTTATCACTTTTGATAGTTTTAGCAATAAGGCCGTAAACCAAACCTGCTATAAAGAATATTATAAGCATTATTGGTACAATAGAGTCGTAAAACGGCCTGAAACTATTTTTGCCTAAGTTTTCATCAAAAGCCCCACGTAATAGTCCATCAGAAGGAACTACGGCAATAGCAACGAGAATAAGGACAAATACTATTGATGCAACTGACCATTTCAGAGCTTTACGCTCCAATGGAGTAATTTCATTTGATGCTTCATCTGCAAGTGATTTTCCTTCCGGCCTGTAATCACCAAGTCGTGGCACAACGATTTTTTCAGTAACCCATGTTCCGGCAATACCAACCAGCGGCACGGCAGCGGCCATTACAAAATAGTTTGAAAGCGGGTTAACCGTGTAATCGGGGTTAATAATGTTTGATGCAGGTTCAGTAAAAGCAGCCAGCATAGGATCTAAGCCTGTAGGCAGCACATTGGCACCAAAGCCTCCCGAAACACCCGCAAACGCAGCAGCAATTCCGGCAACAGGGTGCCTCCCCATACCCAAAAACAGAGTTGCTCCTATTGGAATCAGTATAACATAGCCGGCATCTACAGCTACAGAGCTAAGCATACCGCCAACAACTATTGAAAAAGTAACCAACTGTTTTGGTACTTTAGATATAAAGAGCTTAAGTGCAACGTTTATCATTCCGGTATGTTCTGCAACTCCAATACCAAGCATTACAACCAGCACCAGCCCAAGGGGCGGGAATGTTGCAAAAACCTCTACCATCTCAGTGAAAACCCGCTGAAGGCCATCTTTGGTGAGCAGGTTCTCAACTACAATATATTCTGCAGAAACACCTGTGTCGCCACCTGTGCCGGGCCTTAACACACTTACTCCGCTGAATATCCATGATAACAATAACACAACTCCCATCAAAATAGCAAACAAAGTTACAGGCTGCGGTAACTTATTGCCGATAACCTCTATCTTGTCCAGTATTTTCTTAAAAGTACCATTACTTTTTGTTTTATCGTTCGTCATAAGAATACTATTTTACAGTTATTTATTTTTATTAAACTTGAAAATTCATTTTTATGAAAAAGATCATAAAGCCCAAAATAAATGGCTTTTTAAATAATATTGGAAATCTTGGTTATTTTTATAAAAACCTAATAAAAAGTCAAAGGGTTTTAAAATAATTCGCCAAAAATAAGTTTAATAACCTATACTGCAAAAAAAAATTATCACAATTACAGAATTTAACATAGATAAAGTGTTCGCCGGCATGTTGTTTTCCTTTATTGTAAGCTTTTTCAAGGAGGTTAAAGCCAAATAAATATTTTTGAAATAAAAGGGTGCAATATTGATTTTGTGGTTGATGTGAGGATAAAATTTCCCGTCATCTTATAATATGGACTACACCATGCATGCTACGTTCAACACCCAAACGTTCGTAAGTGAGCACATAATAATATACTCCATCCGGGGCACCGTTACCATCCCACCAGTTATCGTAATAATCGGAATGTTCGAACACCTTTTTTCCCCACCTGTTGTAGATGATTATATGTGCCCTGTCGTAGTGTTCAAGGTTGATAATTTCAAAGTAGTCATTTATTCCATCAAAGTTTGGAGTAAAAACATTTGGTATTTCGAGTTCGCAGTTCTGCTCTGTAATTTCTTTTTCTATATATGCTGTACACCCAATAATTGTATCAGTGATTGCAACAGTATACATTCCTGTTTCTTTTGCCATTATGGTATCATGTGTTCTGTTGGGTTGAATGATGTCGTTTATCTCCCATTGGTAAATCCAGTTGTAATCGTCGTCATTTACCGGATGAACGGTAAGCAGGGTAGAATCACCTTCGCAAAACGGCAACTCCAGCTCTGATATAATTTCTGCGTTTGGAATTGGCAAAATATTCACAGTTACTATGGTATCATAGGTGCAATTAAAATTGTCAGTCACTTCAAATTTAAATTCATATTCACCCTCTTCATCTTTTGAAGCCAGGGCAGGGTTTCCTTCCAAAGGATTTCCGTTATCGTACCATGTTTGACTAACTATTTCGGGTGTAAAAATAAGCGAATCGGGGTATATATCATTATTGAACAACAGGCTCCAACCCGACATGTAGCCATTTTCCCCGGGGGTGTTGTCGGTAACGGTAAGTGTCCAGGCGCCATTTAGCGGGCATCCGCCAAGGTTATCCGGTGATTCATAAAAAGTATATGAGCCTTCAGGAAGATAGGTGGCCGGATAAAAGTTTCCAAATTGGTCATAATATTCATGGCTTTCCGGTGTTGTTTCACTCATTAGTCCGTATTCTGCTATTTCGGAAAGTGTGAAACAATACTCATACCCAACCCCGGGAGCATCAATATGGTCAACTGCTACCGGTTCTCCAAGGTTTGCAGGAGAATCTTCTTCGCTATCATAATCTTTTATAATTACATCGGATCCATCGGGACATTGCAGTTCAAATCTTAATTGCCTGTAATCTACGTGGTCAATAATGAGGCAAATACGGCCAAAATCATCCCCACTTTCCAGGATAGCATCATCTTCAAATACATCAAAATTCAGACTTGATGTATAGGATTCGGTTGTGCCATCAGGTATAGGCACAGTATCATGTACGGAGGTAGGAAAGCCTGTCCATGTAGTAGTATTTACAACACCTCCGAGAGTAAAAATTTCTTCGGCGCACACTGTGTCCAGACCCGGCTTAGTGCCTGCAAAATTTGGGATTGTGCCCACTTGTACGGTCTCATATACTTCTTTCTCACAATCATTAACCGGATCATATACGTTGATCCTGAATGGGTTTGCACCGGGATCATCAAATATATAATCAAGCGTTGGTCCTGTATGTGTCTGGCCATCATAAAACCACTCATATTGCAGTTGCGCAGGGTCGAAGTCAATATTATCAGACATATAATATCCTTCGGCAATGAGTGTAGTTGCTCCTGTACCGGGGCAAAGCTTCATTGTTTCAAAGTTGGTTGTTACGTCAACTGTGAATAACTCACAAAGTGAATAGCATGCAATTTCAGCCCACCATCCATATCCGTGGTCAGAGGGAGAAGAAGTAAAACGAAAGTGAAGTGTGTCAGATGAAGGCCAAAGAACTTCACCGGTCAACTCATTTTCTGTGGCTTCAAATAAAAGGGGGGCATCATTGTTCTCACCATCATAAACATATAGATAATCACCCGGCCCAAGGTCAAAAAAATCAAATTTCATGGAAAAGTAAGGCTTGTTCTCATCAGAACTATAAAATGTAACCGAGAAATCTTCTTCCGAACCATATTGCGTGATAGTATCGCCGCCACTGTCAACAAATGCACCTGAACAAGCAGGTATCATTTGACCGTCGTGTAGATCGATAGGGTATGTAATTTGAGAATATGCTCCTCCGCAACTCAACAATAAAAGCAAAAACAGGGTAATAGAGCGTGTCATACAGGTTTTAGTTCAAATTAATTAGTCATATAACTAAAAATACGTTAAAAGTTAAGGTTTATTTTGTCAAATAAGAAAAAAGCACAATAATAAAAGTTCAAAATATCAGCCTAAAATAGCTAATCACATAAATATAAACTTGTTAAAGTTTTAATGACTTCTTTAGATTTTCATTTATTAATAACATATCATTTTTATCCACAGATCCAAGTTTGCCTATTACAAGGTCTTTATCAATAGTAGCAAATTTGTTTAATCTTATTAGTGAAGTTTTTTTAAGTCCATTATTATTAGAAGGTTGAATAATAACATCATAGTCGGTTTGCCACTTTAGTTGAGTGGTTATAAAAGAAACGGTTATATCATTTTCAGCACTGATTAAGATTAACGCCGGCCTGTTTCTATTGCCTAAAAGATCTGTAAATGGAAAGGGAATTAATACAATGTCTCCTTTTTTCATCTATACCTTTCTTTAACATCATTTACAGTATATATATCTTCTTCCTCATTAAGGTAATCAAAGGTTTTTGACTCATAAGATAGCTTTTGCATACCTTCTTGAATAATTTTATCATCTATTTTACTTAAAAGAAATTCAGCAAAGTTGTTAACTTCTTCGATTTTTTTATCGGGCAATTGCATGATTTTGCTAATCGTACTTTTTATTAAAACTTCTCTGTTCATAATTATCTTTTTATCAAAAATACAAAAATAACATATTACTTCAAACTCCGTCCAATCTGATATGCATCACCTACCTTTTTGCCTATTTTCCGGTACTCCCTGGCTCCGCCTATGTATATCAAGGGATTCATAGCTTCAATATCGAAAGAGCCATACTTGCCGGAGTCCTTTAATTTGTCGGTATCCATGTATACTTCTAATATTTCCCCTATAAAATGGTTTGTAGTACCTACTATTGAAGAATCAACAAGTTTACATTCAAAGTTCAGAGGGCACTCTTTGATAATAGGAGAGGGGATGTACTTTGATTCTATTTTGGTAAATCCGGTTTTTTCGAATTTATCAACTTCTTTTCCTGATGTTATGCCACAAAAATCGGCTTCAACCATTTTGTCGACACTGGCAATATTAACTGTGAAATTTTTGTTTTTTAATATCTCATTTCCCGAATACCCTTTGGTTCCAATAGAAACACCAAGTGTTGGCGGCGAACTGGTAAGCAAAGTTACCCAGGCAATGGTTACAATGTTTGCCTTTTCCATAGTTCCTGTCACTACCAGGCTGGTGGGCATGGGGAATAATATTTTTTGTGGTCCGAATGAGGTTTTCATAGTAAATGCTTTTTTTGGTTACACATAAGTTAACAAAGCGAAAGTTACAAAATATTTGACTTATTTGAAAAAGTCAGTTAGAAATATAATATAAAGGTGAAGGCGATTTTATTATTGTGCATATATCAGGCGTTTATTAACTTTACTACAACACTTAACTACTCTTAAGTTTGAAAATGATATTACATAACAATACAAAAATAATTCAACAATTAAGCATATTTTTGCACTAAGGCTTAATTTTTGATAAACAGATAATAAAAATTTTCCCGGGCATTAATTAAATTATAGTTGATATTCAATTTAACATGATAAGGCTGAGGTATAATTTCATTTTCATTTTTCTGATTTTTTTATTCTCTTTTGACTTGCAAGCCCAGGTTACAAGGATTAGGGGGACTGTTACAGATTCTCATACTCAAGAACCGCTGCCTTTTGTAAATATTTCTTTAAAGAATACCGGTGTAGGAACAATAACCGACAAGGATGGTAATTTTTTTATCGAAACCCGTATTGAAGCCGATACGATAGTGGTTTCTTTTGTGGGTTATAAAAAGCAAAAAAAAGCCATACAAAAATATCATTACCAGGAAATAAAGTTCGAACTCGAGCCTGACATGTATTACCTTGCAGAGGTTGTAATAAAACCTGGTGAAAACCCTGCTCATCCTATATTCAGAAATATTTTAGACAACAAGCACTTACACAATCCCGAAAGATTTGATACCTACAATTATGAAATTTATAACAAAATAGAAATAGGGGTTGATAATGTTGATGATAGACTGAAAAACAATCCGTTGCTGAGAGATTTTAGGTTCATTTTTGATTATGTTGATACATCGGCGATTACAGGTAAGGTTTTCCTGCCCTTTTTAATAACCGAAAGCTTGTCGGATTACTATTACCGCCGTTCGCCCCGGCTTGAACGTGAAATAATAAAAGCAGCAAGCACATCAGGGATAGAAAATATCAGCGTTTCGGAACTTACAGGTCAGAGCTATCAAAAGATTAACATCTATGAAAATTTTGTAAGGGTTTTTGAACCGGGTTTTGTAAGCCCGATATCAGATTACGGACTGTTTTATTACAACTACCACCTTCTTGACAGTGGATATGTTGATAATAAGTATTGCTATCATATTTCATTTGTACCAAGAAGGCGACAAGACAGGACTTTCAGTGGTGATTTTTGGGTTAATGACACAACATTTGCAATCAAAAAAATCACAATGCGCCTGGCCGAAGATGTTAATTTTAACTTCATAAACGATTTTGTTGCTGAGTTTGAGTATGCTCAGTTGGAAGATTCATCATGGTTTATGAAGCAGGAGCGGCTGTTTTTTGATTTTAACCTCGAACAACAACTGACAGGTTTTTATGTCAATAAAACTGCTCAATATGACAACATAGTTGTTAATGAACCAATACCGGAAGATGTTTTGAAGCTTCGTGACAAGATAGTAATAGACTCTGATGCAATAAAAAAGGACCGGGAGTTTTGGGATGAAAACCGCCCTTTACCACTTACCACCCAGGATGAGAATATTTATAAGATGGTTGACTCGGTTCAGGCAGTGCCGATATATCAGACTTATGAAAAGCTAGTAAGTATGTTTGTGATGGATCACTATGAGATTGGGTTGTTTGAGATAGGTCCATATTTCCGGATATTTAGTTTTAATGAAATTGAAGGCAACCGCTTGCGTCTAGGAGGTCGTACAAGCAACAATTTTAGCACCGATCTTATGATCAGCGGATATGGAGCTTATGGAGAAAAAGACAGAAGGTTTAAATATGGAGGCGGTATTTTGTATTTGTTTGATAACAACCCAAGGTTTGCAGTGTTTGCCGATTACAAAAATGATATAGAACAACTTGGCCAAAGCCAATTGGCATTAACTGATGATAACCTCTTCAAGTCGTTGCTTCAGCGTAATCCAAACTACCAACTTACAATGGTACAAGAGGCTAATGTTGGTGTTGAAAAAGAATGGTTTCAGGGCTTTAACAGTATATTGACTTTTACTCACCGGCGTATAGAGCCTAATGAATATGTGCCATTCAGAAAAACTCTTACAGGAGTGGATAATATCATAGATGAAGAGGATTCTCAAACAACAGAAATGGGTGATCTTAAGACTACGGAAATATCTTTGAATCTAAGGCTAACGAGAGAAGAGAAAATTCTCAGGGGAGAGTTTGAGAGAATGAGTTTGGGAACAACAAAGCCGGTGTTGAACCTATATTTCACTGTGGGATTACAGGATATTTTTAAAAGTCAGTTTGATTATGCCAAAGCGAGTTTTAACCTGGAACACAGAGTTCCGGTAAGCCCTTTCGGGTATTTCAGGTATATAGTTGATGGAGGATGGATATTTGGATCGGTGCCGTATCCACTATTGGAATTACATCCGGGGAATGAAACTTACATATTTTACAGGCACGCTTTCAACATGATGAACTATTATGAGTTTGCCAGCGATAAGTATTTGAGTGTTTACCTGGCGCACCATTTCCAGGGCTTTTTCCTAAACCGTATACCACTTGTGCGCCGGCTTCAGCTACGTGAAGTAGTATCGGTAAAGGGTTTGATAGGCAGTCTCGATGATTCACACCGGCAGGTGATGGATTTTCCTGATGGGCTGCATAGCCTTACAAAACCATATATTGAAGTGAGTGCCGGTATTGAGAATATATTTAAAGTGATAAGACTGGATGCTGTGTGGAGATTAAGTTACCTGGACCATGAAAATATCGAGAGCTTTGGGCTGAGAACAACTGTACAATTTACGTTTTGATTTTATAGGGTTGTGTTTATATATTTATAGGCTTATAGGTTGATAGTGATGAGGCGTATTTAGTCGTGTAGTCGTTGATTTGATAGAGTCATAGGCAACTGATTACCGATTACTGACTACTCGTCACCCGTCACTCGTCACCCGTTACGATATTGATAGAAATCAGTACTTTAAATAAATTTTATGCAGATGAAGCGAATACTAATCATATACTACACCCAATCCGGCCAATTGAAACAAATTTCCGACTCTGTGGCCGGGCCATTGATGTCGGAAAATGACATTGTCGTGGATTACTATCGTATTAAGCCGGTAGAAGATTACCCTTTCCCGTGGCCATCGGATGAGTTTTTTGACTGTATGCCCGAGTCGGTGGAGAAGGTGCCCGTAGAACTTGATTTGTCAGATTTTCCTGCAAACAATAATTATGACCTTGTAATATTGTCTTACCAGGTTTGGTACCTTTCGCCGGCAATTCCTGTCACTTCGTTTTTAAAGAGTGATGTTGCCAAAGAGTTCCTTAACGGGAAAAAAGTTGTCACACTGCTGGGTGTGCGAAACATGTGGGTAGTGGCACAGGAGTACGTTAAAGAAAAGCTTATACAAAATCATGCAAAGGTGGTAGGTAATATTGTATTATCAGATAAGTCGCATAACCTGGTATCAGTCTTGACAATTATAAAGTGGCTTATGGGAGGTAATAAGGGGCCTTACAGTTTTCTTCCCGAGGCCGGTGTATCTGAAAAAGACATCAGAAATGCTGCAGTTTTTGCCCGGCCAATAAAGCAAGCTCTAAAAAACAATGATTACGGCAGTTTACAAAAAGAGCTGGTAGCTTTGGACGGTGTTAGAGTTAAGTACCATCTGATGCAAATGGAGAAAAATGCTTTCAGGATATTCAGGATATGGGCAAAGCTAATCCGCAAAAAAGGCGAAGCAAAAAACAAAAAACGGCTGGTACGCGTAAGGTTATTTAAGTATTACCTGTTGTTTGTGATCTTTGTATTGTCACCTGTAGCGTCGTTGGTGTTTCATGTTAAAAGGTTTGTGATGTTTAAGAGGGCGAAGAAGCAACTAAATTATTATATGGGATATTAGGATTAACCAGGATTATGAATTAAAATAAATCATACTTACAGCATAAAATCAAATATTCTTTCAGTTAAACAGGTGTTGTTTTATGGCACCGGATGTCCCTGTGATTCTTCTAGAATCCTGTACCATTGTTCAACACTCATTTTAACTTTTAAGGCCTCCATGGCCGATTTTATTCTTTCGGTTTTCATAGTTCCGATTATCGGGTAAACCTGTGAAGGATGTTTAAGTAACCAGGCAAGTGCAATTGCATCAACATTAAAACCTCCCAGCTCATCACCTATTTTTGTCAACATTTCACGTACCCTGACTGTTTGTTCATCCTTATCTATGAATAATCTTCCACCTGCCAGGGGAGACCAGGCTAATGGCATTATTTGTTTCTGTATGCATTGATCTAAAGTTCCGTCAAAAAGTGGTTGAGGATGCAAAGCTGAAAATTCAATTTGATTTGTCACTAATGGGGTGTTCATACAAGCCCTCATCATGTTAACCTGGGATGTTGTAAAGTTCGAAACACCAAAGTTTAACACCTTACCATCTTTTTTTAATTGTTGAAATGTGTTATCAATCTCATATGGGTCAATTAACTGATCCGGCCTGTGTATAAGTAGAATATCCAAGTAGTCAGTGCCAAGATCAGTAAGTGTTTGGTTAACTGATTCAATGATGTGTTTGTTTGTAGTATTATAAGATTTGATTTTCGGGTTTGCGTTGGGCTTGCTTTTAAGTACAATGCCTGCCTTGCTGATTATTTTGAACTTTTTTCGTAATGTTTTGTCGGTTTTAAATGCTCTGCCCAGCCACTTTTGGCTGTTATAATTGCCGTATATATCAGCCTCATCAAGAGTATTTATACCAGCGTCAAAGGCTGTGTTGAGTATTTGGGTAATTTCTGCGGCCGGAATATCTTGAATTCGTAAAAAGCCTAGCACTACCCTTGAAATATCAGTTTTAAACATGCTTGTAAATTTTTTTCTCTAAAGTAGTTGATTTTTTTAAAAAATAGACATATTTTCTTCTGTTTATCAGCGAGCTTCAACTTATGATTGCACAATTCAAATTATTTCTTTTTCTTTGCATTTTTTAAATAATACTTTTTATTCTACTAACCGAAAGATGTCAGACATAAATAACAGAGCAGTTTATATTACCCGGTTATCAAAATTTTTGCCGAATGATCCTGTAATGAATGATGAGATGGAGGATTTTATAGGTCAGATCAAGGGACAGAAATCACGTTCAAAAAGTATTATACTTAGAAGCAATGGCATAAAAAGCCGGTATTATGCACTTGACAAAAACGGTAAGTCAACCCACACAAACTATGAGCTTACTTATGAGGCTATAAAAGGTTTGATTGGTAACGGTTTTACTTTAAAAGATATTGATTTGTTATCATGTGGCACTACATCGCCCGATCAGATGCTTCCTTCACATGCCTCAATGGTACAGGGCAAATTGGGTTGCAATTCTATAGAAGTAATTTCACCTGCCGGCTCGTGCAATTCCGGTATGCTGGCATTGAAATACGGTTATCTCTCGGTATTGGCTGGCATGTCAAAAAATGCGGTATGTTCAGGATCAGAAAAGATATCCACCTGGATACAATCCAAAAATTTCGGCGAAGAGGCCGAACGGCTTGAACAGCTTGGTAAAAACCCATATCTCGCTTTTGAGAAAGAGTTCCTGAGATGGATGCTTTCTGATGGAGCTGCTGCGGTGCTGTTGCAGAAAGAACCAAACCTGGATGAGTTATCTCTTAAGATAGACTGGATTGAGATCAAATCGTATGCTAATGAAGCAGATACCTGCATGTGTGCCGGTGCGGTGCAAAAAGAAAACGGTGAATTGATACCATGGCGTGATCTTTCCCAGCAAGAGCAAATGAATAGTTCGGTGTTTACCTTAAGGCAGGATACACGGATCCTTGAAAAAAACATTACAAGGTTCGGGGCAAAATTTTTGGTTGAAGTATCTGAAAAACATAGTTTCAATCCCTCAGAGACAGACTATTTTTTGCCACACATGTCATCAGAGTTCTTTCGTAAGATAATACAGAAAGATTCGCTGGATCATGGAGTAGAAATACCCGAAGAAAAGTGGTTCACCAATCTTCATAAAGTTGGTAATGTCGGCTCTGCCTCTGCCTTCCTTATGCTTGAAGAGCTTTATAATAGCGGAAAATTAAAAGCCGGTGAAAAGATCCTAATCATGGTACCCGAAAGTGCCAGGTTTTCATATGCATATATGCATTTAACTGTTGTGTAATTATGAAAAAGAAAGAGGTTCCTCAAGACGATGCCAACTTGCTTGAAGGCAAAACCCGTGAACTGCAATATGCAGTTGATGAAAAAGGAAACTATACTATTGTAAAAAGTGTTGGATGGGAACCGAAAAATATTGTGCTGCAACAAACCTGGGAGGAGATAAACGAAAAACTGGAGCAGGTGAGAGAACAGGTGAAAGCCGGCAAATATAGTCCGCTGTATTATCACATGAAAAAACACCTTTTAACCAAAAGGATGTTGGCAAAATATGCCGGAATTAGTGTTTTTAAAGTGTGGTTTCATCTGAAGCCGAAAAGTTATGCGAAGCTCAGCAAAGAGAATATAGAAAAATATAAAAAAGCTCTGAATTTGAAGCCGGAGGAGGATTTGGGGAATGTTGATTAGATAATGGGCATAGGGCATGGGGCATAAAGCATAGGGCAATTAGCGCTGAGTACGGAGAGGGAGAGAACTGAGAGTGTGAGAGATTAAAGTTTGGTTTTTGGGATTTTGAATTTATTTTGAACTTGGGATTTTATTTTGGGATTTTCTTTTGGTTGCTTTTTGCTTATATTAAATTGAGGTTCTTACAGAAATGAAGATAGATTACCAACATAAAATGGCAGCTCATTGCGAGAACGGTGCCATAATGAGCCTTTTAAACCACCATGGCATTAAGCTAAGTGAAGCTATGATCTTTGGTATAGGTTCGGGAATATATTTTTCTCATATACCAATTATTAAGCTTAACGGATTGCCTTTGACTTCATTCAGGCCATGGCCGGGAGCGATTTTTAAAAGGGCTTCAAAAGCATTGGGCATTGATGTTGAAGTGAAAAAGTTTCGGAATCCTGAAAAGGCAATGGTTGCACTTGATGATAATCTTGAAAGGGGAATACCAACAGGCATGGTTGTTGGAGTGTTTTACCTGGATTATTTTCCGGCTCCTTACAGATTTCATTTTAATGCGCATAATATAATAGGCGTAGGCAAAGAGAACGGGAATTATATTATTAGCGATCCAATTATGGAGTCGTTTGAACATCTTTCTTATGATAGTTTGAAGAAAGTGCGTTTCGCACAGGGGCTGCAAGCACCAAGAGGAAAAATGTATTACATAAAAAACCTGCCAAATGAAATTAATATTAAGGTAGCAATTATAAAAGGCCTAAAGCGTACGGTAAGGGAGATGGTGATTCTTCCCGGGCCGGTTATAGGTGCAAGGGGAATAAAATACTTGTCAAAAAAAGTAAGAAAATACCCAAAAAGATATTCACCCAGGGAGGCATCAAAGCGGTTAGGTCAGATTGTTCGAATGCAGGAGGAGATTGGTACGGGAGGGGCAGGATTTAGATTTTTGTTTGCTGCTTTTCTGCAAGAAGCATCTGAGATCCTTGAAAATAAAAGGCTGAATGAGCTGTCGGCCAGTATGACCGAAATTGGAGATATGTGGCGTGACTTTGCAGTACATGCCGGAAGGATCATAAAAGAAAGAAATGAAGTTGAGACCTATGATAGTATAGCGAATTTGTTGCTGGATATTTCAGCAAAGGAAAATATAGTATATAAGGAGCTGGCAAAAGTGGTGAAAGAGGAGAGTTTGAAGGCGTAGGATTGTGAGCACTGAGAGGTAATTGGTCAGAGGTAATCAGTAATCGGCAACCATCAACTCAACGACTAAACAACTCAACCTATCAATCAATCAACCAAAAAAACGTTGGTAATAAATAAATTTATGGAAAATAACGTTTTAATAGAGATCAACAATTTAAGTAAAACTTATCTTAAAGGCAGGGACCCTGCGCTTGATAAGCTTAATCTTGATATTTACAACGGGGAGATCTTTGGTTTGCTGGGTCCGAATGGAGCAGGAAAAACAACTACAATTTCAATATTGTGTAATTTGATCAAGTCCACCGAAGGTAGTTGCAGTATAAAAGGCTTTGACGTTCACAAAGAATTTAGGTTTGTAAAACCTTTCATTGGAGTAGTTTCACAGGATATTGCTTTATACCAGCTGCTAACGCCATATGAAAACCTTGTATATTTTGGCAGCATGTTTGACCTGCCAAAAAAAGAATTAAAGGAAAGAATTGATTACTTCCTTGAGAAAATGGGGCTATACAAGGTAAAAAATGAAAAGATTAAGCATTTTTCGGGAGGTATGAAGCGCCGGGTAAACCTTATTGCCGGCATTTTGCATGATCCCAGGCTTGTATTTCTTGATGAACCTACAGTAGGAATAGATGTGCAATCAAGAATGGTTATACTTGACTATTTGAATGAGCTCAATAAGGAGGGAGTTACTTTGCTGTACTCATCACATATGCTGGATGAGGCAGAAAAACTTTGTACGAGGATTGCAATAATTGATTATGGTAAACTGCTGACTGTCGGAACACCGGAAGAACTTATAACTGAATACAACAGCAATTGCAAAAACCTTGAAGATGTGTTCCTGCATCTGACCGGAAGACATGTGAGGGATTAATTTTTTTGAAATTTTGATTTGCATATTCAACATATATATCATTTTTAGATTTTTTAACAGTGGAGCGTAATTAATAAAATGAGAAAACTTCTTGCATCAATACAAAAAGAGTATCGTATACTGATTCGCGATTTTGAGGGTCTGGCGCTTATGTTTGTCATGCCCCTGGTTTTAGTGTTTGTAATTACCATTCTGCAGGAAAAGACATACCAGACCATCAATGAAACCAGGGTACCTGTTGTATTGATCGACAATGATATGGACTCTGTTGGAACAGCATTCACGCATGGAGTAAAGAGCAACGGCTTTTTTGAGGTTACAGTTATTCAGAATGCTGATTCGGCGGAAATGGCAAAAGCTCGTGATGATGTTGCAAGTGGTAAATATCAAATGGGGATTATAGTTCCTGAAGGTACTACTAAATCAATCAGAAACCGGGTAGTTGCATTAGTGCAGGAGCAGGTGCCGGCTATGATGAATGTGGATACTACAGGTTTGAAAAAGTCCGTTCAGGTTGACTTGTTCTTTGATCCTATTACTAAAGACTCTTTCAGAAGTATTATCAAAAGCAACTTAAGGGAATTCAGCTCAAAGATAGAAACGCGTATTGTGTTTATTACTTATAGCAGAATAATAGATGCTATGATGAATCAATCAACATATTTGCAATATCCTGAAGAGGCGGTTATAGAGTTTGATGAAAGTTATATTTGCGAGTTTGGGCAGCAGGATGCTCCCAGCTCAGTTCAGCATAACGTACCTGCATGGACATTGTTTGCAATGTTTTTTATTTGTATACCTTTGGCCGGAAATATTATAAAAGAGCGTTATGACGGTTGCCTTGACAGGCTCAAAACCATGCCTGTTTCCTATTTGACGGTAACATTCAGTAAGCTTCTGATGTTTCTCGTAGTTACTATGATGCAGGCAGCAGTTATAGTAATGGTCGGCATTTGGGTTATTCCGCTGGCAGATGTTCAACCACTGCAGTTGGGAAGCAATATTGCAGGTTTTGTTTTTATGACAGTCTCTGCCGGTCTGGCTGCTACCGGCTATGGTATAATGATCGGTACAATTGCAAAATCATATATGCAGGCATCAACATTCGGTGCTGTTTCAACAGTGATATTGGCTGCTTTGGGAGGTGTATGGATCCCATTATACGTTATGAGCCCGGCAATGAGGCAAATCAGCCAACTATCCCCTATGAACTGGGGTATACAGGGATATTATGAGTATTTCCTGAGAGATGCTGCATTTGTAAATATTTTTCCATATGCATTCAAACTTCTATTGTTTTTTGTTGTTTGCCTTTTAGTTGCATATTT
This sequence comes from Bacteroidales bacterium, assembly GCA_007130125.1. GTDB lineage: Bacteria > Bacteroidota > Bacteroidia > Bacteroidales > UBA7960 > PUKZ01. The sequence continues at coordinate 28,436 of SLSZ01000135.1, forward strand.
TTATAAAAAGTATCAAAAAGTATAGATTTGACAAAAAAAAAACAACTTATTAACAGAACAGAGATTGTAGTCAGGTTCAGCGAAGTTGACTCGATGGGAATTGTTTGGCATGGCCATTATATAAAATTCTTTGAAGACGGAAGGGAAGCTTTCGGCAAGGAACATAATATCGGGTATTTGGATATTTATGATAAAGGGTATTTAGCGCCTGTAGTAAAAGTCAATTGCGACTTTAAGCGGTATGTTAAATATGGTGATGCAATTATTGTTGAGACTGAGTTCATAAATACAAAAGCAGCTAAAATTGTTTTTAAATTCAAGATCTTTAACAAAAGAAACGACGAGTTAGTTGCCGAGGGAGAAAGCATACAGGTGTTTACAATGCCTAATGGAGAGCTGGTGCTTACTAATCCCCCGTTTTTTGAAGCATGGAAAAAGGAAAAAGGATTTGTGTGATGAGCAAAAGAGTAGACATAGTATCAGATCATTTGATTTCTGCTTTGGGTAGCGGTTCAGAAGAAAATTTCAACAAACTGCTGAATAATCGGACAGGCATTACTATGCATAATAACGGCAAGTATTCCGATAACATGTTGCCTTTAGGCTCAATTAACGATGAGTGGCTTTCTCAATGGGCTTATAATAATGAACTACCTGAAGGTTTCACACGATTTGAAAAGCTTTCTATCTTGTCAATCTCTGAAGCTTTAAAAGACACTTCAATTGATATTTCTTCAGAAGACACGTTGCTGGTTCTTTCGACTACAAAGGGAAATGTTGATTTGATAGAGTATCCTGAAATGCATAACAAGCTTGATCTGTGGTATTCGGCCCATCAGATCGCCGGTTATTTTAAAGCCAAAAACCGCCCGAGGCTTATATCCAATGCTTGTATTTCAGGTGTTGTAGCTCTTATGTATGCCCAATGGCAGCTTAAGGAAGGCAGATATAAACACGCTGTTGTTGTGGGTGCTGATACGTTATCAAAGTTTGTTGTCAGCGGTTTTGAATCTTTCATGTCACTTAGCTCTGAAATATGTAAGCCCTTTGATAAAAACCGCGATGGTTTGACAATTGGCGAAGCAGCAGCAACCATGGTATTAAGTACCCAGGAAAAAGGGAAAGTAAGTATAGTTAAAGGAGCAACGGCAAATGATGCTAATCATATAAGTGGTCCGTCGCGCACAGGCGAAGGACTTTTCCAGGCTATAAAACATACACTCGATAATGAAGACATTCAAATAGACTTCATTTCAGCTCACGGCACAGCAACACCCTACAATGACGATATGGAGTCGATAGCAATTACCAGAAGCGGATTGAACAATGTGCCCGTAAACGGATTTAAAGGTTATGTCGGGCATACCCTCGGTGCTGCCGGAATAGTGGAGGTAATTTACTCATTGTGGTCAATGTATCACAATAAGATAATAAAGACTTTTGGATATAATGAGTTTGGTGTTGTTGAAAAAGTTAATATAATAGATAGAAATATCACAAAAGAACTGAATAATGTTTTAAAAACCGCATCCGGCTTTGGAGGATGCAATTCAGCCTTATTACTCAAGAAAAATGGATAATTGGAGTATTATAAACAGTGTGGAAATAAACAATGGCAAAGTGTTTGCCAATGGCCGGCTTGTACATGACACTGAAAATGATTTTACACTAGCTTCAAAAGAGCTGTACAAAAAATATAGTAAAGCTTATATCAAGTTTTTTAAGATGGATGCCCTTTCGAAGCTTGGCTTTCTCACAGCCGAAATACTTTTGAAGGATTTTAACCTTGAAAACATTGACATGAATGAAATAGCACTGGTTGTTGGAAATTCTAATGCAACAAAGGATACGGATTTGAAGTATTTGCAAACAATGAGGGAGCAACCAAGCCCGGCCGTATTTGTCTACACACTGCCTAATATTTTGGTTGGGGAAATATGTATCCGGCATGGGTTCAAAGGACAAAATGTTTTTTATATTAGTGGGAAATTTGATGAGGAAGAGTTGTATGAAAACATTGAATTGCTTATAAATAACAGCACTACTGATTATGTGATAGGCGGATGGGTTGACTTTATAAACCCAAATGATTATAAATCCATACTTTACTTAATTGGTAAAGATTCAAAAAGTAGTAAATTTGCAATAAATAATTTAAAACGGTTAAATAATATTAAATGATAAATTTGGAGTTTATTAAGCTAATTGGTAAAACCAAATATTTTATTACTGTAATTTTCAAATAAAACCAATAATAATGGACAGCTTGATCAGGCAATTAAAAGAACAAATAATTGATCATTTGAATCTTGAGGGACTCAGCCCGGATGATATAAACGAGAAGGAACCACTTTTTGGTGAGGGTTTGGGGTTAGATTCTATAGATGCACTTGAGTTAACTCTCTTGCTCGAGAGAGGATATGGCATCAAACTTGAAAACCCACAAGAAGGCAAGAAGATCTTTCAATCAGTTGAAACAATGGCGGAGTATATTCAGCATAACAAAAAATAACCCCGAAAATTCATCATCTAATGGGAAATCGCGTGTTTGTTACTGGAATGGGAATTATATCAGCAATTGGTAATAATTTAGAAGAAAACTACAACTCATTGCTGAATAAGGAGCATGGTATCAGTAAACTGGATATTCTTGAAACTGTGCATAAGGATGAAATTGTTTGCGGGGAAATTAAGTTAACTAACGAGGAGTTACTCCAAAGGCTTAAATTACCTGAAAATACAACTTACCCACGGACTACGATATTGGCTATACATGCTGCCAAAGAAGCATATAATGATGCCGGCCTGGCAAATGGCGATACAGCAAAAACCGGTGTGATACTTGGAACCACCGTTGGCGGAATGGATAAAAGTGAAAGATATTACAGGCACCCGGAAGAAAATACCGATTTTATTAATACTCATAATTGTGGGTATACAACTGAAAAAGTTGCCGACTCTCTTAACCTACAGGATTTTGTTACAACCCTTAGCACTGCATGCAGTAGTGGAGCTAATGCTATTATGCTTGGAGCAAGGCTTATAAAAAACGGGATTGTTGACCGTGCTATTGTCGGTGGTACCGACTCTCTGTCGAGGTTTACAATAAATGGCTTTAAAACGCTTTTCCTGCTGGATCCAAATCCTTGTTCTCCTTTTGATAAGGACCGCAAAGGGCTTAACCTGGGTGAAGGGGCCGGCATTTTGGTTCTTGAGAGTGAAAAGCTGTGCAATGAAAAGAAGAAGTACTGCGAGATTAGTGGATATGCTAATAATAATGATGCTTATCATCAAACCGCGACTTCATCCGAAGCAAAAGGACCATTCCTGTCAATGAAAAATGCAATCGAAGTTGGTAAACTTAAAGCTAAAGATATAGACTATATCAATGTGCATGGAACGGGTACTGATAATAACGATTTTACTGAAGGGATCGCTATGGAAAAATTGTTTGGAGAACATGTTCCGCCTTTCAGTTCTACAAAATCTTATACCGGCCATACCCTGGGGGCAGCAGGCGCCCTGGAAGCCATATATTCAATACTTTCCATTGAATATAATGTGATTTTTCCAAACCTTAATTTTAAACAACGAATATCTGAACTATCGATCTCGCCGGCAACTGTTGTGATTGATAATGCGGGTATTAAGAATGTAATGTCAAACTCATTTGGCTTTGGCGGAAACGAAACCACGTTAATTTTTTCAAAGGAATAAATATGGCTATTTATATAAACGGAGCACAGGCAATTTCACCACAAAATACTTTTTTAAGTCCTGAAATACCAAAGGACCTTATAAAGTATGATGGTATGATGCAAAATGTTTTGCCTGACTTCAAAAACTATTTCAATCCTATTGAAATGCGGCGAATGAGCAGGATAATTAAATGTAGCTCTGCTGCTGCCGCAGAGTGTATTAATGAAGCTGAGATTGACACACTCAATGCCATTGCCGTTGGTACAGGCTTGGGATGCCTTGAAGATACCGAGAAGTTCCTTAATAAAATGATCGATACTAACGAAGGTATGCTTACTCCAACTACATTCATACAATCAACACACAATACACTCGCCGGAAAAATTGCCATAGATTATAAGTGTACCGGAGCAAATTTTACATATGCACACAAAACGATCTCCTTTGAGTCTGCCTTGCTTGAAGCTATATTGTTAATAAAAGAAGGTAATAAAAATATTCTGGTAGGCGGTGTTGATGAAATAACTCCTGAGAATTACAATCTGAGGAAACACATTGATCATTGGAAAGAGGAACCCTACAATAACTTAGATGTATGTAACTCCAACACCCCGGGCACTGTGGCCGGCGAGGGGGCTGCGTATTTTATGATTTCGGCGGACAAAACAAAAAACACTTATGCCGAAATTAAAATGGTGGAACTTTATCACAGATCCAATGGCATTTCGGCATTATCTAAAAACTTGAATAACAGATTGCAAGATGCCGGTTTGTCATTTGATGATATTGATCTGGTTTTATTTGGATATAACGGCGACAGTATCAGTGATACTTACTATCACCAGGTAAAAGATATGATATTTGATAACCATGTTCATGGTTATTATAAGCATTACTGCGGGGAATATGATACATCCGCCTCTTTTGGTGTGTGGATGGCAACAAGGATCATCAAGCAAAACGATGTTCCGGAAAATGTTATTCTGGGAAAAAGAAAAAAAGATAAAATAAATAATGTTTTGTTGTATAACCAGGAAAACAACAAAAACCACTCTTTTATAGTTTTATCCGCATGTTGACTTATCGTCATATTAGAATAGCCTTTATTTTAATATCCTGTATGTTGATTGCCGGGAATTTTATGTCATATATCCCAATTGCTTGCTTTTTCATTACACTGGCATTGTTTTTGTCAATATTATTTATCGGTTCTGCTTTTATCTGTAGCCAGTTTTATACTAAAGTTATTTGCCGTGACATAAGGGCACGTAACAAAAATGTTTTCATAACATTTGATGATAGCCCTGATAAAACAGAAACACCTTTGGTCCTTGAAGTATTAAAAAAACACGATATAAAAGCAACTTTTTTTATAATTGGGGAAAAGGCTGAAGAGAATATTGAATTGGTTAAAGAAATTGCCGGGCAAGGGCATGTTTTAGGTAATCATTCATACAGCCATAAAAATTATTTTCCCTTAAGAAGTACTAAAAAAATAATTAAAGAAATTAAAAAAACAGACAATTTAATAAATAGTGTCAGGCTATCCGAAAGAATTGTTTTCAGGCCGCCATTCGGGGTAACCAACCCCTCAATAGCAAAAGCAATAAAAAGGCTTAAAGTTTATACAATAGGATGGAGTCTTAAATCGTTTGATACCGTGACTAAAAAGAGAGAAAGGGTGCTGAAAAGATTGATAAACAGAACGAGGCCAGGCGATATCGTTCTTTTGCATGATCCGGTCAAAAATATTCATATTGTTTTGGATAAGTACATTGAGTTTTTAAAAAAAAATAATTATAACTTTGAAACAGTAGATAAATTGCTGAGTAACGAGTGACGAGAAATAATTGCTAAATTCCCGCACTAGTTACAAGCTAACAACCACTTAACAAACCGATCTATGAAGACATTTTTTGCATTATTAATTTGCTTCCTGTATGTTACTGCTTATAGCCAGTCTGATTTCAGACCGGTAAGTGATATCGAGACTGTCGGCAGTAAACTTGACAACATGGCTAAAAGCCTTAATACAATACAAAGTGATTTTCACCAGGAAAAGTATATGGACTTCCTGGATGTTACTCTTGAATCCAAAGGAAAGTTCTGGTTTCAGAAAGAAAACTCGCTTCGCTGGCAATATACCGAGCCATACAATTATATTGTAATAGTTAATGATGGCGTTGTGCAAATAAGTGATGACGGCAGAAATCAGGAATTTCAGGTTAAAGGTAATAAGATATTTGAGCAGGTTAATAATATAATTGTTGCTTCCATGAGTGGTGATGTAATTGATAATGATGATTTTGATGTTAAGCTATTTGAAAACGATGAGTACTTCCTTGTTAAGCTAAAACCTTTAAAAAAGGATATTTCTAAGGTTATTCATGAAATGGAAATGTATTTTGATAAATCATCATTGCATATCTCCAAAATAATAATGAACGAGCCTAACAACGACTATACTTTGATAAGATATACAAACCGGAAAATCAATGAGCCGATTCCCTCGTCAGTTTTTAGCCTTTAGTATCATTTCTTTTTTGCTTTTCTCTTGCCAAACACATAAACTTATTTGGGAAGAAGAACAACCCGGCCCTGGTATATCTGCACCACTGCAATTAGAGAAAGGCGACAGGGCTATGTACAAAGCAAACTTAGAAGTGTTCAGGAACAATCTAAGCGGTGTGTTTGTTATTCTAAACGCTGACAGCCTCTATAAAGTTGGATTTGTCTCTGAAATGGGAGTGAAGTTTTTTGACATGAAAATAGATGAGGATGGCTATGAAGTTGTTTACTGTATGGAGGCAATTAACAGAAAACCCTTGTTGAACAGTATTGCAAGAAGTTTGCAATACATCCTCGAAGACCCGGGAAAACATGATGGAAGCTTTTATGCTACAAAAAGCAATGATACAATTTATAAGCTTGCAGACAATGATGGCTGGAAACGAAAATATTTTGTTGAAAGCGGCAGGGTTAAAAGAATTGAAGCAAAGAAGCTGATACGCAACAGAGTTTTTCTCAATGCCGGCTATAATAATAAAAACCAACCTGAAAATATTATATTTTTGCAAAGAGGGATAAGGATGAGAATAGAAATGAATAAACTTTAAAAAGAAGCTGACAGTTGACAACAGGCAGTTGGCAAATTGCTGTAATATATTAAATACAAATGTTGAAAAGTGATTTTTATAAAATATTAAATAAAGAGCATACTGAAGGAGAGATTGTTTATAAAATAAAATTAAACCCGTCTCATCCGGTTTACGTGGGACATTTCCCTGATGTACCTGTAACTCCTGGTGTATGCCAGGTTGCTATTGTAAAAGAATGTCTTGAAGATGCCCTGAATAAGACGTTGTTTTTGAAAAACTCAAAAGATATTAAGTTTGCCGGACTGAACAACCCCGTGGAGAAGGATGAGTTAATAATAAAAATATCTTATGGCTTGCTGGAAGACGGTTTATATAAAATCAACGCAACAATAATTGATGACCAGGAAAATACGGTTTTAAAATTGAGAGGTGAATTTGGTGACCAGTTATAAACTTCAACAAAAATTTGATTCTCTTAAGTGTTGTGTCATTATACCTACCTATAATAATGAATCAACATTGCCGGGTGTAATAAAAGGTGTTTTGAAATTTACATCCAATGTAATTGTTGTAAATGATGGTTCCACGGATTCAACTAATGAAATAGTTTCAGGATTTCCCCAGGTAACCTATGTTTCTCATAATAAGAACAGGGGTAAAGGTATAGCTTTGCGTACAGGGTTTTCTGAAGCTATTAAAATGGGATATGATTATGCTATTACCATTGATTCTGACGGACAACATATGCCCGGAGATATTCCGAAATTTATTGATGCCCTGGAGAAAAACCCTGGTGCTTTGATTGTAGGAGCACGTAATATGGATCAAAAAAGCGTACCTGCAAAAAGTTCTTTCGGGCATAAGTTCAGCAACTTCTGGTATTACGTGGAAACCGGAATAAAACTCCCTGATACTCAAACAGGTTACAGGCTCTACCCCGTAAAGAAACTCAGCAATATGCGCTTTTATACCGAAAAATTTGAGTTTGAGATAGAGGTGCTTGTCAGGGCAACATGGAAGGGTGTGCCGGTTAATTATGTACCTGTGGATGTATATTATGCACCGAAAAACGAACGTGTATCTCACTTCAGGCCTGTCAGGGATTTTGCAAGAGTCTCACTGCTGAATACCTGGTTGGTTATTTTAGCTATTTTCTATTATCGCCCTCTTTTTGTATGGAGAGATATTAGAAAAAAAGGATTTGCTGAGGTTATTGGCAGAAATGAAAGCAACCACAAGCTGGCTGCTGCTATTGGTTTTGGCGTGATGATGGGTATAGTGCCAATATGGGGCTACCAAACTGTAACAGCCTTGTTTCTGGCACATCTGCTAAGGTTGAACAAACTGATTGTGTTCTGGTCATGCAACATCAGCTTGCCACCAGTTATGCCTTTCATTTTGTATTTAAGCTTTAAAACAGGTGAACTTTTTGTCGCAAACCCTATTGTGCTTTCGTTTAACCCCGACTTATCAGTACAATCATTTACTATCGGGCTTAAACAGTACATTATTGGTGCTATCATATTTGCAATAGTTGCTGCCGCGGCAGCTTTTGTTATTTCTTTTTTATTGCTTTCTTTGCGGAAGATTATAAAGAGATAAATAATTAATGATCAACGGAACATTTTCTTTATTTTAAAATTTGTACGAGGCTATAGATGGCAATATCCCACATGTATTTTGTTTATGGCTTTTAAAATTTGGAAATTAATGAGTAAGCTTTTTGTTGCAATATACACTTTCATTCGAAGGTTCAGAGTTATATTTCTTCTGGCAGTGATTGCTTTTGCTGTGTTTGCAACATTTAACATCAGGAATATTACATTATTCGATGATTTTAGTGCTGTTTTTCCCCAGAGTGACAAAATTGAAATTTATAACGAAGTAATATCAAACTCGACAATCCTCGAACAGATAGTATTTAATGTTTACCAGAAGGATACCTTGCAGGAAGCTGATCCGGCACAATTAACATCTGTTGCTGCTCAACTTGCCGACAGCATTGATTATTACCTTAAGCCTGATTATGTGAGGTCAATTACATCGGGTGTCGATGATCAACTATTCTTTGAAGCCTTTGAATTGTTTTATCAGTACCTGCCTTTTTATCTTGATAGTGCTGATTATCGAATGCTTGATAGTCTTATTACCTATGAAGGTATTGAAGCCAAGCTTGAAGAGAACCTGAGATCATTGATGTCACCAGTGTCAGTTGTTACACGTGATTTTTTACTACAGGATCCATTACATATTGTTTTGCCTAAGCTTGAAGTTTTGAAAGATGTCCAATTGGAGGAAGGGCTTGAGTTATACAATAACTACCTGGTTACTGAAGATAAACGTAATGCTTTATTCTTTGTGCTACCCCATGATACGCACAGTACAGCGGAAAACGAATATTTTGTCAATGAGTTGGAAAGGATTACCGGCAATTTTGAAAAGACTTACCCTGACATAAAAATCAGCTTTTACGGTTCAGTGCCGGTTGCAATTGCCAATACCCGGCAGATAAAGGATGATATTAAGCTTACAGTGTCAATAGCCTTAGTACTGCTGGTTTTCTTAATGCTTTTCTTTTTCCAGCGGATTCAGAACATTTTGCTGATTTTTTTCCCTGCCGCTGTCGGAGGTGTTTTAGCATTGTTCTTTTTTGCTGTATTTAAACCTGAAATATCGGCTTTGTCACTTGCAATAGGTTCAGTGCTGCTGGGAATCACCATTGACTTTTCTTTACATTTCCTTACACACCATAAGCACTCCGGCTCATCAAAAAAGACACTTAAAGCTATATCCGAGCCTGTTTTAATGAGTGGTTTTACAACAACAACAGCTTTCTTATGCCTGTTATTTATTACATCACCGGCTTTGCAAGACCTTGGTATATTTGCATCAGTTGCCGTTATGGGGGCAGCATTAGGTGCGTTGGTTTTTTTGCCACATATGGTAAATGATAAAAAGGTGCCAGGTAAAAAGCTTTATCGCCACACTATAATTGAGAAAGCTGCTGCTTTTGAACTGCATGCAGTTAAACCCCTGGTAATTGCCATATTGCTTATATCTGCATTTTTGTTGTATTTTGCACAATATACAAGCTTTGAAGAAGATCTGGAAAAGTCGGGTTACCTTTCGGAAGAGCTGGCTGAAGCTGATGAAAGGTTGAAAAAGATCTCCGATATAACCGAAACGACAATATATGTCATAGCTGAAGGAGAAACACTGGATGAATGCCTCCAGCATAACAGGGAGATCGTTAATGAGCTGCAACACCTGCAAAGTGAAAGTGTTTTCGAATCTTATTATTCAGTATCACGAATTATTCCTTCAGAAAAATTACAACAAGAAAAAATTGAGAAGTGGAATGACTTTTGGACAGATGAGAAGATTAGTAAAGCTAAATCTATTATGCGTGAAGCAGGAGGAAAGCTTCATTTCAACGAAAAAGCCTACCGGGGATTTTTCCGGATGATAGAAAAGGATTATGAAATTTTACCGCCGCACACTATTGCTAAAAAGCTGGGGCTTATAACTGAGAACTTTATCATTCACACACCAAGCCGTGTGATGGTTGCAAATCTGATAAAAGCCGATACTGACGAAATATCGGATGCTATTAAAGAGCATCTGGCCAAAAAAGAAAATACTCTCGTATTTGATAAAAAATCATTAGCTGAAAGTCTTTTTGATATTCTTAAACATGATTTCAACAGATTTATAGCGGCTTCTCTCGTAGTAGTTTTTTTGATTATACTGATATTTTTCGGCAGGATCGAACTGGCAATAATTACTTTCCTGCCGATGGCGCTAAGCTGGGGTTGGACTATCGGTATAATGGGCTTATTTGATATTAAGTTCAATATTTTTAATGTCGTTATTTCGGCATTTATTTTTGGGTTGGGGGTTGATTATTCAATATTTATTTCAAAAGGATTATTACAAAAGCATAAGTTTGGGGCTGACAATATCATTTCCTATAAAAGCTCAATATTATTGTCATGCCTCAGTACATTGATAGGGGTTGGTGTTTTGATATTTGCAAAACATCCTGCATTAAAATCAATAGCATTACTTTCTCTTATAGGTATAAGTTCCGTTGTGTTAATTGCATTTACATTACAACCGTTTTTGTTTGATAAAGCTTTTTATTATAAGGGTAAGCCACGTAAGAATCCGGTGAATCTTTATCAGTTTATGGTATCATCATTGGGTTTCTTTTCTTTTGGTGTAGTTGCCCTGTTTTTATCTGCATTAGTGCCGTTTTTTAAGGTATTCCCGGCAAAAAAAGTAAGGAAGAGGGCAGCTTATAAACGGCTGATATGCTCGGCTTGCAAGGTTATTATTTCAATTTCATGGTTTTATAGCCCCAAGAGATCGTTCGAACTTGATAAAAGCACTTTTGACAAATCGTCAATTATAATATCCAACCACCAGTCTGTAATGGACTTGTTGTTATATCTGTCACTTTCGCCAAAAATAGTCATGCTTGTAAAAGATTGGGTCTGGAACAATTTTTATTTCGGGCGGGTTGTCAGATATGCCGGCTTTATCAATGTTGAAGAAGAATATAAAGAGACGTTACCTGCCCTGCAAAAAGCGCTTGATGATGGTAATTCAATACTGATTTTTCCCGAGGGTACAAGGACAAGAACGGGTAAGATCAGGAGATTTCATAAAGGAGCTTTTTACTTTGCCGAACAGCTAAAAGCTGATATTACCGCAATACTTCTGCACGGTTATTATGAAGTGCTTCCGGCAGGTACTTTTATACTTGATCCCTATCCTGTAAATGTTCGTCTGCTTGGAAGGTTTAGGTATGATGAGCTTGGAGACAATTACTCTGTGAGAGCAAAAGCAATGTGCAGGCTCTATCGTAAAGAATATAGAAAGTTGTTTGAAACGGAAAGGAGGACATTTTTCTACAAAACTGAACTCATTAACAAGTACAAGTTTAAAGGCCCTGTTATTGAATATTATGTTAAAATAAAGCTTAGACTGGAAAATAATTACGAACTGTATGATGAAATTATACCGCGCAGCGCAAAAATCTTTGATGCCGGTTGTGGATATGGAATGCTCACAAATATGCTGTCGCTCACAGGAAAGGATCGATATATCAAAGGAGTTGATTATGATAGAGAAAAAATAGAATTTGCTAAGAATACAGTATCTTTTGATCAGAAAAATATTGATTTTGAATGTGTTGATATTGCAGAATATGAGCCTGAATATTATGATGTTTTTATACTATTCGATGTGCTGCATTACATACCTGAAAGCTCGCAAAAAGCAGTTATTGAAAAATTTATTGCAAAGCTTAACCAGTCCGGCATGATCATTATTAGGGAAGGGAATAAAGACATCAAAAGCAAACATTTTATGACACGCGTCTCCGAGTTTTTCTCCACTGGTCTGGGATTTAACAAAGCAAAAGCCAAGCTTTCGTTTATTTCCGGTTCACTTTTGAAAAAAATAGCAGATGAAAATAACATGTCTTTTGAGGTCATTGCATCCGAAAAAAGAACATCGAATCAGGTATTTGTTTTTAAAAAAAATAATCAAAAAAATTGAAAATACACTTGTGTTAAGTTGCCTGTTTTTAATCAGTACAATACATGAAAAAATATGACATAGTAGTTATCGGTGCAGGCCTGGGAGGTTTGATCACATCAACTATTCTTTCTCGTGAAGGCTATTCTGTGTGCGTTTTAGAAAAAGGCGTGCAGATCGGTGGAGCAATCCAGTCTTTTTCACGTGATAATGTTACTTTCGATGTTGGTGCGCATTATGTAGGAGGGCTTGAACAAGGGCAAAACCTTAACCAAATATTGCGTTTCCTAAATGTTAAGGATAAGCTGAAACTCAAAAAGCTTGACGTTGATGCCTATGATAAAATAACTTTTCTGGATCAAAATAAAGAATACCCACATTCACAGGGATTTGAAAATTTTAAAGAAAACCTTTTGGAATTTTTCCCTGCAGAAAAAAAAGCTGTTGACAAATATATTGAAACGGTAATAAACCTTGTTAATGATTTTCCTCTATTTAAGTTGAGTGAAGGAGAATACTCATTGTTTTCTTCAAAACATCAAAATATATCGGTGGGAAATTATTTGGATTCAATTACTGAAGATGAGAACTTAAAAAATGTTTTGGCAGGAAACAATTTGCTGTATGCAGGGGAGCAATATTCTACTCAATTATCTGTACAAGGACTGATTCACTATTCTTATCTTGAAAGTGCTTACCGCTTTGTAGGAGGAACATCAAAGCTTGCTCATGCCCTGGCTGACGAAATAACTGCGAATGGCGGTGAGATACTTGTTAAGTCGGAAGTAAAAAGGTTTGAATTAGAAAATGGCAAGATTGATAGTGTTGTTGTCAATGAAGGGGAAAAGGTGTTAGGTAAACATTTCATTTCGAACATGCACCCAACGCGTACCTTTGAAATGATTGATGAACAGGAGGTAAGAAAATCATATTACAGGCGAATTGTTAATCTTGAAAACACAATATCGGTGTTTTCTGTTTATGGCATTTTAAAACCTAATAGCTTTCCATTTCTGAACTCAAATCATTACATCTTTAGAGAAAATAATGTTTGGGGTGTTGATAATTATGATAAACAGCAATGGCCTAGCATGAGCATGTTCCTTACGCAGCCTGTTCCCGGAAATGATAGATACGCAAAGGGGTTCACTGCTTTAGCCTATATGAAGTTTGATGAAGTTATGAAATGGAAAAATACTGTAGTCGGTAGTCGTGGTGATGATTATTATGAGTTTAAAAAATTAAAGGCCCAGAAAGTATTGGATCTGGTTGAAAAAAAGTTTCCCGGTTTACGTGACTCTATAAGCAATGTATACAGCTCCTCACCCTTGACATACCGTGATTATACAGGCACTGTTGATGGTTCTCTCTACGGAGTTGTCAGGAATGTTGATAGTCACATGGAAAACCTTGTGCTTCCTGATACTAAGATCCCAAATCTTTTGTTTACAGGACAAAATACTACCATGCATGGTGTTATTGGTGTGGCAATAGGTTCATTGCTCGTATGCTCCAAGTTTTTAGGAATGAAGTACCTGGTGGATAATATTAATAAAGCCTGAGGTTTTCTTCAAATATCTCTATATTGATTTTGATAAATAATTTTAAAAATTCTTGTCACAAAAATCCTGTTAAAAACGACTGTATAATAAAAGCATCTGTTTTGGGAAAATTCGAAGATATATACAACGAAAACTATAATACCATGCTTGGTGTTGCGCGCAAAATGATAGGCAATGGTTATGATGCCGGCGATATAATACACGATGTTTTTATTGATTTCTTCGAAAAATGTGATGAGAGGACAACAGTTGTGAAATATCCTAAAAGCTGGTTATATCGTGTTACTTTGAACAAGTGTGTTGATAGGTTAAGAAAAAGTAAAAACCATAAAGATATCGAGGATGTTCATGGTAAAACAGACGAGAATGACCAGACGGAAATTTCAGAGAAAAAGGCTATTGTCAGCCTGGCACTGTCAAAACTAAAAACAAATGAAAGAGAATTGGCAGTTCTGTATAGTGAGGGGTTATCTTATAAAGAAATTGCCGGAATTGCCGGCATAAAACTTTCTTCAGTGGGAAAAATGCTGTCGCGCACATTAAAAAAAATTGAGCAGGTACTATGCCTTTCGCAAAACCCCTGGGAAGAAGACATCCTCCTATTGTTGCAAATGTTGGTGACGAACTTGTTGTGGCTATTCCTGAAACAGGGGAAATACTCATCTATGACCTGGATGGAAAACTTCTGTCAAAACAGAACATTGACTGGGCAAAAGATTATGTTTCAGTGGAGGAACAGAAAGAGATTCAGCGCAATGCTATTGAGAGGTACCGTAATATAAAGGAACCGCGTTTTGTGGAATGGGCATCCCCGGAAGAAAACCGTGCCGCACGTGATTATCTTGTGCGGGAGATGGAAAAAGACCTTGAAAAAATAAGCAAGCCAATACGTATGCCGTTTTTTTCAACCCTTATCCAAGACTCCGATGACAACCTGCTGTTTTTTGAGTTTCCAAAAGAAGAAGGAGCTAATAAGTTCAATGTATGGGTTTACCAGGATGGCGGGCAATTTGTAGCACAAAGCAGCTTCCATGTTGAAGGGTATGAGCTTGAAATTAAAAACTCTAAAATGGCGTTTCATGATGGGTATTTGTATGCGCTGGTAAAGAAAAAAGGAGCTGAAGGCGTACCGCTAAGGGTAATGAGGTTTGAACTTAAAGGACAATAATGCCGGGATGTTAGAATATCTAAAATAAAACTCATCAGACTTTTCTTTAGGTGCAGAGCAACGTGACATAAAATCATCTTTTAATATCACGGTGCTCTGCACCTTTTGTTTAGCGAAGGTTGCATATTTGGCTGCAAATATCACGGTGCTCTGCACCTTTTATTTAGTAGGGAGAGCATTTTTGGCTACTTACAAATATTACGGTGCTCTGCACCTATTAGTTAACGGCGGCTGCATCTTTAGCTACAAATGTTGCTATGCTATGCACCTTTTAGTTAATGGCAGCTGCATCTTTGGCTGCAAATACTTGGTGTTCTGCATCTCTTATTTAGCCACGTATGGTCATTCAGCGAACGTTTTTACTCCTATCGTTATTAAAATTGTAACAAACCTTTCTTAGGTGCAGCGCACCGGCTATATTTATAACATTGAATGTTAATAAAGACTATCTAAGGTGCAGCGCACCGTGACATAAGTCATAGCATTTTATTTATATTTGCATAGTTATTAACCCAAAAAACCTTTAACCATGGCAAACACCTACACACAATTTTACGCTCATCTTATATTTTCTCCAAAAAACAGACAAGCCTTAATTAAAAAGGCCTGGAAAGACGATTTAGAGAAATATATTACAGGAATAGTTCAACAAAATGGCCATAAATTGCTTTCTATAGGCAGCATGCCTGACCATATTCACATCTTTATTGGATATAATGTAAATCAGCTAATTCCAGAGTTAGTTGAGAAAATAAAAACATCAAGTAATGCCTGGATAAAGAATAATAATCTTTCAAAGAGCAAATTTGAATGGCAGCGTGGCTATGGTGCTTTTTCGCATTCAAGATCCAATATAGACAGTGTAGTTAAATATGTTTTGAATCAGGAGCAGCATCACAAGAAAATGACTTTCAAAGAAGAATATTTAGAAATTCTTAAAAAGAATGATGTTGATTATGAAGATAGATACCTTTTTGAATTTTTTTGAGGTCATAGGGGTTTTTATTAATATAATTGTACTAAAAATGTTGCGGTGCTCTGCACCTATTAATTAGCTACGGCTGCATGTTTGGCTACATATGTTGCGGTGCTCTGCACCTATTACTTAGAGGAGGCTGCATATTTGGCTGCAAATGTTACGGTGCTCTGCACCTTTTTTTTGATTTTTTACAGGGTTTTGATTTTTATATTTGGGATTTACCCTGTTAAATGTAATTTTGTATTTAACAGGGTGAATTTTGAACTTTGAAGTCTGAACTTTGGATTTTTAATTACTTATTTAGCCCCATGTA
>SLSZ01000012.1 GCA_007130125.1 Bacteroidales bacterium
AATTCAGAGAGAGCTTTTCATGCGGCCTTTATTTTTAATCACCCTGTAACCGGGCACAAAATGCTTGCTGTTGCTGGAGGCGTAAATGTATCAAGTGTAGCATTGAAAAGCACACAATGTTATGACTTTGTCACCAACCAATGGAATGAAGAGAATGCTGATATACCTGAATTGCCTTATGTAATATGGGGAATGGGATATGCGCACAATATTATAAAAGAAAACAGTCAATTGTGGCTGGTTGCCGGAGCAGATGCAAGTTTTGATCCCCTGCCAAACTCATTATATTATGATGTTAACGCAGATGAATGGATTGACGGAGGTATTTACCATGTAAGCCCTGTTTATCGAAATTCAGCTATTGCACTGGACGGAAATGTATATAAAATCGGAGGAGCTACCAGTGGATTTACCACTACAGGCCTATCAAGCAAATTCGTTACCTGCAAATATCCACCTGAAATATCTGTTTACCCGGTATCAATGGATCAATTTGTGGAATTTCAAAGCATGGCTGAGCAAACATTGACCATTACAAATACGGGTGAAACAACACTAGAGTTTAGCAGTATAAGTTATCTTGATTTGGATACAAAAACTGCAAAACAGCTTGAGCCATTAAGCGATCTTGAGTTAGGCCAAATACATGCAATTTCCGACAATCACCCTGAAAAAATTATGGTAGCCAGGGATGATTATATACGTTTCAATAAAGGAAAGGGATCACTAATCCAGCCAAAAATCATCATTTATGAAGACATCGCTACTAACCCATGGTACACAAAAGCTCTGAATGACCTGGGGTTGGCTTATGCAAGCGTTAATTCATTTAGCTCGCTTGCAACAGCTTTGAATTCTGATATTAATTACAACCTTGTAATTATTAACTCATATAGCGATGAATTTTTAGACAATATATACAACCACCTGGTTGATCATTTGGACACTGGAGGAAAAATGATATTTGCACACTGGAACAAAGTTGATTTTGAAAACACATCCTTTAGTGAATTAATGGGAATAGACGTGATAAGCGATTTTTTTGAGCCAAAAAACTTTAGCTTAACTACTGAAGGTGAAATCATTGTAATTCCACATAATCTTGTTGATGATTATAATTGGGTATATGATCAATGGAATAGAGATGGACAAATTGTGGAGACCCTTGATGGCGCTACACGCCTTGCTGTATTTGAAGGTTATCCTAATAGTGCAGCTATTGTATTGAATGAACAAATGAATTGCATTTTCAACGCTTTCCAGGCTGACAACTACTCCGGTGACACCAATGATTCAGGAAAAGATGATATACAAGAACTTATTGAAAACCAAATTAGCTACTTCTGTAACATGATAGTATTCCCGTCATACGGAACTCTCCATGCCGGTGAAAGCATGGATGCAACAGTATATTTTAACTCTCACAATCATGATACAGGAAATTATTCAGGCGAAATCACCATCTACTCTAATGATCTGTTTGTTCCTGAATTTACTGTTCCTGTCACAGCCAGGTTCCGCGGCTTGTTATATGCCCTGTCTGTTGCTGTTAACCCGGCTGGAGCAGGCACTGTCACAGGTGAAGGACTATTTGAAGCAGATGACGAAGTAATGCTTACTGCAACCGCTAACGAAGGTTACAAATTTGTTAACTGGACCGATGCTGGTCAGTTAGAGGTAAGTATTCATGAAAGCTGTAGCTACATAATGCCGGCTTTTGCAACTACAGTTACAGCTAACTTTTCCGAAACAACAGCGATAGCAGAGGAGGTTATGGACGGAATTATCATATATCCAAATCCTGCCCGTGATAAGCTTACTGTAGAGTCTGTAGATAAAATACATCAAATCCGGATTGTCAGTATAACAGGACAGATAATCAAGGATATGGCTGTGGACGATTTTAGTTATGAGTTAAGTGTAAGCAGCCTGAATAAAGGCATGTACTTTATACAAATACATACTACAAACAATGTCGTAACTCAACGAGTACAAGTCATAAAATAAGCTAAAAAACCCTGCAGGTTCATACCCTGCAGGGTTTTTTACTATTGAGTCGACTGGAAGTGTTCAGACATGGAAACTATGAACTGCTGACTGAGGACTGGAGAGTGTAGACTGCCGATGGAAAATCAGCAACTCAACGACTAAACGACTCAACACCTCAACACCCCCCATCAACCATTCCCTTTTATAAAAATTCAGCCAATAAGGGTTTCATCAAAGCTTTAAAAAGCACAAAGGAATTCTAACACCCTACGGATCCCAGTGGTTCATAAAAGCCCTGTTGTAGTCACGAAACCACCTGTCGTTATCTGTAAATTCGCTTAACAATTCGCGCGCAGTGCTATCAGGATATACAGCAGCATAATATTGTGCCGCTAACATGCCGGCATATTCCTGCATACCGGCGGTCCTGTCCCTCTCAACACCCATTTCTTTAAGCCTGTATAAAAGATCAAGAGCTTTGCCTGGTTGATACTCACGGGAATAATAACTTACTCCGTAAAGGATCAGGCTTTGATCTGAGGATGAAATAATGAAGTCAAATAAAACCTTATGCGAAATACCAAAATTTTTGATCTCATTTTCAATATAAAATTCATCCGTTTTTATATAAGTTTTTACAAAAAACTCGTAATCACTATGGGCTTGTGAAAAATAAAGATCACGGACTTTTTCCATCTTTTCCAGGTAAGATACAACAGGCCGGATTCTTTCTTTTTCTTCGTAAATCTTCCCATCATCAAAGTCACATTCTTTTTTACTCAGGGTAAGGCTTTTCATTTCACTAAGCTTATTATTTGCTTTAATAAACTCATCTTCATCAATAAGCTGAAAGTAACCAACCATCAACGTTTCAAGATCCCTTTCAGCCAGCTCACATTCTTTTTCCCTGATGCGTTTTGAAAGAGAAACCAGCCGGGCATTTATCAATGAATCGCTTCGCAGTCCGTACATAGCAGATTTCTCTGTAATATCTTCCAATACCCTGCGTGCTTCATTCGTTTCACCTGCCCAGGCTTTCAAATGGCCATGCGACAAATTTTTAAGCATTTCATCTTTTACCTGTTCAACAACATCATCATTCCGCATTGCAGGCAATGGCTCTTTAATCGTAACCTCCACCGTCAACAGCTCAGCCTCCCTGCGAGCTTCTGATGCTAAAGCCAAATAATTAGAAACATCATCTTTACAATCCATCATAGGATATTTTGCACAAATATCAATTACATCGCTAAAAATTGTTTCCGCTCCCTTAAAATCCTTCATTACATATAACTGCCTTCCGGTAGTTATTAAATGATCAACCAATTGCTCCACATATCCATATATTCTATCCCCGCCTTTGATGAATTTGCTGTTATTATATTGATAATCAATAGCATGATCAATGTATGTCAAGGCATAACTGTGATTAATAGCTGTTATAGCCCGTGAGACAACTTCAAGGAAAGATTCATAAACTCCGGTATGAGCATCTGTGTATCTTTTATCAACCTCATAGCTTTTATCAATAATATGTACTTTTTTATCAAAAGCCTTAGCTTTTTCGGATATCTTCAGTGCTTCAACGTGCTTACCTTCAATATTTAGCGAATCAGTAATAGTAAAATAACTGTCATATACCTGTTCAACAAAAACCAATGAGCTATCAAGATAATCACCCCTGGGGTGCATTTCATTAATTACCTCACTTATTATCACTGCTGCAGAATCAATATCTCCCTTTTTTAAAAAGATATCAGTTGCACTCAGGTGTGAGGGCAAATGCACCGGATTATAAACAATTGCAAGCCGGAATTTTTCAAGGGCTTTCTGCCAATCTCCTGCCTTATATTTTTGCAACCCTTCAAAATAATATAACTCATCCAGCCTGCTAAGGTTATAGTTAAATCTTTCACGATAATACAATACTGAATCCATCAGCAGATCAAAGCGGCACTTGAAACCAGCCGGATCACTGTTTTCAAGATCAAGTACGTTAATGAATGGAGCATGATAAACATCCCAAAATAAGCGCTCAGCTTCACAAAACCTAAACTCATCCATAATTATCCTGCCGGGTGTTTCAGGGTGAAGATCCATTAAATTATTCTCAATTACATCAAGCTTATTAACTGATTCATAGTATGTATACAACACTTCTTCCCAGGCTTTAAATTTCTGCAAAGCTTTATCATCATAGTAAAACAATAAGTCTGATAATTGAATATCAAATCTCAAATCGTTTTCAGCAGGAATTTTTACAGGTTTAGAATATATCATAGGTGTGTTTTCAACATCCACGGGAATATCAGTATCTAAATCCAGAGCAGAAGCCTCGCCATTAAACAACAATTGCATGCCAATATCAACATTTGAAGGAATAAGCAGTTCAGCAACCGGAAAATCGCGATAATTAATATCACCATCAAAAGTCAAACTCGTCAAAAAGATTTTCAGGTTTGCATTTTCTTCTCCTGTCTTATGCAGCCGGATTTGTAAGGAATAATTGATATTGTATCCTGTAAAAACACGCAGCGTTCCATTTGCCGCGGATATCTTTTGTAAAAAAACATTGGTGATCTTGTTATGCCCTCTGTCATGCCTGTTAAACTCAACCCGCTGGATACCATCAAACTTTTTATCAAACAATATCTCATTTGCTCCGGCTGATTTTATGCAAATTAGGCATAGGATTATTAATAATGATTTTATTTGTAAACCCATAGTATTGGTAATGTTTCAAAGCAAGCGAAGATAAAACTTTTCCGGCTTAAAACTATCAATATTAACGCAAATATTTTTTAAACAGCTATGCTTAACCACAAAAAAAGAGATAAAAGAAACTGTTATAATAAAACCAATTGTGAATTATGAATAAATTTCCTAACTTTGAAACTAACAAAA
>SLSZ01000106.1 GCA_007130125.1 Bacteroidales bacterium
ATGTTTCTATAAACGATAGACATCCGCAATCGGTGTTGACATCTATGGGCGCAATTAATTTTAGTGATCCCACACTTTATTTTGACGATATACGTTCAGACCGGGTTACTATCATTGAAGGCACAAGTGAACCGGAAGATGATCTGGCCTCAAAAGGAGACAGACTTAACCAACATCTTGGCTTTTTGGAAATTCCGTTACATGCAAGATATAATCTTTATAACCGGCGGTCTCAGATACAACTAACGGGAGGGGTTGGTTTTAATTACCTTGTATCAAATAATGTGGTTTTGGAAAAAGATGGCATTAAGGAGTCAATTGGTGAAACAGCACTGATCCGTAAATGGAATCTGAGTGTTTCAGCGGGAACAGCTTTTATTATACCACTGTCCAACAATATAAACTTTCACATAGAACCTGTGGCAAACTTGTTTGTTACGTCTATGACCAGCGGAAGAGAATATAATGTGCATCCCTTTGGCCTTTCTTTATACACAGGTCTAAAAATGTCCCTTTAATCTCTTTAAAATTAAAGAGACACTTTCAGACTATCTGTTTTCAAAATATAACCTTATTGAATATTTGCTACAGGCATCATGTATAAAACATTTACTTCGTCTCCAAGATCCAGAATGCTTTCCGCCTCTTCGTCAACATAAGCACCTATTACAACCGTTCCAAGATCCAGGGCAGCTGCTTGCAAATGCACATTTTGTGAAGCATGTCCAATTTCATTGTAAACATATCTTATGCCCCTTTCGCCATATCTGTCGGTAGTTCTTTCAAAAACAGCTCCAAAAACTAATACAATACTTGCATCTCTAAGCATCGACTGACCATGTGAAGCCCT
Organism: Bacteroidales bacterium; assembly: GCA_007130125.1. Taxonomy (GTDB): domain Bacteria; phylum Bacteroidota; class Bacteroidia; order Bacteroidales; family UBA7960; genus PUKZ01. Next base: position 851 of record SLSZ01000106.1, read on the forward strand.
GGCAAGATCATCACCAAAAGAACCTTCTCTTATTAGTTTTATTGAATGATCATCAGGGTTATAATGATAAACACCTGGTTCAAGATCATCGGAAAAGTTCACCACTAAATACATTTCAAGTGGAAAGGTTGCACCGGCACTTGGGGCTGTCCGAAAACCCCGCTCATTGGTTACACCCTGTGCGGACCATAATAGCTGGCTTATCTCTTTAATATTTAACGGTTCTTCTGTATAGCTTCTGATGGACCTTCTTAAAGTTAAAGCCTTCTCCAGGCTCATGGCTCCATCTGTAACAGGATTAGGTAAATTCATGGCTTCTGTGGTTTTAAAAGTAAAGTTTTGTTGATTTTGATTCGAATTCTCTGGAGTAACAGAACGTGTAAAGACTCCAAAAATCACTGCTGCAACAACAAGCAAAACAAAAACTAAACCGATAAACGAATATTTTTTCAGCATAACATAAACTTTTGGTTAATAAACTGTTTTACTAATCAAAGATACAAAAAAATGGAATAGTTATATTTATTAAGCAACCTGTCCCAACCGGACAGTCGGTATAAATATAATAAAACATTAATAAAAACGCAACACTCGTATTGTAAGCGCTGAATCCAATAGCAGTAAATTCTTTCATTAAAAATTTGTAAAAAAACCCTACCTTTGCCGACAAAATCCTAAATAGCAGTAAAGAGAATTGTATATTATTAAACAAGTTTAATTCTTTTGAAAAAGAAAAAAGATGTACAAAATATCAAAACACCCTATAATTCCGATACCTGAAGAAAAGAAGATTCGGTTCAAATTTAATGAAGTTGATATAGTTGGACAAAAAGGTTTTACAATTGCCGCAGCCCTGCATCAGGCTGGATTTCCCGTTCATACAAAGAGTATTAAAGATCGTAGCCGCAGCCTTGAATGTGGTATAGGAAAGTGTGGTGCATGTGAAATGTTGGTTGATGGAGAAGTAAGGCGCGTTTGCATTACCTATTGTGATAATGTAAAAGAGGTAAAAACAATACCAAAAGGTTATGTGCCGGACAAATCTGCCTATGTTAAAGAAGCAGGGGTTAAAATTTACAAAACCGAAGTGGTAATAATCGGTGCTGGCCCTGCCGGGTTGGCAACACGCGAAGTTCTTAATCAGCATAATATTAGCAATATCGTAGTTGATAACAACTCGCAAATAGGCGGCCAATTCAATATGCAAACTCACCAATTTTTCTTTTTTGAAAAAGAAAAAAAATATGGAGGAATGAGAGGGTTTGAAATTGCTAAGACCCTGGCAGGAGATGATCATTCTGGAATAATGCTTGATTGTACGGTTTGGGATGTTTTTGAAGGTAACCGCGTAGCAGTAAAAAACGTTATTACTAATGAGGTTTTTTATATAGACTGCTTTCATTTTGTGATAGCTTCAGGTGCTGTGCCTTTCATGCCGGCCTTTCACAATGATGACCTGCCCGGTGTATATACAGCTGCAGTTGTTCAGAAAATGATGAACATTGAACTGACCTTGCTCGGGAAAAACATTCTAACTGTAGGTGCCGGAAATATTGGATATTTGACCAGCTATCAGCTTACTCAAGCAGGAGCAAATGTAAAGGCCATTGTTGAGGCATTACCACATGAAGGAGGATTCCCCGTTCAGGCTAACAGGGTGAGAAGGCTTGGAATCCCTGTGATGCTTTCGCATATGATATTAGAAGCTGTTCCCAATAAAAAAGGAGACGGAGTAAATGGTGCTGTGATTGCGGAAGCTGAGAATTTTAAACCAATTCCGGGAACAGAAAAGGTAATAAAAGACATCGATGCAATAAATATTTGTACAGGCCTTATGCCTGACGATGTGTTGTTGGTCAAAGGTAAGGAAATGTTTGGCCGTAATTGCTACGGTGCCGGAGATGCGATCAGAATTGGCGAAGGAACAAGTGCCGTGCTGAGGGGAAAACAAGTTGCATACGAAATCCTGGAGAACATGCAAAAAAGATATAATTATGACGATTATTTGCTTGTTTCTAAAGAATATATTGATTCACAACAACATCCTGTAAAGGTTTTGGATGAACCGATTATCCCCGGTAAATCAAGACAGCAAAAGCCTTTTGTTCTTGTTGACTGCCTGCACGGGTTTGCATGCAACCCTTGCGTTTTTGCCTGCCCCTATGGTGCTATTACTAAATCCTCTACCAGTACAGCGGTACACATAGATCATGATAAATGCGTAGGCTGTATGGAGTGCGTTTATCAATGCCCGGGATTGGCCATTTTTGGATACAACATTAAAAAGAACATATTCTTCCTGCCTGTGGAGTTTGATGTGGAGGAAAACAAAGAAGTTTTTCTCGTTGACAATAATGCAAATGTTCTTGGAGAAGGAACTATTCAGAAAGTTTTAAGAAAAAAGAACCTTACACATGTAGTTCGGGTTAAGGCGGAAAAAATTTCAGATGACGACAAATTAAAGGTCAGGGGGTTTATTATTAAAAACAGTTATCCGGAAAAACCCACATTAAGAAAATATAAAGACCCGGTTGAGTCTGAAATATTTATGTGTCACTGCGATGACATAAAGATGGATGAGATCTTAGAGCTTATTGAGAACCGAAAATTTATTTCAGTTGAAGAAATTAAACACAACACTCATCTGGGAATGGGTCCTTGTAGAGGGAAACGTTGTATTCAAAGGCTTCAGCTTAACCTCAGGCCTTTGGGTGTCCAGTTAACGGGAACGTCAACTCCGCGAGCACCAATGGCCAACCCGTTATCTCTAGGAGAGATGTGTCCATCGGAAAAACACCCGGATATTAAAACAAACACTACCAATAAATCCCGTAAAGTTATTAATGTCAAAGCTTTTGTTGCAGGAGGGGGTATCGGGGGAAGTTCACTTTTCCGCTTTCTTGCAAAAGCCGGTTATGATCCGGTTATGATAAATTACGGATTTGGTTCTTCCTGGCGAAATATTGCCGGTGGCAGGTCAACCTTCAGCTTGCCTGAGTTAACAGAAATAGCCAGGCAAAATCTTGAGATGTTCGAGCAGTTGCAAAATTATAAGAATGTTGATTTCAGGAAGATCAATTATGTTACATTTGCTCATGATGAGGAAATGTACAAAACGCTTGAAGAGTCGATGCAGTGGCAAAAAGCCAGGATGATATCTCCACAGGACTTTCAAAAAGAGATATCACCATATTTTAATACAAAAGTTGAAAACTATATTGCAGCATTAAAGGCCGAAGAGTGCTGGCAAGCCACTCCGGGAAAGGTAATTGAAGCGTTAAGGCAGATTGGTATGGAAACCGGCGGAGTGTTGCTGGAAAATACGGAGCTGCTTGATGTAGAAAAGAAAAATGATCTTTATAAAGTAATTGTCAGAACACATAGCGGTGATTTTGTTGAGTATCATACACCGGTTTTTATAAATGCTTTGGGTGATAAGGGTGAAAAGTTCGCTCGATTACTTGGTGTGGAAACCGGCTTGTTCTCCGTCAAACATCAGGCATTCATTACAAGAAGGCTGCCAATGTTGGGCTTGGATGGACAGCCTCTTAACATGCTTATTGACCGCAGAAAGTATAAAGGGTTTATGGCTGTTTATGGACAGCAATTAGGAGATACCGGCCAGGTAATAGGTTGTGCTTCACCTCTTATAGAGCCAAATGAAACAGATAAAGATGTTAAAGTTAACTCCAAAGAGTTTGCTGAGATCATTTCAGAAGTCTTTGTAAACTGGATACCAAGGATCTCAGCAGTTGGATTTCAGGCATTATGGGCAGGTTACTACATTGAACCCAGAATGATCATTGATCCGGAGAAAGGTTTGTTTTTAGGGTTAAGGGGTCAAGGGTTTATGCTTGCACAATATCTCGCCAAACTTTATGTTGATCAATTAGAAGGCAAAGATGTACCGGAATATTTTAACAGGTTAAAACTTGAAGGCGATGCTCTTTTAGAAACAGCTTTCAAATAGGCGACATTA
>SLSZ01000205.1 GCA_007130125.1 Bacteroidales bacterium
AATGAAGGTGTGCAGGCAAGGAAGGGGATAGAGCATTAATAAAAACTAATTAACTTTTTTAACCATGACAACTGAGAAAAAAGCGAATTTAGCTCTTGAGCATCACCGTGAAGAGTTGTTTAAAAACCAGAACCTGGCTTATCTTGCCGTTGTTCCTGTTTTAGATGATGAAGGCGAACCTACTGATGATTTCGTAATCGAGGCCGGCGTATATAATTTAGAACAACAGAAGGAAGCACAAAACAAAGTGCAAAAGGTTGGCAAACGGGAGGAGGAGTGTGTGCCTGAAAACTTGCCGATCCCGTCAGAAGGCAAGGTCAAAACATTAACCAGAGAATATGTTCCTGTAGAAATTAAAGAGTCGGAAGGTTTTGCAGCACAATATTTAAGGGACAGGGTACGCCCCGCCAGCGGTGGCAGCAGCGTGATAAATTACAGGTATCATTCAGCCGGCACACTTGGTGGAGCAATAAAACTAAAAGGGGAGAAGGGGTTGTTTTTTATTTCCAACTGGCATGTTCTTACAGGAGCAAAAGGTAGGAACGGCGATTCAATTATTCAGCCGGGCAGAGCTGATGGTGGAAAGTACCCGCAAGATGTGATTGCAAAACTATATTGGTCAAAATTGAACTCAAAAATGGATGCTGCAATAGCTAAAGTAGTTCAGGACAAAGTTGCGGGTGGTACAAGGTGCTTCGGCAAAATTAAAGGCATTGAGCCGGCTAAAGTGGGTATGAAGGTTAAAAAGTGCGGAAGAACCACTGAGCTTACAACAGGAATAATCAAATCAAAAAATGCCAGTGTTCGTGTGGCAGGCTATCCTGAGGGAGCAGTTTTGTTTAATAATCAAATATTAACAACCAACATGTCGCAACCCGGTGACTCAGGGTCTGTAGTATGTAACGTTGATAACAATAAAGCTGTTGGCCTCCTGTTTGCAGGTGATGGAAAGTCCCAGACAATTATTAACCATATTACCGATATACTTGGATCAAAGATTGAGCCTTTTGTTGTGAAACATTTGGATGGGACCGAGGAAAAAATGCCGGAAATAGAGTTTGAAAAGTTTGTATCTAAAGATTTGAGATGAATGAAAATAGAACACGGATGACACGGATTGGGCGGATAATCGCTGATAATTAATCCGTTATAATCCGTTGCATCCGCGTAATCCGTGTTCTATTAAAACTTAATTTAAAGTATAAAACATGAAAATTTTCTCAGAACATCGTAACCTGTTAACAGGCCTTTCAATGGTCTTAGCCGTTTTTCTTATTGTTTTCATAAACTTTGGCATAAATCAGCCACCGGAAGTTACTCCTGCTGATGCGCCCGAAGAGGTGTTCTCTGCGAAGCGTGCAGCTAACCACCTGCCTTATATTGCGTCAAAGCCTAATCCGATCGGCAGTGAAGCCAACAGAGAGGTCAGGGATTATATCATCGGGCAACTGGAACTGTTGGGCTTGACACCGGAGCTTCATTATACCGGATTATTCCAGGAGTTTCATGCTTTTAAACGTGCAACAAAGCTTGATAACGTTATGGTGAGGATACCGGGAACCGGCGATGGTAAAGCCATATTGTTCATGGGGCATTATGACAGTGTAGTCACTGCGCCCGGGGCGTCCGACAATGGTGCTGCGGTTATTACCCTGCTTGAAATATTAAGGATGTTGCAACATCATCCGCCACTGAAAAATGACCTGATATTTTTCTTCCCGGATGGAGAAGAGTATGGATTGCTGGGTGCGCAAGCTTTTAAAAATGAGCATCCATGGATTGAGGATGTTGAAATGATAGTCAACTTCGAAGCCATGGGCACAAAAGGTCAAAGCGTTATGTTTGAAACGGGCTATAACAACAGGAATATTATCCGTGAATTCGCCAAAGCCGTGCCTTATCCGATAGCAAATTCCATCAGCGTTGAAATTTATAACAGGATGAGTAATGCAACTGATTTCTGTGTTTTTAAAGACGACGGATATATGGGGCTTAACTTTGCATATATCGGAAACAGTTTTGACTATCATACAATGGGAGATAATATTGAGAATACCGATCTGCGGTCGGTGCAGCATCATGGCTCTTATGGGGCAGCACTGGCGTTGCACCTGGGAAACATGAGCCTTGATGTGCATGCCGGCCAGGATGCTGTCTATTTCAATACAATTGGATACGGCTTTGCACATTATCCTTATAGCCGGGTAACGCCAATAGCATTATTTGTGTTTTTGATTGCTGCCGGCTTTGTCATTACAGGTGTTTACAAAAAGAAGATCAACATTAAAAGAATGCTTTCCGGTTTTGTTGCATTTCTGTTAAAACTATTATTGTTGTATGTTGTGTTTGATTCGGTTTACAATATAATCTCTTCATACTATACGGGAGAGGATTATAGGCTCATCCAGTACCATCAGCAGGGAATTTTGCTCGGCATTTCATTGATTGCAGCGGGCTTTTTTGCATTATATGTATATATAGTGTCACGGGGCGTTAAAATATGGCATTTATTGACGATGCTGGGTTTTCTGATCATTATATTGCTATGGAGCGGTGACTTTTCTATCCTGAAAATTGTTGTTGGTATTGCTGCTCCGGCATGGTTGTTCTTTTTTCACAGAAAGCCTTTGCAGGTATGGGACTTCTCTGCGGGCACTGTTTCAGTCTGGGCAATTGTGATGTTGGTTATCAGCATAATTTTACCGGGAGCAAGTTACCTGGTAACTTACCCTCTGCTTTTTATATTGCTGGCTTTGGGAATTTTGCTCTTTTTTGATAAGGCTGAAAGAAATGTATTTGTACGTGGTGCTATCCTTTTGATTTTTGCTGCTCCGGCCATATTATGGTTCCCTGTAACCATGCAAATGTTTAACCTTGCCATGGGTATTCAGCTTGCCGGCATATTAATGATTATTGCCGGATTGATGTTCGGGTTGCTTATACCTCATTTTTACATGATGTTGAATGATAGGCCATGGGTTTTTTCCGGAGCAGTTGTTATTGCCGGGCTTATAATCTTTTTAAACAATGTTGTCGCTTTGGATTTTGATGAGCGCCACAGGAAGAGAAACTATATTATTTATGCAAATGATGGCGAAACAGGCGAAAGCTACTGGATGACATTTGCAAACAGTTATGATGAATGGACAAAGCAGTTTTTGACAGAAGAGCCTGACACTATTTGTTATAGCAGGTTTTTTCCTCTCGGAAGCGGAGAGGCCCTTGTGAAAAAGAGCGCTGAGGCTTCTCTTGAGCCTGCAAGGGTAGAATTGCTCACGGACAGCATTATTGATGATAAAAGAATGCTGCAGTTTTTTGTGGAGCCAGTGATAAATCCTATGAGTATAACGTTTTTTGTTGATGGTGGAGGTGGAGAAGTGGCGGTGAAATTGCCGTTTACAGATGAAGAAGACCTTGATCAATATGAAGAAACTAATTGGCACAGGTTTATATATCTTGCACCACCTTATCAAGGATTTGGTATAAAGTTTTATACAGAGCCTGAAGCACAAATCTCTTTGCATATCAATGAGTATGATTATTCAGGTATACCTGCATTTATTAATTATAATGAGAGACCACAATATACGATGAATGGTGGGGATTATGGGTTGGTGAGTAGTTTTTACAGGTTTTGATGTTAGAACAAACGCTTTTCAATCGCCTTTGCCGTATTTCCAGTCATTTTTTAATTCACTCCCACGCTGCCAGTGTTTGGGCTGGCCTGCGTGCCGCTGCTTTCAGAGTACCGCTTAGTTTGTGAAAATATTTGTAATAAATAATATAATCGTATTAGTAGAACACCAAGATTCAGGGCAAATAAAAAAAGTAAACAAATGCCCAAAAGACATTTGTTTACTAATGATATAACTATAACTGGTTAAGGTTAATTGGGTTTAAATAAACTGCACAATTATATATGAAACATTTGAAAACAAAATAAATATAAAAAAATCGATTAACAAAATGTTTTTGTAAAAAAATTTGCAAAATATAATTAGTCCAAATAAAAATAACGTATGATAAAGCTGTAAGTCAATGATGGCTTAATATAGAGGTATTTGGCTTATTTTGCTAAATATTCTTTTAAAATATCAAAAAATGAATAGCATAATATTATCTAAAAAACTTATAAATACAGCATAAGTGAGTGAGATTTAATTTTGGTTAAAGCTACAAGCATTTGATTTGGAATGTTTTGCAAAAATATAATAATAATGATAAAAGAGTTTGTATTTTTTTGGGGACAACTTAATCTGTTTGTGAATATGTAAATTCATTTACTTTTCAATTTTTTGTTATTATCGTTTTTTAACTAATAAGTGTTATATTAGCCGCGTGAAATAAACTCTTCATTAGTTTTTTTGTGCTAATAATTTAATTTGGCAGTTGATGACTATTGAGATTATTCTGGTTTTTACGATATTGATATCTGCCTTGGTTTTCTTTTTTGGGGGCTGGGTCAGGATGGATATTGTTGCATTGATGGTGTTGGCGTTGTTGGCTATCACTGGCCTTATATCTCCCGTGGAAGCGCTTTCCGGTTTTAGCAGTCCGGCAGTTGTTACGATATGGGCTATGTTTATATTGAGTGCCGCACTCTATCAAACCGGCGTAGCACGAATAATCGGCCGGCAGGTGCTTAAGGTATGTGGATTTTCGGAAACCCGGATGATCTTTGTAATCATGATGACAGCGGGCTTGCTCTCATCTGTAATGAACAACATTGGTGTGGCTGTTCTTATGCTTCCCGTTGTTATGGATGTTGCAAGGTCTACCCAAAAACCACCTTCAAGATTGCTTCTGCCTCTCGTATGCGGATGTCATCTTGGAGGGCTTGTCACGCTGATAGGGACTCCGCCCAACCTGCTGGTAAGCTTTGCCCTGGAAGGTGCCGGTGAGAAACAATTCCAAATTTTTGACTTTACTCCTATAGGAATTAGTGTTTTGATTGGAGGTGTGATTTTTGTTTCCTTAATTGGCCGACATATCTTACCCAAAAAAGATGTAGCAATAAACTCCATTAAAAAACAAAAAACTCTCCCTGCTTCTTATGATTTACAAGAGCGAACATTCATGATAAAGATAATGCCGGAATCGGAGTTGATAGGAAAAACCTTAGCAGAAAGCCGGCTTAGAGCGGCTTTGGGTATCAACGTGCTTTCGGTATACAGACAGGGAGGCGGAGTTATGCTTGACCCCGGGCCTGATGCTGTATTGCGTGAAAATGACAAGCTTTTTGTACAGGGAAGATTTGATGCTATTAAAGCACTTAAAGAGTGGAAGGTTCTATTGCCCGAGCAAGATAATATTCCAAAACAAAAGATTAATCTTGCAGACCTTAGCTTTTTTGAAGCTAAAATTGCCGGGAAATCTCCACTCATCGGTAAACGTCCGGATAAAATCAAGTTCCAGAAACAGTTTAAGCTTAATCTGATTGCCTTGAAACGTGAAAATATCATTTGGGGTAAATCTTTTAAAAATGAGAAATTTTCTGAAGGTGATGTCATATTGTTGCATGGCCGTAGGTCAGAGGTGGAGTCTATGGTTGAGTCAGCTCACATTGATACTTTTACAGAAGTTTCAACTGATGATTTGATCAATAAATACAGGCTTAATGAAGCATTATTTATAATGAATGTAAGGGAAGATTCGGAGCTGTTTGACCGGGCTATTGCTGAAACTCAGCTTGGAGAGGCTTTTGGTTTTACAGTATTGGGTATAATACGCAAAGGAGAAAAGCTTATAATGCCGGAGCCGGGGGAGAAGTTTCAGCCTGGTGATCAGATCCTCGTACAGGGCAATATCAAAGACCTTCCTTTGCTTCATGGCCTTATGAACATTGATTTGCTTGATGAGGAGGCGCCTGCAACCCAAACATTGGAAACCGAGGAGATGCAAATGGCTGAAGTGGTTCTGGCTCCACGTTCATTGCTTTCGGGAAAAACTTTACGAGAGATAAACTTCAGAAAGAAATTTGGTGTTACTGTCTTAGCCATATGGCGGGAGGGAAGGGCTTATCGTACAAACCTTCACAACATGCCTCTTCGGCATGGGGAGGCTTTATTGTTATATGGAAAGCGTGAAAAGTTGGAAATAATTGGAAGTGAAACGGATTTCATCCTTCTTACCGATACAATGAGTCAACCGCTTAGAACAAACAAAGCTTTAACTGCTGTCCTGGTTATGATTGGCATTCTTATTCCTGTAATACTTGGACTAGTACCTATAGCTATAATGGCTGTTATGGGAATTGCTTTGATGGTTCTAACCGGATGTTTGAAAATGGAAGAAGCATATCGTGCAATAGAATGGCGTTCGGTGTTTCTTATAGCTGGTATGCTGCCTCTCGGAGCAGCTTTACATCAGACCGGAGCGGCTTCTTTGCTTGCAGATGTTGTTATTGATCTGTTTGGCCGGTTCGGTCAATGGGGAATTGTAATCGGCCTATATCTGTTTACAATGATATCCACTATGGCAATACCACCTCCGGCAATAGTTGTAATAATGTCTCCTATTGTTCTTAATGCTGCAGAAAGCTTTGATATTTCGCCTCATTCTCTAATGATGGCAATAGCAATTGCCGCTTCCAGTAGTTTTCTCAGCCCAATTTCACACCCGGCAAACATTCTTGTTATGGGTCCGGGTGGATATAAATTTGTTGATTATATAAAGCTTGGACTACCTCTTGCTATTGTAGTAATGATTATCACTTTGATATTGCTACCTGTTATTTGGCCGTTTTAATGATTAATTAAATGTGATTTGTATGTTTAATACTAACATTTTATGAAATTTCAATTCAATATATTGTTGGCTATGATATTTTTCTTGCCAGGTTTTGCTAATGCCAATCTAAACAATGGGTTGCAAGAAAAAGGAGAATTTGGAGGGTTCGATAGGTTTTCTAGAAACGCTAGTTTGGTAGAGTTTCATGCCACACACACGGAATTATATTTTAATGATTCAATTATCAATTTGGAAGATTTAAATAATCCCCGGACAAGTGAAAGGCTTTACCTTAAAACTTATTTTACAAATTATGCTGTTATTCCTTATTACGCTGCAAAGGAAGTTGTTCGAACAGATCAGCAAGGTTTGGATAGAAACATTTTTGTATTAAGCGTTCTGGCTGCAACCTTTACCCTGGACCATTCAATCAGAGATTTCGTTCAAGGTAAGTTATATACGGGCAGCAATACTTTAACATCAAGATTTCTTTATAATGTAGGCTGTAAAGAATATTTTTTACAGGGCTTTGCAGGTCTTTATGGGTTGAGTTTAGTAACACGCAACAGGTATTTTCATGACACCATGTTGCTTTCCTTTCAATCCTTAATAGTAACACAAGGTTTTACTGAGCTTTTCAAAAATAGTGGTCAGCGTGTTCGTCCACGCAACAGTCCTGATAATCCATTTGCAAGGGAGAAAGGGGCCAAGTCTTTTATATCAGGCCATGCTTCAGGTATCTGGGCGGTGATGACTGTTGTTGCAGTCAGATACCCGAAATTGAAATATGGGGCCTATGGTTTGGCTGCTGCAGTGTCAGTTGCAAGGGTATATGAAGATGCTCACTGGACATCCGATATTTTGATGGGAGCTATTGTGGGATATGGTGTAGGGCAGCTTTCATTAAAACTTAACGAATCGGTTGAACATAAGCTGATAGTTGCACCCTTTTTTGATAAAAAAGCTAATGGGGCTTCGGTAATTTACAGGTTTTAATGTTTTTAATTATTACCTGTTAAAAGCACAAAACTCTAGGCTACAAACTTCAAAGAAATTCCAAGTTTAAAAGCTCCGTGGGTTTAAGTTGAGTTTTGCTTTTTGAACAACAAACAACTATCGCCATAGCTTAAGAACCTGAAATCATTGTTTAAAGCGTAATTGTATACTCTTCGCCAATCATCGCCAATAAATGCTGCTACTAATAATAGTAAAGTGCTTGCCGGTTGATGAAAATTAGTAATAAGTATGTCAGTTATTTGATACCGGTATCCGGGAACTATCATCAAGGATGTTGTGCCTGTTATATTTTCAAGATTTTTGTTTTGCATCCATTGCATTAAATTTTTCAAAACTTCTTTTCGTGATGGCAAAGTCTCCAAGTCATATTGGTAGGGCTCCCATTGGCTTATGCAGACAGGCTGCTGTTCTTTTGCCTTGCTTTTCAGAAGTTTTATTCCAAACCAGTACAGGCTTTCAAGTGTTCTTACTGTTGTGGTGCCCACAATAATAAAGGGGCGCTGACTTTCTTCGATTAATGTTTCGATAGTTTCAAGAGACACAGAGAACTGTTCATCATGCATTTTGTGTTGATCAACATGTTCGGTAGTGACAGGCTTGAAAGTTCCCGCACCCACATGAAGAGTAACGTTTGCTGTTGTGATATTTTTGTTTTTGATAGCCTTAAAAGTATTATCAGAAAAGTGCAGGCCTGCTGTAGGTGCAGCAACAGAGCCTGACATATTGCCATATAAAGTTTGATAACGTATTTTGTCGTCGGGGTTATCTTCACGCTGAATGTATGGGGGTAAGGGGATTCTCCCGAATTGTCCGAGGATATTAGCAAAAGCTTCAGTTGAGGGTTCCCATGTAAATTTTATTAAGAAAGTGTCTTTATCAGTACCAATCTTTTCTGCCCGTAATAATGATTTACCATTTGGATTGGTTTTTTCCAAAACACCTTCCTTCCATTTTTTAGCATTGCCGACAAGACATTTCCACATAACGGGAGAAGGGTTATTGTATGCTTCATGCAGGGTGGTTTGTTTGTCAATCGGCTCAAGACAAAATATTTCAATACGGGCTCCGGTTGGTTTGCGAAATATAAGCCTTGCCTGTATAACTCTTGTGTTGTTAAACACCATTAAACAATTGGAAGGCAGGTAATCGGCAAGGTTTTCAAAAACGTCTTTGCTTGTTTCATCTTGCTTGTATATCAGCAAGTTTGACTTGTCACGGTCAGAGGCAGGCTGATATGCAATTTTCTCTTTTGGCAGATCGTAAATATAATCTTTGATAGCTATGTTTGACGAAATTTTCATAAATTAGGCTTTGTTGTTAGAACCATTGTCAGACAAAAATGACATCAAAGATTCTATGTTACGGTCACATGTAATATTTTTCCCTTCAGGCGTAAATAAAAATTCAATTGTTTTTTGATATTTTTCGGTGATCATGGGTCTTACTATTTTCATAGTGCTGTTGAGAAGTCTGTTTTGCTCAGTAAAAGGCTCATCCAGCAATGCTGTGGCAGCGGGTAGCCAGCGTTCTGGAAACAAGTCGTCATATTCTCCTTTTGGTGCAAATTTTTTCAGTTCTGATTCAATTTTTTCTATAGCAGCACCAACATGCTCTTTATTGGTTTTATCCAATTTTTGTTTTTGCATCCATTCATTTACTTTTGGTTTATTTACAACTAAAAGAGCTACAGTATATGGGCTTTGATTGTTATATAACATTATCTGATTAATGAATGGTGACTTTTCAACAATTGCTTCTTCGATTGCTTCGGGGCTGTATTTTTCTCCGTCACTGGCTATAAGCAAACTTTTTGTCCGTCCCATAACATAAAGATATCCATCCTGATCCAGGTATCCCAGGTCGCCGGTATATAGCCAGCCATCACGTATTGTTTCGGCGGTAGCCTTGGGGTTTTCCCAATAACCGGCCATCACATTTCCTCCTTTGACAACTATCTCACCTTGTTGGCCTTCAGGAACTGCATTTCCGTCATCATCGCATATTTTCAGGTTGAGCCATGGAACAATTTTTCCTGATGATCCGAGTTTGTGGTTGTCAGGTGTGTTGGAAGATATTACAGGTGAGGCTTCTGTCAAGCCATAACCCTGGTACATAGGTATTCTTAGGGCATAGAAAAACTTTTGCAGGTCGATATCCAGCAATGCTCCTCCGCCAACAAAGAACTTTAGCCTGCCGCCAAAGTTTTTTCGGATCTTTTTAAAAAGTATAACATCAAAGATCCAGTAAAGAGGTTTTAACAAGCTTCTCAGTCCTCTGCCTCTGTTATAGCCTTTGCCGTTGTGTGCATAAGCAATCTTCAGTCCGGCTTTAAAAAGGCCGTTTGCTATTGCTCCCTTTTCTTTCACTCCGTTTTCGATATTATTCCTGAAGTTTTTGGCCAAAGCCGGCACACTAAGCAAAAAGTGCGGCCTGATCTCCTTTATGCATATTGGTATGTTTCGTAATGTTTCGTTTAGTGTCTTACCTGCTTTTACAGAAGCTAGGCTTGCCCCGTTACGTATTAAAGCATAAATACCTACGGTGTGAGCAAAAGAATGGTCCCATGGCAGGATATGCAAGGATGTGTAGTAAGCAGGTACTTCAAAAATAGCGGAAGCTTGTTCAACATTATGAAGATAATTTCTGTGAGTTAAGATAATGCCTTTAGGATCGGCGGTTGTGCCTGATGTGTAACATATGTTTGCATAATCATCAAGGTTTATTGACCTAATGATTTCATGCAGGCTTGCCCTGTTATGTTTAAGCCAGTCTTCACCTTTTTCGAAGAGGTCTTCAAGACTGGTGACTTTCACATTTTTTTCCGACTTTGGATAGGTTTCCTGACTTTCGTCAAGCAGTATAATATATTCGAGTTCATCAAGTTGATCCATAAGCTCAAAAGCTTTTTGCTTATGATTGCCGGAAATAATGATTGCTTTGCATCCTGAATGAGACAGCCTAAACTTTAGATCTTCCGGTTCGTTGATCTTTACAGATAACGGAACAGATATAGCACCACAAAACATTATAGCCAGTTCGCCTATAACCCAATCGTTTCGTCCTTCAGAAATTAATGCAACCCGGTCTGCTTTTTTGATTCCAAGCTGACACAACCCGCCGGCAAATCTCATAATTCTTTCACTGGCTTGCCTGTATGTTATTCCAACATATTTGTCTTCCGGCTTTTCCCACATCATATGATTGTCAGGGAACTGTTTAGCACTATGAAGAAATAAGTTTGGCAGAGATCTAAACTTATAATTCATATCAATAATTATTTTTTTAAGTCTTAAATATTTTTATTTCAGTTATTTACTTTCTTCAGTTTATAGAATTAATACATTACACTTCAATAAAACTGGATATTAAATGTAAAAATTCTAATTTTGCAATGTTTTTGGAACAAAACGTTTTGTTGACCGTATATCAAAGTTATATTGCAAGATTAAATATTTAATAAACCGAAATCGATTGCAAAAATAAAATAAATAAACAACTATGTTTAATCCTGTATTATTCAAAACTATAAAGAAATACAACTCTAAGTTGTTTTTTTCTGATTTTGCTTCAGGAATCATAGTTGCGATAGTTGCACTTCCCTTAGCTATAGCATTTGCTATTGCATCCGGAGTTTCTCCTGCTACAGGTTTGATAACGGCTGTAATGGGTGGTTTTATGATATCTTTTTTTTCGGGGAGCCGTGTTCAGATTGGCGGTCCTTCCGGGGCTTTGATTGTCGTTATTTTTGGGATTGTTAGCCAGTTTGGTTTTGAAGGAGTGGTGATTGCCTCAATGTTGGCAGGGTTAATGCTTGTAATAATGGGGTTATTGAGAGCGGGCAATGTTATTCAATACATGCCTTATCCAATAGTGGTTGGTTTTACAAGCGGTATTGCATTAACTATTTTTACCTCACAGATACAGGAGCTTACAGGAATGCCGGGTGAAGATGTTCCTGCCGAGTTGTTGGGCAAATGGTTTTTTTATTTCAGCAATATTAGTAAAATAGATATCTCGACTTTTGGTTTGGGTATTTTGACCATCCTTATAACTGTTCTTTGGCCACGAATTTATAAAAAGGTACCCGGCTCTTTGATAGCCATAATTGTTTCCGTGGTATTGGTTTCAGTGTTTGATCTGAATGTGTCCACAATAGGCAGCAAGTTTGGTGATCTGGAAATGTCTTTCAAGAGTCCTTTTTTGCCAGAAATGAGTTTTGAATTAATCCGCAAATTGCTTGTTCCTGCATTCACTATAGCAATGCTAATATCAATAGAATCGCTGTTTTCGGCAATTGTGGCGGATGGCGTAACGGGATACCGCCACAGGCCCAATACTGAACTTGTTTCACATGGATTGGCTAATATTATTACACCTGTTTTTGGTGGAATGGCAGCCTCCGGTGCATTAGCCAAAACCATGACCAATGTGCGTAATGGAGGAAAAACTCCTATGGCTGGAGTTATACATGCTTTGGTATTACTATTGTTTCTTTTGTTCCTGGCCGATTTAACTAATTATATTCCGCTTGCCTCCTTAGCAGGAATACTTGTTGTTGTTGCCTATAATATGAGTGAATGGAGGTCTTTTAAAAGCATATTGAAGAATCCTAAAAGCGATATCGCCGTGCTGTTAACGACTTTTTTTCTCACCTTATTTGTAGGTTTGAATATTGCGCTGCCATTCGGGATGATTCTTGCATTACTGCTGTTCGTAAAACGGGTAATGGAAACTTCCGGTATAGAGGTGTTTCAACATGAGGAAGAGAATAAGGTGTCAGATGTTGACAGTTTTGAAAAAATAGAGAAGCCAACGGGAATAGAAATATTTCAAATTAAAGGGCCTTATTTCTTTGGATTTGCAAATAAGTTTGAAGCAGTAGAAAAAGAATTGCATGCTAAGCCAAAAGTCAGAATACTTAAATTTGACAGGGTCCCGTTTATTGATTCAACAGGTTTGAAGAATTTGCGCTCCTTTATTGACAGGTGTTACCGCAATAATATATTTGTAGTTCTATCTGGTGTTGAGCCACAAGTGCTTGAGTCTTTGGAAAAGGATGGTATAACTAATCTGTTAACCTGGGATAATATATGTCCTGATATTGAAGCTGCTATAATACGTTCCGAAGAGCTTATACATTTCATGGAGTTAGAACAGGATAAGAAAAATATCAAATATAGTAATAACTATCCTTAAGATGTGAAACTGTAAGGCATGAGTGAACGGGTATTATGCCAACCAGGTCTCCTACTTTTAAAGAAAAGAAATCATCGTGTTTTATTGATAAAACTCCGTGTTCCTGGTATATTTTTCTGACAAATGCCGGTTGTTTGGGAAACTGCCATCCGTCCTTTGTGAAAAACACTACCATGCCCCATGCAGGTTGCCTGTTTTCTATAACAGAATCTTTTGAAAGGTGTACTGCCCCGGCATATACTACCACTTCATGGCGGTCAACATATTTGGCAACTATAGGAGCTGCAACTGCTATGGCTATCTTGTCGGTTTGGCAAATACCTGCTTTTAGCTGCATGTAGTCGTAATACACAAAATTGCCCGGGCGAATTTCGTCAACATCTTCAAAGTTGTCTATTACCGTGCAAGAAGGCGTGTCTCCCCATGATAATATTATATCAGAATAACGCCTTGAAAAATAGTTTCTAAGCATTTGCAAATTTTTTACGGCTTTTTCGTATTGATTTTTAATATCTGCAATGCTTTTTGCCTGGTAAAGATGCCCTGCATGAGCCACAAAGCCTTTAAAATTCAATTTGTCATTCATGTCAGCCAGATCAAGCATCTTTTCTATTCTAACCACAGCATCGGGTTTATAACCCGCCCTCTTAGAGCCAACATCAATTTTTACATAGAAGTCAATCTTGTTCTTAAGTTTTTTAGTAAGAACCGGTAATGATTCATTTCCTGCCAGGAGAATACTTATTTTTTTGTTTTCCGACAATTTGTTGAGAGTATCAATTTCTCGAGGATTGAAAGGGAAAGCCACCATTATGTCATCCCATCCGTCATCAGCAAAAAACTCTGCCATTGTAAATGAAGAAACAGCGATTTTTTCTACTCCTTCTTCTCTGAACCATTGTCCGACCTTTAATGACTGATGTGTTTTGAAATGAGGCCTGAAAACAACATTACTTTTCCTGGCTTTTTCTGCCATGGTTTTTATATTGTTTCGGCAAATAGACTCCTTTACTACTAAAGTAGGGGTTTTTATATTATCCATAAAATGAGTTTGTAATAAAGTTTGCGATTTATAGAGTTACAATACTTAAAATATATAAATGTAATTGTCAATACTTTGCTTCTAAAGTTCATCAATTAGATGGATAAAAACCTACTCAAAGAATATTAACCACAGAGTTTCACAGAGTTTTTGAAACACAAACATCATATAAAAGTTAATAATTCATTGAGTAACTCTGTGGTTAAAAAAGCTACAGAGTTTTAATTTTATCCTCTACCATTTCAAGTATTTCTTTTTCTTTTTGAATGGCTTTATTCTCTATTTCTTCACCTTTACTCATTATTTCATCAACAAATTTTTTATCATCAAAATCTTGCGCATTGATTTTAACGTTCAGAAATGCACCTATAACTGCTGTACGTGCGCAAATAGCCCCTACACCGGCATCTGTAACAGAGTTGGGGTTTCCAATATCTACCATGGCTTTCATCACTTCCATTGACTCATATGCTTTTTCCATAACTTTGAAAGGAACCTGGATAGCATATTTGGTAGCTTCATTTATAGCTTTTTGCCTTTCTTTCTTTTCTTCGTCGCTGCCTTTAGGCATTCCGAATGCACTCATTATTTTGTTGAATGCGTTTGTGTCTTCATCAACTAACTTTGTAAGCTCATCCTTGTATTCCTGTCCTTTTTCAGCCCATTTGCTATATTTCTCCCAGTGTTCATCCCAACCTCTTTTGTGTGATGACAGGTTGGCCACCATAGTGCCCAAAGAAACTCCCAGAGAACCAACATAAGCAGATACAGAACCACCGCCGGGGGCAGGGGACTCAGATGCCGTTTCATCAGCAAACTCTTGCAGGTTCATGTCTATAAGCTTATTGCCTGCATCCTCTTCAATCATGTATTCAATGATCTTTTCCTTCGGGTTGAATGGCTTGAGCTCATCCAGTCCCATGGATTTTATTGCAATTTTAATAAGTTCTGACTCGGATACTCCAAGGCTTCGTTGTTGCTTTTGCAAGAAGTACTTACCTGCATCCAGCATTGCTTTCAGAGGTACAAGGCCAACTATTTCAGAGCCTGTAACCCTTATGCCGCGTGCATCCGCTTTTTTGCATACTTCGTCAAATGCTTCGTGTATTGAAGTTATGGAGATGTTTGTGAGGTTCATTGAGATTTGGGCTACACCATATTCTTCGATAAACCATCCAATGCCTTTAACTGCTTTTAGGGTGCCGGGAGTGTATACAGGTTTGCCTTTTTCGTCTTTAACAATTTTTCCTGTCAATGGGTGGCCTTCTCTTTTGACACGACCTTTTTCACGCACATCAAAAGCAATTGCGTTTGCGCGACGTGTTGAGGTTGTGTTGAGGTTAATATTGTATGCAACAAGAAAGTCGCGAGCGCCTACGGCTGTGACTCCTGTTTTGGGATTGAACTTTGCCGGGCCATAATCTGGTTTCCAGTCGGGGTCTTTTATTTTTTCAGGAAACCCTTCGTACTCGCCCGACCTGATGTTTGCAAGGTTTTTTCTTTCTTTACTCTTGGCTGCACTTTCATAGCAATAAACAGGAATTTCAAGTTCTTTGCCTATGCGTTCTGCCAGTTTATAAGAATACTCAATTGTTTCTTCCATAGAAATATTTGATACCGGCACAAGAGGACATACATCTGTGGCTCCCATTCGCGGATGCTCACCTTTATGCTTGCTCATATCAATGAGTTCCGAAGCTTTTTTGACTGCCCGGAAAGCTGCTTCAATAACTTCATCAGGAGTGCCCACAAATGTAACTACCGTCCTGTTTGTAGCTTTGCCAGGCTCAACATCTAGTAGCTTAACTCCTTCAACACCATCGATTTCAGCTGTTATCTTATCAATAATATTCTGATCGCTTCCTTCACTAAAATTTGGAACACATTCTACAAGTTTCTTCATATTCAAATATTTTTTTGGTTTGTTTTATAAATGTTAATTTAAATTTTCAAAAAAAATCAGGTTGAAATATAAATGAACTTCAAAAATAATTAAAACATAGTTATTATGAAAAATTATTTACATTAAACGGGTAGTAAAACACTTGGCCACTTTGTTAATGTGGCAATATGCCAATATCTTAATGTGTTAGTTTTATGTGGCCGTTGTCAACTGTCAACTGTCAACTTTGTTTTGGCATCCGGAGACTATCGACAATAGACTGCCGACTCCCGGCAGACTCTAGTTCTTTAACCCCTTCAGCCTTTCTTCAATAACCTTAATCTTCGAGACGGCATCAGCCTGTTTTTTTCGTTCATGTGCTACTACTTTTTCCGGGGCGTTATTCACAAACTTCTCGTTAGAAAGCTTCTTATCAACAGTCTTCAGAAAATTCCGGTAGTATTCTAAGTCTTGCTGAAGGTTTTTTATCTCTTCTTCGGTATCAACTTCCTTGGTAACAGGAATGTAAAATTCGGTGTTTTTTACAATAAAAGATAGTGCGTCACTAACTTTATTTTCCGTATAATCGAGAGAATTTAGATTACAAAGTTTTATAACCACACCGTCAAAGGTAACATCCGGTGATTCTTTAAAGTTCTTTCTTATTAGTAAGTCAAGAGGTTGTTTATTAGGGATGTTTTTTTCCTGCCGCAGGTTGCGTATGTTGTTAACTACTTCTTTTGCAACATCAAATCCTGAGAGGATATTTTCGTCATATTTTTCAGACTTTGGCATTTTGCTTATCATTATGCTCTCCGGGTCTTTATCTTTTCTAATATATTGATAAATGTCTTCGGTGATGAAAGGCATAAACGGGTGCAATGTTTTTAGAAGCTTATCAAAAAATTCTATTGTTATATTATAAGTTTTAAGGTCTATTGCTTTTTGATAAGGTGGTTTAACAATCTCCAGGAACCATGAACAAAAATCATCCCATATAAGGCTGTATATAGATTTTAG
>SLSZ01000055.1 GCA_007130125.1 Bacteroidales bacterium
CCGATAGTAAGGCTTGTATGTGATAGGGTGGAGATTGTTTTTCCGAAAGGATAGTAGTTTGTTTCTTGCGTTATTAGCTTGTCACCGGCACCGTCTTCAATAAACACTACTCGTGTGTTGCCCAGATGGTCGCGGATATGAAACTCTGGTATCCATAGATCATCAACCTTGTCATCTCCCTTGATGAACCGACCCATATGGTGATTTACATGACTTAACTTGCCGTCAAAGTAAACGAAAGGTCCGGCATATTCACGCTTAAAATCCGATCTTGCCTCTTGATACACCTGCTGGCTTAACTTTTGCCCGTCAGCAGTGTATGTGTAACCCATTAGTGGACTATTGCTGCCGTCTGTGCTTATTATCTGCATAGGTAGATTCAGATAATTATATCTAACTTCAATTCCTTTATTGTAATCTGCTATCATGTTTCCGTTTGCATCGTATTCAAACTCTTGTATCTGATGCTCGGTGCCGTACAGGCCTCCATCGTCAAAGCTGTCAGGGCCGGGAGTGTCCGACAGGTTGTCAACGGCAAAGAGCTGATTTCCCTGGTAAAGATAATGCAAATTATCAATTGTATCATACTCATCTTTGTTAAAAGTGTTTCCTTTTCGGGTAAGATTAGTTATATTGCCGTTGATGTCATATTCATAGGTTGTTGAGTAAAGTGTTTGGGGAGAGTATGAGGCTTTTGAAAGACGGCTTAGTTCATCATACTGATAGTCGAAATTTTGCGTTTCGGGAAAGTTCACACTGCTAAATGATTGTGATGTGATATTTCCGGTATATTCACCATCGTCATAATTGAGTTGCATTTGGAAAAGGCTTTTGCTAATGTCGTCATAACAATCGTTAAGGCCTGTTATCCAGTCGCGTATATTGTATGAATAACGATTTTCATGCCATCCCTGGTTGATGCCTTCTTTTTCCAATCGACCAAGAGGGTCATATTCGTTTGTAAATGTATATGAAGCCTGATCATCATTGTGGCTCATCATTATACTGCCATCAGTGAGCCTGCCTGCATGATCATAAAAATAATCAATAGCAAGTACAGTTTTGTTTGTATCCTTTGAACCTGATTCATAATAATGCTCAATTTTTTCATTCAACAGATCTCCTATCCAGTTATAGTTGTAAAAAGCTTTTTTATAGCTTCCTTTGTCATCTGTAAATGAAGCTTCCTGGATAACTCTTGCTTTATCATCATAATAGTATACAGACTTAAGAGCATCACCGAAGCTTCCGTCGTTTTCAATAATTCTTACTTTGCCAGCAATGAGCAACTCCTTGGTTTTTTCCGAGTAGCTGTCAGGGTAACTATCCCACTCATTTACAGTATTAAAATCCAGGTTATCCAATTCCCAATCTTCTATTTTAGTATAGCAGTCCCAGAAGTTTTTAAGAAATACCTGGTTATCTGTTATTTGGTCATATATACTATTTCCGTTTTCATTATCGAAATATTGTTGTAGCTCAGTTTGTGACTTACTGCTGGTGAACATTGCGGAGTATAAAATTCTGTTAAACTCATCGTATTTGTTTACTATCCACATGCTGTCTTTTCTCATGTTACCATCCTGGCTCATTACCATTCTGTCCAGCTTGTCATAAACAAAAAGTGCAGGTTCTGCGCCCGGTATATTTTTTTTTATGACTCTCTTGCGTTTGTCATATTTGTAGTAATAGCAAAGATCTTTTACCTCATCACTAGTGGGTGAAGCACCTGCATTGATTTTTTCAATAGCTTTTGGAGATAATACCCATCTAAGGTTTCCCATATCATCATAAACATAGCTAACATTAGCTTTAACCGAACCTTTTTTCTCTTGTGTTTGCACAGTTTCTCCCTTCAGGTTTTGCCACTCCAGGTAAATGCGCCCACTTTCGTCGACCTGTCCGTTTTTTATCAACGTTCCGTGGGTGTAATAGCCGTTATCAATTATTTCTCCATTATCCCCAACAGAGAATCTGTGAACTTCATTGTCCTTATTTGAGCCGTTGATGTTTTCAACATATCTGTTGTTTTCGTGCCACATTTTGCCGGGTCCAGTGGAATTGATTACTCTGTTTATGGGTGAGTTTTCAAAAGTAATGTTGGTAAGAGCATATTCACCTTCTTCGTTTTCCGGGTAAAGGTTATTGTAAAAGCTGAATTGTTGACCGATCCAGCTACTATTATAGTTGTGTGATGATTCATCATCGGTTTCTCTGCTATAAGGTAGATATTTTTTTGGTTGTCTGCCTAAATTGTCATAATAAAAACCTTGTATAATATTGCTTTTATCTGCAGCCTGTCCTATTGATATGACCTGGTTTTTACGCCCTAGGCCGTCATGATAGCTTATCTCTCCGCCTTTTTGGTAAAAATCTTCAATTTCATCTATTGAATATACAGGTGTGCGGGGGGTATATTGTAAAACATAATTTCTTGAAGAACTTTGAGCTGAGAGGTTAAGAGAGCCCTTAAGCAGAAGAAGCCAGAATATGCTATACAAGCAAATAAACTTTAAACAACGTGAATTATTAAAAAAATGTTTTATTCTCATGGTTAGGATAATTGGTTAATTCAAGAATAATCTTTAATACAATTTTAAGCACATTACAAGTTTTTTATTTCACTATATAGAATGTTTTGACAGAGCAACTATCTTGTGAGTTAAATATTCTTACAAAATATTTCCCCGGTTTCAGGCCTATTAGTTGTATTTGTTCTTTTTCAATAATTTCATCATTATATACCGGCCGTCCGTGGATGTCAAAAACAATTATTTGCGCAACACATTCATCGCCGGAGCAGTTATACTCAAGGTTTATAATATCTTTCGCAGGATTCGGGTACAGTTTGAGGTTGCAAAAGTTGCTGACACTATGCTCTTCGTCAGTAAAAGTTGCATCTTCTACGGTCACTGTGAAGTCTTTGTGTTGTTCACATTCATTAAAGTCTGTGACCATTATTCCATATTCAAAGGTTCCTGTATTCAGGGAGTCTGCGTTGATTGTTAATGTTGGATTGGTAGAGCCGTTACACCAAAAATATTCTTTGAACTCACCCGGATATAATATTATTTCTTCACCCGGCATAAGTGTAATTTCATCATCTATTTGTATAGGTGGCACCTCCAGTTGGTATACGAACATACTTGCTGAGTCGGTGCATTGATATTGATTTGTTACTGTTACACTATATTCGCCTGTTTCTCCCACATGTATGTATCTGTCCTGGCTGCCATTACACCACAAATATTCTTCGGCAATTCCGGCATCCAGGACAGTAGTGGTTTCCGGACAGAAATCAGGTTTTCCTTTGATTTCAGCTGTAATACCCGGAAGGACTTCAACATAAAGCGTATCATGAAAAATGCAACCATTGTTATCGGTTCTGGTAAGGGAATAATATCCTGATGTGTCTGGCTCAAAAAAACGTCCTACATAAGACTCATTCCAAAGATATTCTTTAAAGTCTTCACCACCATCTACCAGGTCGCCTGCGCAAATTGAAGTGTCATTCAATGGTTCAGGTGGAATTGTATAACCACAATCGAAAAGCTCCATATAATAAAAATGACTATTTTCTTTAATAATCATTTCGTTCCACAGATACAGAGTGTCAGCACGGTTGATAGCAGTAGCTTTTGTTGAACCATATATGCTTTCAGGTGCCGTTTTTATTTTTACCGGAGATTTGTTTTTTGCAGGCTTAACCCAATCAACGGATCCATCGTGAAGAATTTTCACCAGCATGTTTTCGAAGATCAAACTGTCGGCTTTGAATATTTCATCATTGAAATATAATTCCCCCCGGTAGTTGAAAAGGACGTATGTTTCATTATTTTGGTTAAGGCTTATGTTATTGATATTAACACCTGCTTTGCCGGAAATTGTATGTGTCCATTGATTGTTGCCCTCATTATTGAATTGAGCAATGTAAAGCCCTTTCATTCGTTCGGGGTTATATAAGTTTCCACCCAGGTTCATCTCTCCCATGAATTCACCGTAAGCAAAGTATTTTTCATTGTTTGCAGCTTTAATTCCATGAAGTTTTTTTACACCCCTACCTTCAATTATGTTTGTTTTTTTTAAATTAAAAGTGCTGTCTATTTGCATGATAAAGACATCTTCTGTTCCTTTTGAATAAAACACATGGCCATCAAAATGGACTTTGTCAGAAAAGCTTCCACCAACAAGGAACTTGTTTTTGTTTATAGTTTTAAAACCGTTCAGGTTTAAAGAGTTTGGTGAGTTTATGGTTGTAAACTTTTGTATCTGGCCTTCATAAGAAAGCTTGCTGATTAATATCTGCCGGTTTTTTGATGCATTTATTATGCTATCGCCTACTTGAATATCGTCAATGAAAGTCGTTGCAAAATAAATACTGTTATCAGGTGTTGTTTCCATGTGGTGATTACTGCCCAGGGAGTTTATGCCCAAATCAGTTATCCACATGAGGTTGCCAGTGTCATTAATACATCCTATGAATACTGAAAGGTTTTGTTGGTTGGTTAAAGCTAATCCGTTGTGTTCAATGGTACCTTTAAAACTACCTGTAAAATAAGTTTTGTTATTATAGTTTTCAGCTACTGTGTTAATATGGCAATAATAATCCGACTCAATTACGACAAACCATTTCCATTGACCTGCAGAGTCAATTTTACCTGCAAAACCATCTCTTCCTCCTTCAGATCTAATAGTGTCGTTATTGATTATCATATTACCTTCAAAGCTGCCAGATATATAAA
>SLSZ01000248.1 GCA_007130125.1 Bacteroidales bacterium
AAGATACAGCTTAGCACAAAATGAGTACAGAGAAGCCATGGAAGTTATGCCTGAAGAAAGATATCCTGAAGAACAGATAGCCGTCATTGATGGTTTGATCGCAGAACAAAGGCAACGTGAAGAGGAGTACCGGGGGTTAATAAGTGAAGCGGACACGTATTTTTCAGCAAGGAATTATGAGAGTGCCAGGACTGAGTATGAAAAAGCCCTGGAAATAAAACCGGGCGAAGATCATCCCATGCAACGTTTGGAAGAAATATCAGTGATCTTAGGTCGCCGGGAAAGACAACTTGAAGCATATAATGAGGCTGTCAGGAGGGGAGACCGGTATTTTAATGAAAACAACTATGTTCAGGCTCGTGAAGCTTATCTTGATGCTTCAAGTATAAGGCCTGATGATGAATATACAAGAAATAAGCTGACAGAGATTGAGGAGTTGTTGGCAGCTACAGCTGCTGAATCCCGTTCTTACCAGGAAATTGTAGATATTGGTGATAGGTTGTTTAATCAACGCAATTACTCTGAGGCAAGAGATGCCTATCACAGAGCTCTCAATGTTAATCCTGGTGCCGAATATCCTTTACAGCGTATACGGGAAATAAATGAACTGATCCTGAGTGGAGAGGAAATTGAAGCTTTTTATAGCCGTGGTTATATGGAGGTTTCTGAAGTTAATGAAGTTATTGAAAACAATTCCGAGAGAATTTACCACATTGTTCCTTTCTCGCGCCATCGTAGTGGCAGCTATATTGAATTAAAAGTCTTAAATGAAGCAGACCGCAACATTCGTATTTTTGTTAACTATGGTGTTGATAGGAGCAGGCATGGTGGTATTGCTGTTACGGTTCCCCCATCAAGCGATTATCAAAACATAAGACTAAACGTAAGCAGCCAGCCCAGCTGGATACGGTTTGATAATAACTGGATCAGCCTGGCACCTGTTGGAGGAAGTATTGATATAGAGTATATAAGAGTAGTTTTTGGAAACTAGGTGTTAACCCTTATGTTTTTTAAACATACTGAAAGGGTCTGATTCCTTATTCCTGATTTTCTTTTTCTTTAAATAACCATAAAAAAGTAAAGTAAGCCCAATTATTAACCCTCCATAAGACAGCAGGTAGTTTTTTTGAAAGAAAGCCATATCAGTGTAACGGCCTAAAGTGAATATAACACCGGTAATTGTAAACAGCCAACCCCAGATTCGCATCTTATCGGTTGTACTCTTATGTGTTTTATCCAGTTCTTCTTTTAATATTATGTCATCAATTTCCTGCACTATCTTTTTTACATCCTTATCAATAATTCCTTTACCATGCAGTTCTCTGCGGATTAGTGTATAATCCATCCCTGCTCGTTTTTTTGTAAGATATTCTTCCTTTAGTTTATGCAGATCTGTTTCAGATGCCATTTTCTAAAAAGCCTTATTATTAGTTTAGATAAATACCTTCTCCCACACCGATAGGTAAATTAAGGCCATACCATACAAACAATAGTACTATCCACATTATGAAAAGAATAATTGCATATGGTATCAGTAGAGATATTACCGTTCCAATGCCTATTCGTTTATCATATTTACTGACCCACCCCAGCAATAGAGGGAAGTATGGGTAAAGTGGAGTTATAGAATTTGTTATAGAATCACCTATGCGATACATAAGCTGTACGAAAGCGGGGTTAAAGTCAAGCCTTGCCAGCATAGGTATGAATATTGGTGCAAAGACAGCCCATTTAGCGGACCCGCTGCCCATGAATATATTGAGAACAGCTACTATTATCATAAACATTGTAAACAATAGCGGCCCTGTCAATCCAGTTCTTTGGAGGAACTCAGCTCCACTAATGGCAATTATTGTATCAAGGTTTGATTCACTGAAAAAGTAAATAAATTGAGCTACAATAAGCATAAGTACAATATAACCGGAAAGCTCTTTCATGCCATGCTCCATAAACTTAAGCGCGTCACTTGCTTTTTTAATTGAGCCGGTGGTTTTACCGTAGACATATCCGGGCAGTGCAAACAACAGGAATAAAATAGGCACCAGTCCTCTAAGAAAAGGAGAGGGGACTATTGCTCCTGTTTCCGGATCACGGAGAGGTGCTCCGGCAGGGGCAACCAGTGCAACGATAATTATAGCATAAATAAGCAGTACTATTCCTGCTCTTCTGAGGCCTTTTTTTTCTTCAGGCTTAAGTGCATATGATTCAGCCTGCTCGCTTAGCTGTTCTGCCCCGGTAAAAGCTTTACATCTTGGGATTGTGAATCTCCTTACTATGAAAGCACCTGCAAAGCCAAGCATTATTGTTGAAACGATCATAAAATACCAGTTGGCTGTGGCGCTAACTTCAATACCACCGTCAATATTTCGTGCTACTTCTGTGCTAATACCTGCAAGTAAAACATCAGTGCCAGCTATAAGGAAGTTGGCCGTAAACCCGGCTGTGGCACCTGCATATCCGGCTATCAGGCCTGCTACCGGATGCAAGCCCATCTGATAAAATATCAATGCAGCGATTGGGGGTACTATTACAATACCAGCATCAGAGCCGATATTACCACATGCACCTATGATAAAGATTACCGGCAGTACTATCTTTTTTGGTACAGAAAAAGCTATTGTTCGCATTACAATTGGTAATAAACCACTCCTCTCAGCAATAGTTACACCCATTATCATTACCAAAACCAGCCCAAAAGGGGCAAAGTGAGCGAAATTGGTTACCATTGCTTCAACAAAGTTGCGAATACCCTCACCTGAAATGAGGTTTTGTGCTACGACTTTTTCGCCGGTACCGGGATCGGTAGCGCTAACATTTAAGTAACTGGTGATTGCGCTAAAAACAATGATTAATATGCAAATCCAGGCAAAAAGCCAAAAAGGGTGAGGCAGTTTATTGCCCATTATTTCAACCCAACGCAATAATCCTTTTGATTCTGTTGCACTAAACTCATCGGCTGATCCTTCAGCTTTCTCATTCTGAACACTGTTTCCGGTATTATCTTTTTCTTTTGCCATAATTTTTTTGTTGAGTAAGCGCAAAAATCTGAGTTTTTTTTGAATTATCCAATCAAAATAAAAATTTTAATTATTTCTTTTATGTAATTGAACACCTTAACAGTTTTTAGTCTGCTGTGAGAAAAAGAATTGTAAGGGTTTTAACTTAAAAAATACTATAAGGTTTTTGCGACAAAATTTTTCAAAATTAAAAGCAATTTTTGTTTTAGCTTTTTTGAAGGGTGTTAATGTAACTGTTAAACTGTTGTTTTCGGAAGTTGGATTATCGTAAATTAAACTTATCCAGTATTTTTAGGAAATCTTCTTCTTTAACCGGCTTTGTGATATAGTCATCCATTCCAAGCTTCATGTATCTTTCGCGGTCACCTTCAAAAGCATTTGCGCTAAGGCCAATAATTGGGGGTAGTGTTGAGAATCGCTTTTTCATTTCTTTAGTTGCGGTAATGCCATCCATAACAGGCATTTGAATGTCCATTAATATTAAGTCAAAATTATCTTTTTCTACAATTTCCAGGGCCTCCTTTCCATTCGTGGCGGTAATGACGGCGCAGTCCATAGCTTTAAGTAACAGTGAAACCACTTTTTGGTTCACAACTTTATCCTCAACATGCAGTATTTTTAATTCTGTTTTTGGCTTTGAATTAGTATTGTTAACAGCTTTCTCCTTAATGGCGGGTTTTTTGGCGACGTTTGCCTTAAAGGTAAACCAAAATTTACTTCCTTGTTTTGGTTCACTTTCTACATCAATATCACCACCGAGCATATGGACAAGTTCTTTGCATATTGACAAACCTAGTCCCGTGCCTTCGTATTTTCTTAATCCCCCGGTATAAAGTTGGGAAAATGGTTTAAAAAGAAGGTTTTGTGACTCTGGCTTAATTCCAATACCAGTATCAATTACTTCAATTTTTACTTTGAGTTTATTTTCATTAATCCATTTTTCCGGTAAAACATTAATAGTAATAGACCCCTTCCTTGTAAATTTCACTGCATTATAGAGCAAGTTATTTATTATCTGAAATATTCTCTGATTGTCGGCTTCCAGGTAATCCGGTAATGAAGGATCCTTTTTAACAAAAAGCTTAATATCTTTTTTGCATATAGACTGAAACAATCTTTTTGCGTTGTTGAGCAGTTCATTTGTTTCAAAGACCCTGGTTCTGATATGTGTTTTTCCTGCTTCTATTTTTGAGTAGTCAAGTATTTGGTCAATTATTTTCCTTAAATTTTCAGTTGAGAACCTAATTGTATTAAGATAATCATACTGCTCCGGATCTAATTTGGTTTTTGCCAGTATTTCAGCCATCCCCATTATACCGGTAAGCGGTGTTCTTATTTCGTGGCTCATGTTTGCCAAAAACTTTTGTTTAAACTCTGCCGACCTTTGTGCGATAGCGACTTTTTCACGCAACTCTTCGCTTCTTTTACGTTCGGTAATATCTGTTAGAATTATAGCAAACATGTTGGGGCCGGGCCTGTATGATATGGCTTCGTAGAATTTGTCAAGTTTTTCAGAGTAATACTCATAATTTATGGGGGTTCCTGTTAAAGCCACCTGTCCATGTTTTTGTATAAGCTCTTCATCAACAGATTCTATAACATCACGAACAGTTTTCCCTATAATATTATCTCTTTTCAGCCCGGTAATTTTTTCAAAAGCTTCATTGACTTTTAAGAATTTGTAATTGACAACGTTATCATTCTCGTCAAATATCACCTCATGCAATGCAAGACCTTGCTGCATGCTGGATATGAGCCTCCGGTAATGCATTTCTTCTTCAAGGAGTGATGTTTCGGTTGTCCATCTTCGCACAGCATTGGAACAAACTCCTGCAATAGCTTCCAGCTCTTCGTTGGCAGGCTTATGAGTTTTTTTGTCAAAAGAAAGAATTATAGAACCTATAAGCTTACCTTCAAAATATAGCCCTATAGCTGAAATCCAATTGTTGCCGAATATTGCTTTAAGCAGATCTTTTTGCAGTTCATCTTTTTGGGTAATCGATATGCCGGGAAGCAACTCTTCGGTTTTTATTATTTTTCCTTTC
Source organism: Bacteroidales bacterium (assembly GCA_007130125.1). GTDB lineage: Bacteria > Bacteroidota > Bacteroidia > Bacteroidales > UBA7960 > PUKZ01. The sequence continues at coordinate 5,063 of SLSZ01000248.1, forward strand.
TTTATTATCTCCTGCAATTGCTTAGTAAGTTTAAAGCGTGCACCTTTAAAAATGCGATTAAACTCCCGGAGTGCATTTTTATCAGCATCTTTGTTTAAAGTAGAGTATTGATATTCAAACTCTTCAGTGACTTCATGGAAAGTGGTTATGCTAACTGATGTTGCTTTATTGTTGCTTTGAATGCTGTGACAAATGAACCTGAATATGTTCTTAGTAATAGGAATTGAAGCCAGATCCATTGAGAACTCCTTCAAATCCTTTGAAATACGTTTTTGCTCCTCAATTATCCTTTCATTAATTCTATGTTGGGTAATATCAATAATAACGCCCAGGATCCTTTCTGATTTATCGTTATTGTCTTTGATACCGGTTTTATGCACTATAGCATGCCGTTCTTCGCCTTTATTGGTTTTAAAACTCCATTCGTTGCTTTTTAGAAGATCGGTGCCGGATTTTTTCCCCAGCTCTGATATTAATTCTATGGTTATTTGATCAGCCGGTAACTCAATAAACTTTTCAAAAGCTTTATTGAATGATATGTTTTGATAATTATTATAAATCATAAAAACCGGTACAGGAAAAGACTCTAAAGAAACATTTCTTTCTTCTATATCTTTTGTTATTTCTGAAATATAAACGGCGAAGCAGTCTTTTCCGGTGGGGAAGGCTTTTACTCTAAACCAGTTGTTTAAGTGCGCTATCTTTTTTTCAATTTCCCGGGAATTTTGCCCGGAAACAATATTGCCAAAAAAAGAGATCCAGTCAAAATTCTCTTTTTTAATCCACGGAAAAACATCAGTAGCTTTTTTGCCAATAATATCATTAGCTTTTTTACCTGTAATATTTTCAAAGACCTGGTTTACTTCTATGTATTGAAAATCCACAGGTATATCATTATCATCAAATATTATTTTATGATAAGCATATCCAAAAGGGAGTTGATTTATTAATTTATCATGAAATAAATCAGTATTCATATAATATTGCCGTAATAGTTAAAAACTGACTACTAAAGTACATATTTTTAACAAAGAAAACATAAAAATTTGGTTTAATTTACTTCTTGGGTATGCTTAACGGGTTCTATTCAGGATGTTAAGATGTTATTAACAATCGCTTCATAGAGTATGCAAAACTATCTATTTGGACTAACGTGGATATATAATTTTAAAAGTTTCACAATTTTTAACAGTTGGCAAATTGTTGTCAATTATTATTGAGGTTCCTGTCTTGATTTCTTTTTGGCTGCTCTGGCGCTTCTTAGAAATATTATCGGCCATCCAAATATTGGAATAAAAAATGCGAGAATTATAGGTTTTTTGAATATCAACTTAAGGATAGTGAAAACATTTATTTGATGAATCGAATTCGGTTTCCCTGACTGATACCGTTGGTCGTATTCCGAGAACAGGAATGGCCAGTTCATTAACATAAAGTAATGCAGTTTCCTGCGGTTTTTTAATGCTTCCCTGAAAAGTGATCCGAACCGGTATGGATTTTTCCCATATTTATTTTTTGCTTCATCAAGGTCTTCCTGCATTTGACTCCGTATTTCAGCAGTAATTTTTCTGAGGTCATTGTTGGTTAGCTCTTCCACTGGTTTGTCTATCATTTCCCACGGACGTATTTTTCTCCCGAAAACAAAATAGAGTTTTGCCGGCAGTGCAATATAAAACATCCATGGTTGGAAAAAAACCAGCAAAGTTGTAATCCCTACAGGTAAGAATGGTATACCCAATGCTCTGACTTGCCTGTTTAGCCAGGGCCATGAATAAGCAAACGGGTTAATATATTCTGCATTTACAGTAGAAAAGGTTAATATTTCACATTTGTATTTCAGGCTCATTCGCACAAAGGTAGGGCGCATTTCCTGCAACTGGTAACGGCGGTTGAAACCTTTGCCAATGCCTTCAATGCCCTCAGGGTATACCAAAACGTTATGTTCTTTCTGATTCATCATTGCCTCAAAATTGGTAAACGTAGCAGGTACTCCACCAAACTTTTTCCACAAGCTTGCTATCAGAAAAGGATTCATAAAAAGATTTTCAGTAAGGGCAGGTGCTATAAGAGCGCGAGCTGTGCCTTGCGAAAAACCGAACTTCTCATAAAGCTTATAACTGAATGTTATTGCATCCCATGGAAATGACATCCCGGAATGATTGGTTACAAGTAAATATGGCTTTTCTCCCTCCTGCCTGGCAGGATAATCTCCCCAACCGACCATTTCGCTGCGAAACCATGTGTCATTTATTGGGCTGATCAACTCTTCAAGAATAAATTTTGTATATTCAGGAGAGAAGTTACGGTTTAACTTCTTCAGATTTTCGTTAATAGCTTTTTCTTCTTTAGAGGAGAAAAATCTTTTCAGTGAATATGTGACTTTATTGTTTTTTGCCATTTAGCTTTTTAGAGTATTCTTTAATGTAGTGAGAAATTTTTTCAGCATGCCTTGGATTTGCAGCAAAAAATTTGATTAAATATCTTTCAGCCTGTTGATCCTTATCATTTAAAGGTTTTATTGTTGGTTTTTTCGAAGGGATTGTCCATGGCAAAAGCATGATCTTTTCTGTTATCAGATCACATATGTCTTCTTTTTTACGGCTGCTTTCCAGTTTAATAGTTGTTTCATAAAACTTTAATCCTTCGGGGTTGGACTGGCACGTGATAATTTCGTTGGTAAGGCGGCTGTATGGTATTTTTACTATTTGCCCGCTTTCTGTTTCAATCTCCAGTGATCTGTATCCTAATTTTTTTAATTTACCTTCTGTTTGTGGCAGGCTAATATGCTGATTGGTTTGAAAAGGAAGCTCTGACTTAAGTACTACCCCTGCGATAAAATCTTTTGCGATAAACCATCCGATCCCTATTATTATTGAAATGATTACCGCATACATCAATATGTCATAAAACCCCCAATGACTGAAAATGCCATTTAAAGCCCATATTATGTACAGAAACCATAATAAAAACTCTACAACAGGAAGGATGCGCTGAAATAACTGATGGATTCTGTTATTTGCTATGGCTGATTGTATTGCTTTATTTACCAGCCAAAGGATAGCAAAAAGAGCGAAACCTGTAATTATATAGAAAGCTATTGCCATTTTTATCGAAACTTTTGTTTGATAATAAAGTTACAACATATTTTTGTTTTTCAATTTACTTGCCAATATTTGCTCCAGGTATGGATTTAGCGCATAAATACGCTCAAATTTTTCTTCAACAATACCGGCCCTGAGCAGGTTTTGTAATAACGCCAGGGTTTGGTTATGTGTCTGATGGAGCACTTTGGACAGTTTTTCAATATCAAGCCTTCTGTGAAGAATGAATTGAAGAATAACTATCCACAGGTCATCATTTATATCGTTGAGGTGTTGCGTTGGGGGCTTCTTCGGTGATTTAATAACCAGCAGGTCTCCTCGCACCATCATTATATTGCTGATCCATGCTTTAGCTGTTTGCCCGGGATTTCCCTTTGTAAGCTCAAAATACTTATTAAAAAGCTTTGCAAAATCCCATTCTGAGAAATCATCTTCATTTTTTCTGTTTAATTCAAATTTAAGTCCGCCGGCCTTGTGCCTAAGCATGATCATTTCTTTCAGACCTCTTGCATCTAATGGTTCACACTGCACATGTCCCAAAAAGTAACCATCGAAATGGTATATGTTGTTCAAAAAATTAAAAGCATGCGTGTTGCAGTTTACAATAAAGAAATGTTTGTTTCCAAAATTGTTTATTAACTCAAAAAACTTGTTCAAATATTTCTGACCGTTTTCTGCCCTATGCCACCAAAGCTCAATGTCGTCAATTATAATTACTTTGGTATCAGGTTGAGCGTTAAGATAATCAGTTATGTTTTTGTCGGTATTAAATGTGTTTTTTAGTGTTTTATCAAACAGTTCAGCATTTGGTGTTTCTCCTTTTGGAGCTTTTATAATGTGTGTGTGGTATGCTGACAAGTATTTTTTTGAAATTATTTTTGACAAGCTTGATTTACCTGAGTCACGTTCGCCGGTTATCAATAGACCACCCGAATATCCGTTGTTGAATCGTTTAAAAGTTATTTCTGCTTCGCGAAGCTGTTTTTTCATGCCTATCCACAAATCTTTATTTATGGTGGAGCTTCCCGAAAAAAGGCTTTGATAGTAAAATGGTATTTCTTTTAATATCTTTTTTTGTGGGGTAAGTGCTTCTATTATTTCATGTACTGCCTGACCGCTTATCTTATGTTGTTTTTCAAACCTGGTAAGTTTTTGGGCCAGCATTAAACTTTCGCTTTTTGTATATAGCGCATTAACCATTTGGTTTCTAAATGCCTGGCTTATACTTTGAATGTTTTTCTTGATCTTTTGATTAAATAAACTGTCTTTTTTACGTGTACGCCTTTTTTTCCCGGGTTCAGTTTTATGTGATAAAGAGACAATATTTATGTTTTCCAATGCCGAATTAAGATAGCTGTCAAGGTTGGTAGTTGTAGATTCAATAAGTTTGATTATGCTCTGCTCTTCTTTTTCTATTCTATTGTGCAACCCGGTAAGCAGCGTTTTGGTTTCTTGTTCCAATAGTCTTGGTTGTACTTCTTTCGTTTCTTTGTCAACATTTTCAAGATTGAAAAGAGTAAGGCGGATAATATCACGAATATTTTGTGAAGACCGGTTAAGCTTTTCCGCGAGGTTATCAAGCTCAACACGCATGTTGTTGATCAGTTCAGTGCCTATATAAAACTCAACTTTTTGTCTTACGGCAATGCTTTTGACTTCGCTTAAACCAAATTTACCTTCCTCCATTTGTTGGATAAATCTTTCGGTGTTAATATCCGTTTTTTCAGGCAATTCATTAATAATCTCTTGCACTTCTTCGAAGAATTGTTCAAAAAGTTTGTGAAGATCAAAATGTTTTTGCTCGTTTAATATAAGTCTAAGGGAATCGGGTTCTTTAGTTTTTTCATGCTTTTTAAATAGTTCAACCTGCTCTTTTAATGTCTGTAAGTTTTTGAGCATATTACTTTCAATAAATAGTGTAAGCTCATTTACTTTTTTATGCAGCTTTGATTTAATGCGATTTTTAAAGGCTACAAGCAAAAACTCCAGGTTACTTTTACTTATGAACAGTTTGAGGTTGCTAAACCAGGTTTCCGGCATTTCTTTTATTGCATGAGGTTCAGGGAAGCCTTTTTTCAGAACTTTCTCATACGGTTTAAGAATGAATTTTGAAACCGGGCTGCCTGTCAGATAGCATATTTTCTGAAGGTTTATGAAAAGGTCGGAATTAAGATTGTAGCGTATTTTTTCAAAAGTTTGCGTAGTCTCTTTTTGTATGTTTTCCTGCTGTATGGCAAGTCGCTGCCCTTCCATACGTGCTATTTGAAGAGCTTTATCATAATTATGGAAGTTTTTTTGAATTTTTTCAAGAGTTTCAAGTATGTCAGAGAAATGATTCTTTAAGCTTGCAACCATCTTGTATGATTGGGTCCTGAAATCATTATTGGCTTTATCAAGTGCCTTAAGCCGTCGGTTGTACAAAAACAGCTGAGAAGTTTTTTTAAGTTCAATTTTTTGTTTTACCGGCCGCCTGAGCATTTTAGATTTAAGCTTTTTGCGCATCTTATAAAACCTTATGCCTGACTTTTCTCTACGGTTAAAAGAAAATTCATGCTTTTCAAAATTCACATAAACTTTTTCAGGGATCTCTCTTAGACCCTCTTCCATCTCTTTGCAGCAATCATTAATAGCCTCCGATAACCGGGTTTTTGAATCAGGTAAAATTTCTTCTGTAAATTTTAGTAAATGGTTTTGCACCTGGTAGGCATAATCATTGATTGTCTTATCTAATGGATTTTTGCCGTGATGCTTGTCTTTTGTTTCAATTAATTTTTCAAGGTGAGCGAATAGTTTCTTTGGAAAATCTTTGAAACTATCCAGGTAATTATTAAAGTATATTGATGCTTGCCCGAAGCCATTTTTGAGATACTTTATGTGTATGTTCTGAAACTTTTTACTAATGTTATAGATTTCGCTGGCAAGTATCTCTTTATCAGGGTATTTTATTTGTTCAATTACCGGTGTTTCCGTAACATCTTTTACAATATCATCCTTGATCAGCTCCAGTTCTTCATCTCCAAAAACATTTACTTCATCAAATTCGCTGCCGGCTTTGATCAGTATTGTTGTTTTAAGCTGGCTGACCTTTTCGCTGAGTTTTTCAAGTGGTGTGGTTTCAGGGTGCAGGTCTTTGTTTTCTATTGGCAATAAGGTAAGGTCCGAATTTCCTGATTCGTTTTTTATTATTTCAGCTTCAGACAGCCTTTCCACACTGTTGTTTATAACCTTTACTTCACCGAGCAGCCTGGTATTGTCAATCATTTGCCTGGTAAGGTCATATATTGTTTCTGTACTACTACTTTCATAGTTGATAATAAGCACTCTCAGCTTTGCTGATCTCCACGCGGGATCTGAAGTGATGAACTTGAGCAATGTCAGGCCGTAGGAAAGCTCCTTGCCATAGCCTTTCCACCACAGGTCAATGCTTTTTCTGTTTCCGAAGCCATTGTCTCTGTCAAAGCTAAGTATTGCAATGTTGTAATTAAGCTGTATGAAGTTGTTCAATGCTTTGACAAACCTGTTTGGATTTTTTGTGTTTCTGCTCCAACCAAGCAAGACGGTATTAGGTTCAAAACCTGAAAAGCCATATACACGGCAAATCAGATCCATACCCTCGTAAATGTCACTGCTTTCATGTTTTCTTGTAAATACAGGATTTCCAAGATTATCTGTGTCAACAAAAGATTGTGCCTGTTTGCTAAACAGCAGTTTTTCAGAGGGGTTTTCTATAAGTTCAAAATTTGTAAAAACACCCATTCTTCCAACCATTGAACGGGCCATTTCAACAAGGTGTGGCCTTGATTTTGCTCCGCCACTAAACAAAATTATGTTTGGCCGCCAATTACGCTTGTCCAAACCACCCTTTTTTGAAAGTTTTGTTAATCCATATTTAATAATCGATGACCATACACCGTTCCATGTATCGCCTGACTGCAGCCTTAATTCTTTTCGTTTAATTATAAAGAAGATAATGCCCAGGATTAGTATGGCTATTAGCATTGCAATTAAGTCGAGCTGCACCATTACAATAAAACAAGCTATACCGCCAATAATGCTAACTAAAACGGGTATGCGGAAAGATGGCCTGAAGTCAGAGCCTGCCCAGTTTTCAATAGCACATGTTAAGTTTAAAAATCCATATGTAATAATAAAGAAAATAGTAACCAACCGTGCAATAACGTTAAGATCGCCAATGAGGATACCGATAAGAGCTATGGCAAAAGTCAAAAGCAAGGCATTTCTCGGTTCATTGGCCTTACCAAAGCTTTTTGCAAATATTTTTGGTGTGATTTTATCTATTGCTGTTGCCTGGAGTATTCGTGGAGCACCTAGAATGCTACCCAGTGCCGATGAGAGGGTCGCCCCCCATATCCCTGCGATAACAACAGGTGCGAAAAGGGAAATATTTAATAAAACGGCAGGGTCATAAATTAATAATTGCCTGTCTACTGTTTTTGATAGAAAAATAGCTAAGCCGGTATATACAAGTAAACCAACAAGTATTGCAGATATAGTTCCTATTGGAATTGCTTTGTTTGGATTGCGAAGATTGCCTGACATTGATGAACCTGCTGTAAAGCCTGTAACTGCAGGAAAAAAGATAGCAAAAAGAGCTATCCAGGTAAATGACTCCGAAGCAAAACTTAAGATTGGCTCTCCGGGCTGGTAATCATGTTGCCCAAGGAAAATAGATGCCAATGATAAAAGTATTATCAGTAAAATGAATATTTGTGTTTTTAAAGCCAGGTTTGTACTTATAAAACTTAATACTGTGATAAAAAGCAAGGCCAGGACACCGGTGATCCGTATTAAATTTTTCGTGACTTCAAGCCCCATTGCAGAAAGGAAAACTTCAGAAAAACCTATCAAATATAAACTGACGCTAAAAGAAAGTCCTACAAAAAAAGCTATCCCTAAAGTGCCGCCGATAGGAAGCCCCAGGCTTCGTGATATTATATAATAAGTGCCCCCTGTTTCAACTTTTTTGTCAGTTGCAATGCTGGATATACTTAACCCTGTAGTAACAGAAATAATATGAGCAACCAAAATGATACCCAGGGTTGCGATCAAGCCGGCTTCACCTACTATCCAGGGAAGCCTTAAAAACATAATCACCCCCAGGATTGAAAGTAGTGATGGTGTAAATACGCCCTTAAATGTACCAAATTTTTTACCGGTTATGCTCATGGGTATATTCTTTTTTTACAATATTAAAAAAAATGACCGTATAAATTCACTTTTTAAATTATATTTTGAATAATATAAATAATTTTTACGGAAAATTACTGAAAAGGATATGTTTGATTGGAACTGAATTAACTTATTAGTGGTAGCTATATGTTGATAATTTTTTACTGATTTTATATTTTACCAATGACTCTTTATTAACAATCTCTCATTTGCCTTACTCAACTTGCCGAGTATTATCGTTTGTTTAGATATGTTATTTGTGATTTAAGATGCAATTTTTTACTTGCTGGTTTTTTGTTTGAGCATAATATTTATAATATAACATCTATTTATTTTTATCTTTGTAGCCCCAAATAAATGTTAAACAAAATAATTGATTAATCGGGAAAATATGGAAAAAATACAAATGGTTGACCTGAAGCGCCAGTATGAAAAAATTCAGGATGAAGTTGACAATGCGGTTTTAGATGTAATACGCTCAACAAAATACATAAACGGGCCTGAAGTAAAAAAGTTTCAGGAGGAACTGGAGGAATATCTTGATGTTAAGCATGTTATTCCATGTGCCAACGGAACAGATGCTCTGCAAGTAGCATTGATGTCGCTGGATTTGAAGCCAGGTGATGAGGTAATAACCACCTCTTTTACTTTCGTGGCAACGGCCGAGGTTATCTCTTTACTGGGTTTAACACCGGTTTTAATAGATGTTCATGAAGACACTTTCAACATGAACCCAATGGAAATATGCAAGGCAATTACCGTCAGGACAAAAGCTATCATGCCGGTTCATCTTTTCGGGCAATGTGCCAATATGGATGAGATCATGACCATTGCCAAAAATCACAAATTGCATGTTATAGAGGATAATGCGCAGGCAATAGGAGCGGATTATATTTACTCTAAAAGCCGCAGTAAAAAAGCCGGAACCATAGGCCATGTTGGTTGTACTTCTTTTTTCCCATCAAAAAACCTGGGTTGCTATGGTGATGGTGGAGCAATTTTTACCAACAACAAAAAGCTGGCAGATAAGATAAGAAGTATAGTAAATCACGGGATGACTGTCAGATACTATCATGACCATGTCGGAGTTAACTCAAGGCTTGATTCCATACAGGCGGCAATTTTGCGTATTAAGTTGAAATATCTTGATAAATATACCAAGGCACGCAGAGATGCTGCTGATTACTACGATAATGGTTTTAAGGATAATGAAAACCTTATTATTCCTGCAAGAAGTAGTTTCTCAACCCATGTGTTTCACCAGTATACTTTAAAAACCCGTAATATTGACCGTGATAAGTTACAGGAATATCTTATGTCAAAAGATATCCCTGCAATGATATACTACCCTGTTCCGCTGCATATGCAGAAAGCATACCAAAGTTTCCGTTACAATCAGAAAGAAGGCGATTTGCCGATAACCGAAGATCTCAGCAAGTCAGTTATTTCTCTTCCTATGCATACCGAGCTAGATAAGGAACAGCAGGATTATATCATATCAAATGTTTTGGATTTTGTAAACAAAAACAGTTCCTAGTTGTTATGGGGAAAGATTATTTCAACCATGAAACAGCTGTTATAGATGAAGGTTGCAAAATAGGCAAAGGCACCAAGATCTGGCACTTTTCGCACATAATGCCCGATAGCATTATAGGTGAAAGTTGTAACCTTGGGCAAAATGTTGTTGTGTCTCCCAAAGTAGTTCTTGGAAAAAACGTTAAGGTTCAGAATAATGTGTCTATATATACCGGCGTTGTTTGTGAAGATGATGTTTTTCTCGGGCCATCAATGGTCTTTACCAACATTTCTAATCCACGCAGTGCAGTTGTTCGTCGTGACCAATACGAGGAAACTCTCGTTCGTAAAGGAGCATCAATAGGGGCTAATGCCACAATTGTCTGTGGAATTGAAATAGGCAAATATGCCTTCATAGGAGCAGGTGCAGTGGTAATACGTGATGTCCCTTCATATGCATTGGTAGTGGGTAATCCGGCCAAACAAATTGGATGGATGAGTGAATATGGACACAGGCTTGATTTTAATGACGATGGTGTTGCAGTATGTCCTGAAAGCAAGGAAAAGTACAGGCTTCAGGATATGAAAGTGGAGAAAATAGCATAAGCCAAAAAATCTTTTAAAAATAAATATACTACTCTGACAGTTGTTGCCAGAGAATACAATTAATTTCCGGGAAATGACGAAAATACATAAAGAAAAAATAAGGTTTGCCGTGGTTGGCTGCGGCCATATTGGTAAACGGCATGCTGAAATGATAACAGCTAATCCCGAATCAGAACTGGCTGCACTTTGCGATGTTCTGCCCAAGGAAGAATTGGGTTTGGACAAGTTCGAAGTTCCCTTTTTTAATTCAATTGAAGAACTGTTAAGCAGCGATGTTGAGGTTGACGTAGTAAACATATGCACTCCCAATGGATTTCATGCGCGGCAAAGCCTTGCCTGCCTTGAAAAGAAAAAGCATGTAGTGTGTGAGAAGCCAATGGCTTTGAGAAAGCTTGATTGTGAGTCAATGATATATAAAGCACTGCAAGTTAAGCGTGAAATATTCATCGTAATGCAAAACCGATATTCGCCTCCTTCAGTATGGCTTAAAGAAATGGTAGAGGAAAACAGGCTTGGTGATATTCATATGGTACAAGTAAACTGCTACTGGAACAGGGATGAACGATATTACAAACCCGGTTTGTGGAAAGGTACACAGAAACTTGACGGTGGAACATTGTTTACACAGTTTTCTCATTTTATAGATATTATGTATTGGCTCTTTGGCGATATAACTGACCTGCAAGGCATTTTTAGTGATTTTTCCCATCAGGAACTTACCGACTTTGAAGATTCCGGCTTTGTTAGTTTCAGGTTTATTAACGGAGGTATGGGCCATATTAGTTATTCAACGGCTGTGTGGGATAAGAATATGGAAAGCAGCATAACGATCACCGGAAGTAAAGGCAGTGTTAAGATTGGTGGACAATACATGAATGAAGTAGAATATTGTCATGTTGACAACTATGAAAAACCCGTTCTGGAGCCATGCAATCCGCCTAATGACTATGGTGCCTTTAAAGGCAGTGCCGCAAACCATCATTATATCATTCAAAATGTTGTGGATACACTTAAAGGGAAAACTACAATTACTACCAATGCCCTTGAAGGGCTCAAGGTGGTGGATATTATTGAAAGAATTTATGATTTGCGTGATAGGCAAATAGCAAACAAAAACAATAACAATAATATTTAATTTAGTTACTATAATGGATATTTTTCAGAAACTAATAAATAAAGAAACCAGCCTGTCTGTAATTGGTCTTGGTTATGTTGGCTTACCAATAGCTCTTGAGTTTGCAAAAAAGGCCAGGGTGATCGGCTATGACATTAAAGAGGATCGAGTAGAAATGATGCGCAACAATATAGATCCAAGTGAAGAGCTT
>SLSZ01000040.1 GCA_007130125.1 Bacteroidales bacterium
CTAAAGAGGTTGGTGATACGAGTCCATCAGTACAAAACCGCTTTATGAGACGTGGAGAGTATATGATGGCACTTGTTATGGAACTGCACCAAAGTGAAGCACTGCAAATTGCAGGCAGTTTATTTGCTGCAGAAGAAATAAAAAACCAAGTTGCTAATAACGCATTTGACGTATCTCATGGTGCTGACAAGGAACAAGATAAAAAAACATATTGGGAAAACTCCTCAGGTGCATTTGGACAATATTATTCAGGTGCTATGCAAACTTTAGGTTTGATTATTCAAAGAGAGGACACACCAGTATTTGCATGTACTAAACATGAAAATAAAGATATTGTAACTGGTACAAAATTAGCCAAAGCCTTTCAAAAAAACCTTTCACCTCAATCACAAAGACTTTTTATTCAAAATATTAATGATGGTATTTTAAGGAAATCTGAGTCAGAAGAATTATTTAATAACTTTTCATTAACCAATATACCCCCAAATACGGAAGAGTGGGAGTTATACGATAGGATGCTTTTCAGTAATGACCAACCTTTATATCAAAGTGTTGATAATGTGTCTTATTTTAGAAGAGATTCAATAAAATGCGCCTTATCCTATATTAAAAAGATTCAAGACCCAGAGAAATGGAATCATTTCCCAAATGATATATATAGGCAAAAAGGGAAGGATTTCGAAGGTATTGAGACAAATTCCTCATTGGGTTGGTATTATTATCAATTAAATGAATACTGGCATTTTGGAGTTGAAACAATATTTTGGGGACTGCTGGAGACCCTATCAAGTAAATATTTTCAAGTACCACTTGATGTTTTTGTAACTGATTTTCATGAAACTATTGTAGAAGCATGTAAACAAAATGGCTTAATTGAAAGTGAGAGCCAAACGCTTGAAACCGTAATTGAAAATTTAGAAATTTTTGATGCACTTGAATTGTCCAATGACATTAAAAAATGCGTCAAAGACAAAGATGTCTCGAAAGGAGTTTTTCTCGGCTTTAAAATGCTCTTTGTAATATACAAGCAAAACCACGATAGATTTCATGACCTAAAAACTTTTGCTTTAACAAACGGGATGGAGCGAAGTGGTGATTGTATTAGTGGGTTAAATGAATTTCGAGTCGGTGGTTCTGAAATGATTTCGAATTCCTTAAAAAGATTTTTAGTAAAAAATATAATCAACAGGCACTTAGAGGTTGCATACAGAAAAATGGGAACAGGAACTAAGAATACTTTAAAATTCAGTTTTGAGGATAATTATTTAAGGCATATTGAAACAATAAGTCCTGTTTGGACAACTCCAAGAATATATGCAATGTATAGTTGTTTAAAAGACCTCCGATATGTTAACCCAGACGGCAAAATATCCGAGGTTGGTATTCGCCTAACTGAAACCTAATTATGTCGGTAAATGAGAAAGAAAATATTTGGGATATAATAGGTAGTGGTTACCATTCATGCCTTATAACCACCTACTCATTTGATTTTCATTACTTTGAGCGTAGCGCAATGCGTGTTCTACGCTCTAAGGGTATTAGTAACATATCATTATTTTTAGACCATAATATTTTCCAGAATCTTTTAGGTAAAATCAGCGGCAGCAGTATTTCCAGAATTTATTCTATTCATGCAATTTCATCTAATGGTTGTTTCCATCCCAAAATATATCAATTCTTTGGCGAAAAGCAAGGACTATTAATAATAGGTTCAGGCAATCTAACTTCTTCAGGGCATGGAAAAAATGACGAGATTTGGGGAGCATTTCATTTTGATATTGATGTGAGGGCGAATGAACAAGTTTTTTCAGATGCATGGTCATTCTTCCAAACTCTTTCAACAGACATAAAAGGATATTCCCGTGAAAAATTCAATTGGATTAAAGAATACACTCCTTGGCTTGAAATGTTACCAGCACCAAGTATCGGGGCATTCCAAAGGTTAGATTCAGAAAATGAAATAGCCTTTTTAGCAAATGATACTACAGGCAACATATATAACAAACTGCTTGCAAATATTCCACGAGAGAGTGTTTCAGAAATAACAATAATTGCACCCTATTTTGATGCAAAAGGTAAAATCATTGAAGCGTTTTGTACCTCATTCAAAGATGCAATTATTAATGTCTTACTTGATGACAAATATGGAATTCTTCCCTTTGAAATCAACAAAGAAATTTCAAAGAGGATTAATTTCTACCACTGGCATCAATGTTTAGAGAGCAAACAAGATAATAAAACAATCACTCGACTACATGCTAAACTTTTTCATTTTAGATTAACTACTAATACACAATACTGCCTGTTCGGTAGTGCAAACCCATCTGTTGCAGCATTTGGTACAGAAAACATACCTTCAATTAACAATGAGGTCTCTTTATTAGTGAAATCTGCCAATCGAGACTTTTTAAATGAATTAGGCATCAAAACTATTGGCAGAAACAAAATACCATTAGAAAAATTTGAAAAAGGAATTATAGATGATAATGATTCCGATAAAGACAAAAAGAACCTTAAATATAATATTGAAGCAATTGATAAAGAAGGGGCAAAACTTAACATCTATCTTGAACCTGAAATTGACAACAATACAGTATTGGCTTTTTACAATTTATGGGGTGAACAAATATGCACGGCTAAATTAGCATCCAAGAATAATTATTATTCTACCAGTATCCCTAATAAAGCCATAAACTCACTTTATGCCACTTTAATCGATACTAATACATCCGTAGTTGTATCAAATAAACAAATAATTCAAGATGTTATCCTTCTTTCAAAGGCAAACCCTGACCCTAAAAAACAATTATTAGATGCGTTATTAATTGGTTATGAGCAAGGTGATGATTATCTATTATCCAAAATTATTGATTGCATCTCAATAGAGGATTTTAATATTGAAAAGTCGTCCGCTTCAAAAAAGACCAGCAACCGTAAAGGATCAAATTCTCATGATACTAAAGAACAAAGAAGTGAGATACTTAACTATGAAGAATTTAAAAATGTATCATATGAAACGAAGCAGAATCAATACCTACTAATAAATTCAAGTTCAGGTAGGATTGCAGATTCTTTGACAAGTTTTTTACATCAAAAGCCAAATGAAGATTTGACAAATGAAGAACTTGACGATGAAGAACTTGATATTGAAAATCAGAATAATCGTGGACGAGAAGACAAAGCAAGACTTAAATCAATTTCGGCAGGGGCATATAATACTGAGAAAATAAGAATAATTAAATTTTTTAAAAGATATGACCAATATCTTTCAAATCTTATAGGAGAACTAATCGAAGATTCTAATAAAAATATATCAAAAGATGGGCAAGTTACTTATACAGAATTATCCAACTATATTATAGCAATTTATGTAGCAATATTTTATACAGATAGAAAAAGGCAATATACAAAATCAGGGAAAGTCTACTATGGGAAAATTCTCCATTCCTTTGCTTTCGAAGAATTTAATTCGCTCCCTTTCATTAATACAACTATTATTGGCAAATTTTTACTCTTATGTACAAGAGGATTTAAAAATTATGAAAACGATTACATGAATGCCCGAATGGATAAACTTAGGAAGGATGCATTCTATAGTAGCCTATTTTGTTTGGAATTGGCAAAGTGGGGTGAAAGCAAACTAAAGAATAAATACCTTCTTTTACTTAATACACTACACTATCTTGGGGATGAATCGCAAAACTGGTTAGCCAATTCAATATTTACATCTGAAATAAATTTACGATTGAAATTTTCGGCATATAGTTCTCATAATATTTCAAAAGAAATTAAAAGTCAAATAGATAGTTCAATATATAAGTATCTGACGTTTAAAGAAAACATGGCACTTCCTGTATTACAAAGAAAAACACGCTTATCTAAGGATTTGGAAGTTGGGGAGACTGTTTTTACAAGTCGATTTGGTTTTTGTAAGGTAGGAGAAAAGATTGTTTTTGAAGATGGCGCATATCTCATTTTATCAAGACCTGCTTTCCCATGGGTTGAAGAGAAAAAAGACTTTTTACTTCAAGAAAAGAGATTTTTCAGGAAAAGTATTGTATTATAATGCTTTAGTATTATTATAATGTTAATAGAAAACTTATGCCAGAAATTCCACGTAATAGCACAGGTCTGTCAGGAGAATATTTTGTTGCTGCGGAACTTTACCGAAGAGGTTGGTCTGTGGGTATGACTATTGGTAATGCTAAAGCCGTTGATTTGTTTGCCGAAAAGGAAGATAAAAGAATTGCGATTCAGGTCAAATCTATCTACAAAAAGAAAAATGTTGGTTTCCCAATTATGCTTGACCAGGTAAGGGATGATTGTTTCTACATATTCGTTAATTTAAATGGTGATAAGATGGCAATGCCTGATTATTATGTTTGCACACCATCAGAAGCAAGAGTCAGGGTCAAACAATATACCACAAGGGGTATAATTGATTTATCATCCCTAAATAGTGATGAATTCAGGAATAATTGGGGAAAATTGGAAAAAGAATAGACTGATGAACATTTCATAAGGCTAAAATCCACTTCTTTATTATGCAAAAGAATTATTTTATGTTCATTCGCATTAGTGATGAAGAGTTTATCAACTCATTACAAAAGAAAGGACATATTTATTGTAATACAATTAGGTATTTTCGATCCATCGAAGACAATAGAAATAGAGGTGATAATAATGAGGGCAAAGCATTTATAAAGCAAGCAAAGAACCTGGA
>SLSZ01000088.1 GCA_007130125.1 Bacteroidales bacterium
ATACACGAAGTTTCACAAAGTGTTAAATAAAAACATAGTGCAACTTTGTGTATCAACTTTGTGTAACATTGTGTTACAAAAAACCCCACACCCCTCCAAACGTTAAAAAATGTTAAATAATGGGGGGGTGATCAAATGAATATTTTTTGATATATTTGTTATGTATTTAGCCTTAATTTGTTGAACCAAATTCCAACCTATGAGTCGTTTACTAAGCTTGCTTTTACAGTCTTTTTCCGTGGATTTTCTTGTAGCTCAGGTGGCAGTCAGCAGTCGGCAGTCAGCAGTCGGCAGTCAGCGAATATCAAGTTGACAGTTGACAGTTGACAGTTGACAACTTTAAGTCGGCAGTCAGTTCAATGTTAAGTTGACAGTTGACAGTAGGCAGTTGACAACATTCAGTCGGCAGTGTGAGGTTGGTTATATCATATCAGTGTTTTTATGTAAAACTTGAAATACAATAAAGAATAATTATAATATTGTTTAACCCGGAAGAAAAAGGGGGCGGGAAAGCACCTACGAAGATGAACATTTCCCACCCCGGCCTCTTCCAATAAATTATGAAGGAGGTGTTGCAAATGTAGGAAATAAAAATTGAACAGAAACCGGTGAAATACTTAAAAATACCGCTCCTGATTCAATAACACCCGGTTTAAAAAAGACATAAACAAGGCTGGTCTCTGAATGAAGTTGACAGAGTTCATTATTGATAGTTCCAGGCAATCTGTTTTAAAACTTTTGTCAACTGTCAATTGTCAACTGTCAACTCAAAGACACTTGCCCCAAAAAACGTTACACGAATAAGGAGCATAGTATTAAATAAAAAATTAAAAGCTATGAAAAAGAAAATCTTAAAAAACGTAGCGATACTAACTTTCGCATTGTTTGGGCTGGGAATTATTGGGAATAATGTTATTCTTGCCAAGGATACTATAATAGAAGACCCGGGTGATGGCGGGGGTATCGGCAGCAATAATAGAGATTACGTTGGGCTTGGCCCTGGACAAGGTGGGTGCTGCTGTCCTGGAGCAAATTTTTGTGCTACTTATCTTTTCCCTTGTAATCCAAATTTATGCGAGTAACTAATAAAAAGCAAAATAATTAATTAATCAAATATACAAGAAGGGTGTATTTCTTTCACACCCTTCTTTAAAATATATAGCAATGAAATATAAACATTATTATTTAGCAATTTTTGTATTAGTAATATTTGCTTGTCAGAATAAGCAAAAAGATACAAGTGTACCCGAGAATATAAAAATTGACTTAACCAACATACTCAACATCAAACGTTCGGAAATTTTTTCGTTAAATAGAATAATAAAGTTGGAAAACCATCCTGAAAGCACTATTGGTCGAATGTGGGATTTATTACCGGATAAAAAATATTTTTTGGTAATTGGAGAAGATATTGGCCTTTATGATAAAAGTGGCAGCTTTCTACACAATATTGGCAAAAAAGGCAAAGGACCGGGAGAATATGTATCTCGACTAAAGGTTCTGCAATGTAATGACAGAATCAGAATATTGGATAGAACACAACAAAAAATAATAGATTATGATATTAATGGCACCTTTATAGATGAATATTTTATTGGTATGTTCGGTCAATCCTTTATTTGCTGGAATTCCAATATAATAGTTTATATTGGAAACCAAAGGAATGAATTCAACAAAAGACTTTTTATGTATAACGATGAGTTTGTTATGCAAGACAGCCATTTTTCAATAGGAGAAAATCATGATAGATACATGCATGTTTTTGATAAAACAAACTTTTTTGTTTATGCAGACTCCTTGAGGTTTTTGAATGCATTCGATTATTATATTCATAATGTGGATGTTTCAAAAAATTCCTTTAATATTAAACCCAGATATTTTGTTGATTTTGGAAAGCATAAAATACCGAAAACTTTTTTCGAACAACCTTTCAATGATTACAGAGAATATATTATGGCTTTAGAAAAATCAAATTATGCCTATCAAATTTTCGGATTTTTCGAGAATAAAAGTAATGTGTATTTTACTTTTGCACACCAAGATAATTATTATATGGTAATATATTCAAAAGAAAGCCAAAAGGCAATTGTAATTGAAAGGATTATTGATGATGTTATTTTTGAAGGACTTACCTTTTCTTCGGTAATTGATGAGTTTTTATCCTATTATTATTTAAATAATCAAGTTTATTTTGTTATGGATGCGTATAAGTTTTTAGATAACATTAATAAAACAAAAAAAATAATGACAGGTAAGGAATGGAAAAACTATAAAACCAATAATCCCGAAATTATTAAACTCTATAATAAAATAGATAAAAATGATAATCCGATTATATTCGTGTTTGATTTAAAGCCTTTTACAATCTAAAGTTATCACAATACATAAACAATTATTTAAAACAGGTAAAAATGAAACTATTCTTCTTGTTTGTTTTATTGACCATAAACCTTTACGGTGCTTATGGTCAAAAATCCGCAAGTTTTAAGCATAAGTTAATTCTTGAAGATCCCGAAAAGTCAGTATTAAATGATAATATAAAAGTTGACATATTAATAGTAAAAAACAGCATAGAAGGAGAGGTTGTATTCACTGAAACACACGTGTACCAAATAATCACGTCAGGTTTTATTAATCTGCGAATAGGTTCAAAGCGGTCTCTTGAAGATATAGAATGGATAGATGAAGATTATTTTGTTATATTTAATATTGACGGTATGCTTCATAGCATATTCAAACTATTAAGTAATGATTTTGCTAAACAAATCCAGACATTTGACGATGCTTTTACCATAGGTTATGAAGACAACGGCATCATTCCGGATTTAAACGATTTCATTAAGGATGTCAAGTTTAAAAAGCCTTTTGTTTGTGGTGATAAAATATATTATGCAGGACAATACTACGCAACAGTAAAGATTGGCAATCAATGCTGGTTTGCAGAGAACCTGAATGTTGGCAGACAAATACAAAGTGGAATAGACCAGGGAACAAACTGCAACGATATTAAAAAATATTGCTATATCAACTTAAATAATTATTGCGAAAAATATGGGGGACTGTATCAGTGGAACCAGCTCATGTGTGGTGAAACGGAGGAAGCAGTGCAGGGCATATGCCCAGAGGGCTGGCACATCCCAAGCCATGATGACTGGACTACGCTTGAAAGACACATTTGCGAGGATGTCGGGAACAAAGACTGTGAAAAACACTTCCTTTATGCTGAAGAGGAAGAAGCAAGAAACTGGCAAGGTATTACATGGAACAAAGGTACTAATGAGGGTTATATGTTGAAAGGTGTTTCCGGTTGGAAATCCTATTATGGCACAAACGGAAATGGTTCGGATATATATGGTTTTTCAGCTCTTCCATTATCTGCTTGTCGTACTAATGGATCATTTTACAGAGAGGTGGGTTATAAGTCGAATTGGTGGACCTCTACCGAAAGCCGTTGCGGTAATGGTGCTTGGTTTCGTTTACTAAGCTATAGCTATAATACTATAGTACGCCACGCACATAATAAAACGATTGGAAGATCCGTGCGCTGTTTAAGATATATTGATTGATATTGTTATGTAAAACAAAAACACTAAAGTTATTAGAATTATTAAAAATGAGTCCATTTCTATATACTTTCATACCGAATGGACTTGCTAAAGCAAACCTTTAAATATAATTACAAAATAGCAGGAGGAAAACTGTTTATTTTTAAAGCAGGACTGCTTATCAGGGCTTTCAAACAAAACAAAGGAATTCCAGGTTTTGTGGCTAAAAAAACCTAATGCCTAAAACTATCAGTTATGCCACATATCTTAGTAAAAAAATATTGTCAAAATTTTTTAAGAAAAATTTTGTAAAAAAAATAATCTTTTCCTTTGTTAAATAATTTTAATTGCAACATATTTTTTTCGTATGATTGATAACAGACGTAAATAATAGTTATATTTCAATGATAATGCTTTTATAATCAAGCCTGCACAGCAGTTTTGAGCTGAAAAGCGGCAATATAATTCGGAATGTTTAACCGGAAGAAAAAGGGGGCGGGAAAGATCAAGACAAGACTATCACATTTTCCACCCCGGCCTCTTCCAAAAAATTATGAAGGAGGTGTTACAAATGTAGAAAAAAATATTGAACAGAAACAGGGAATATACTTAAAATCCGCTCCTGATTCAATAACATCCTGTTTCAAAAAGACATAAACAAGGCTGGTTTCTGAATGAAATTGCTAGACTTGACAAAATCAGCACAGGCAGCCAATTTTCAGAACAAATGGCAATAACACTGCTACGCAAACTGCCGACTGCTGACTGCCGACTGTAAACTGCTGACTTAAAGTTGTCAACTGTCAATTGTCAACTGTCAACTCAAAGATACTTGCCCCAAAAAACGTTACACGAATAAGGAGCATATTTATTAACTAAAATTTACAGATCATGAGAAAAACAATTTTAAAAAATGTAGCGATTCTTACTTTTGCAATGTTTGGACTGGGGATTATTGGGAATAATGTAATGTATGCTAAAGATTCTCTAATAGAAGATCCTGGTGACGGTGGTGGTGGGGGTGAATGGTATTTTCCCTATACACTCCATGTTACTTCTGGAGGCTTGTATTGTTGTAAATCTGGTTGGAATTATTGTCATAAAAGTTTTCCAAAATGGCCATATTGTA
>SLSZ01000126.1 GCA_007130125.1 Bacteroidales bacterium
AAGATGCAATTATTTCGGAGTACAGGATGCCAAACACTAATGCTTTGCAACATGCCCTGTATATATCAAATGAGCAACAATTGTTCTCAAATTTTACTATTGAATATGGATTACGTTATTCACTCTTTCAAAATATTGGAGAAGGCACGCTTTATTCCTTTAATGAAGAATACCAGATTGTAGATACTACTTATTATGCCAGTGGTGAAATCTTTAATGATTATCAAGGTTTTGAACCAAGGATAAGCATGGTATACCAAATTGATGGCAAACAGAGCTTAAAAGCCAACTATAACCGCACTCGCCAATATCTTCATCAGGCAACCAACTCAACTTCGGCAACCCCACTAGACATTTGGTTTCCAAGCAGCCCAAATATAAAGCCTCAGATAGCAGATCAGTGGACAATAGGATATTTCAGAAATTTCTATGATAACATGTTTGAAAGCTCCCTGGAGCTTTATTACAAAGACATTAAAAACCAGATAGACTTTCGCGATCACGCCGAGTTGCTTCTAAATCCCAAACTTGAAGGTGAACTGAGAACCGGCAAAGCTTGGTCTTACGGTATTGAATTTATGTTTAATAAAACCAAAGGCAACTTCACAGGATGGATCAGTTATACATATTCCGTTACCAGGAGAAAAATCCCGGCAATAAATGATGGCAAACCATACCCTACCCCTTATGACCGCCCACATGATATTGCAATTGTATTGTCGTATGATTATAGCGAACGCTTGAACCTGTCTGCCAACTGGGTTTATAATACTGGCAGGCCGGTAAATTTACCGACAGGAAGATTTGAATATGATGGAATGGTTTTGCCGGTTTATTCAGGCAGAAATTCCAAAAGATTGCCAGATTACCACCGACTCGATCTGGCATTGAATATAAAAACAAGAACAAGGCCAAACAGAAACTGGCAAGGAAGTTGGAATATATCAGTATATAATGCTTATTATCGCAAGAACGTTTTTTCATACTATTTTGAGCAAAAAGATGATAACCCGGATGAAACACAAGCATACAAAATGTATATGTTTGGAATTATTCCGGCAGTTTCTTATAATTTTAATTTCTAAAAAACATTGAGCGCATACCAAGAACTACAGGAAGGCAGGCAGAATAAGCCATATAGCATGATGCACTGAGAGGTTGAGTTGTTTTGAGTTCGTGGTTTATTTTGAATTTGGGATTTTATCTTGGGGTTTTAATAAATAATATTTATTTAGAAAATTAATAATTTAAATATGCTACGGATAATGATCAAACAGATAATCAAAAAGATAAAATGTCATTAAAATTAAAATAATTGTATTAATCAATGTACTGTTCAACAACTTAACACAAGTAAAATTAGGTGTACCAATGAAATTAATAAACTTTTTCATCTTTCTTTTAATAGCTTCAAGCCTTTCTTCATGCATTGAAGAAATTGATCTTATTCTGAAAGAACAAGATCAGGAACAACTGGTCGTTGAAGGTATGATAACAACTGACACTACAGCACACATAGTTAAACTTTCAAAAACAGCCCCTTACTTCTCTCAAAAGCCGGCAGAAAGAGCCTCAGGAGCTGACGTTACAATAACTGATGATTTTGGTAATGTTTTTCAGCTTGAAGAATATGATCCGGGAATATATAAAACCGGCACAGATGTTTATGGGATTATTGGCCGCACATACAACCTCAATATTAAATTTGGGGGAGAAACATATTCGGCCCAATCTACCATGAAGCGTGTTCCTGTAATAGACTCTCTTGGTTATGTATGGAACCCCCAGCGGGAACAATACATAATTTTGCTCTACGGACAAGAACCTGAGGGCAAAGGTGATAATTATATGTGGCATGTTTATAAGAATGGCCAACACGTTACTGATACTATTGATAAAGTGCTCTTTATAGACGATGAACTATTTGACGGAGCTTACATTATGGGTTTCAAAATTGAACATTGGATATATGATTACAATATTCAGAAAGGTGATACAGTAAGAGTTGATACCCATTCAATACCTCATGATGCATTATTGTTTTTCACAGGAGTGCTAAACGAATCCCATTACAGCTGGAGCCCCATTGATACACCTCCGGCAAACATCAAAGGCAACATATCAAATGAGGCAATTGGCCTGTTTTTTGCCTCAGGAATAAGTCGAAATACAGTTATTATTGAATAGATTTTTGTTCTGTTTTTTAGAATTTAATATAACTTTAATACCGTTGAAAATGACTATTTTTGAAGCCAATACTCATCAGTTTGTCCAATGAAATTAAATGAAATAAAACACCCTGTAAAATCAGAAATGAAGGAGTTTGAAAAAAGATTCAGAAACTCCATGAAAAGCAAAGTACCCCTGTTAAACATTATTACCAGGTACATCGTTAAAAGAAAAGGGAAACAAATACGTCCAATGTTTGTGTTTTTCTCTGCAAATATGTGTGGCGGAATTACAGAAAAAACCTACAGGGCAGCTTCTCTAATTGAGTTATTACATACTGCTACACTCATTCATGATGATGTGGTTGATGACTCAAACGAAAGAAGAGGGTTCTTCTCTCTTAATGCTCTATGGAAAAATAAAATTTCAGTGCTTATTGGTGATTACCTTCTTTCAAGAGGTATGCTTTTGGCTTTGGATAACGATGATTATGACCTGTTAAAAATTGTCTCCAACTCGGTCAGAGAAATGAGCGAAGGTGAACTCCTGCAAATAGAAAAAGCCAGAAGCCTTGATATTGCAGAAGATATATATTTTGAAATTATTACAAAAAAAACAGCATCCCTTATAGCAACCTGCCTTACCAGCGGTGCCGCTTCAGCCAATGCAAGCAAGGAAACAATATATAAATTGCATCAGATCGGGTTAAATATTGGTATTGCTTTTCAAATGAAAGATGACTTGCTTGACTTCAACAGAAAGTCTAAAGCCGGAAAACCCTCCGGCATGGACATAAAAGAACAAAAAATGACATTACCGCTAATATATTGCCTCAACAACACAGGATATAAACAAAAAAGAAAAATTATCAATATCGTTAAAAAACATAACTATAACCCCGAAAAGGTAAATACCCTGATTAACCTCGTAAATAAAAGCGGAGGTATTGAATATACAAATATGAAAATGAACTATTTTAAAGATGAAGCCTTAAAAACTTTATACACTTTACCTGAATCTGAATCACGTACTTCTCTGGAAAAACTGATTAATTTCACCATTGAAAGAGATAATTAATCTGATACAACTTCGTTAATTTTAAGAAATATTACTTTTACTAAATTTTTGAATTCGTTTTTTACTATATCTTTTATGCAGTTTAGTTACTCTTTTAAAAAAGATTCAATATATGAAACCCTAACTAACTGAACGTTCACAAAAAAATATGAACTTAGCGATAGCAATCTCGTGACCGAAGATAACAATAAAGAATGTGAGTTCCACCGGGTTAGAAGCACCCGAGATTAAACGTTTGAGTGTGTAGACAATTGTAAAACAGTTTAGTAACTATAATTTATGCAGATGAAAATAATGATTCATAAAATAGTTTTTTGGATTTTATCTCTTTTATTAGTTTTTTCTTTTGAACCATTGTCAGCTAAAGATTTTCCGTTTGACAGTCAATACCAACAATTAGAAGGACAAGGAGATACAATCGATGGAAAAAAGCACGGCAAATGGCATTATTCCGACCAAAGCAGTAAGCTGCGCAAAACAGGCAATTATGATTACGGCCAAAAAACCGGAATATGGGAGTATTATAAAAACGATACATTGAAATTTTTTGACTATGATTTTGACAATAATGTTTACAGAAAATATTATGAAAATGGTATAGTTAAACAAACAGGGCTTTGGAAGGAATCCGGGAAAGAAGGAGTTTGGAAGTATTATCATGTGAATGGCGAAAAAAAGGCTGAAGGGAAATACCAGGATAACTCACGTATAGAGCTTTGGAAGTTTTACACATCATACGGAACCCTTGAAAGGCATTTTAACTACGATACTGGTGAAGCAAAAGTTTTTTATCCTAACGGTAATACCAGGGAAAAAGGTGTACTTGTCAACGATTTAAAAACCGGCGAGTGGACTTACAGGTATGAATCGGGAGCTATTTGGTCAAAAGGCAGTTATGAGAAAGATGAAAAAACCGGCATGTGGGAATACTGGTATGAAGATGGGACCAAATGGTCGGAAATCCAGCATGAAGAAGGGTTGTCAAGGGGCTGGCATCCTAATGGAAAACTTGAAAAGAAAGGTTATATAAAAGACGGTTTGATGGATGGAGAATGGAAGTTTTATCATGAAAACGGTGAGCTAAAAGAAAAGTCAGAATATGTTAATGGTAAAAAAAATGGGGAAAGCAAAAGATTTTTTGAAAACGGGAATGTTAAATTTGAAGGCTCTTATAAAGAAAACAAGCTTCACGGTTACGCAACATGGTATTATGAGAATGGCAACCCCGAAATGGAGGGGAACCTTTTTGATGACCTGCAAGAAGGCAAATGGATCTTTTACTATGAAAATGGAAACATAGCCAGCAAAGGTGATTTTGACAATGGTATCCAACATGGAGAATGGACTTATTTTTACTCTTCTGGAAAAAAGTTACGTAAAGGAAATCTGGACCAAGGAAGCCGTTCAGGATTATGGAAAACCTGGTATGAATCGGGAGCCAAAAGCCACGAAGGGCATTTCAAAGATAACCGTGAAAACGGCGTCTGGGTAAGCTGGTATGAGAACGGCCAAATGAAAGACCGGGGCACATTCAACATGGGTAAAATGGATGAGGTATGGGAAGGATGGTTTGAAAACGGCCAAAAAAAGTATGTTATCAATTATGAAAATGATGTGCGCAATGGACAGGCCCAGCATTGGTATGAAAACGGAAATTTAAGATATACCGGTTATTACAATGATGGGTTCCTGGAAGGCGAATGGAAACAATGGTACGAAAATGGTAATTTGATGGAGGAAGGAATATATAAAGAAGGACAAAAAGAAGGCATGTGGGAATTTTATTGTGACAGGGGCGTTATAGCCAGAAAGCAAGAGTTTAAAAATAATCGCCCGGAGGGTAGCTTTACATCATATTACCAAAACGGTAATAAAAAACAAACAGGAAACTATAAAAATGGAAAACGTACCGGAAGATGGATGATATGGGATGAAAGAGGAAACAGATTGATGCTCATGGTTTTTGATGATGAAGGAACCCTTGTTAGCCAAAGAGAGTTTAACTAAATGCTTCCGGGTTTGTATGTTATAAATTTAAACAAACAACATGTTTTGGCACGGAATTTGTCAATTGCTATTAAGTAATTCAACTAATATTAAAACCATTACTCCAATTAAACCTCTTTTTTGCAGGGTTAATAAATCCTTAGCCATATGAGTTTATTTGAATCGAATGCCTCGGTGGTATCCAACAATAAAATTGTTGTAAAAGCTTTTAGAACAACATTTCTGCAACTTGCTCGCATAAAAGTAAATGTTTTTTGCTTTTTTTGTATGTCCTTTTTTCTCATAACTGCTTCGTTTAGCCAAAGCAATGTTATTCAAGGGTATGTACTCGACAAACAAACTCATGAACCGTTACCTTTTGCCCATGTAGTTATTAAGAACACCGGATACGGAACCGTAACAAATAAAGAAGGCTATTTCAGGTATATTATTCCTGAACACAAAGACTTTCCTGTCGAGGTATCTGTATCTTTTGTCGGATACATTAGCAGACATGCAACTATAGCTGATTCTAAGTCAAATATATTTTCCCTGCAACCAGAAAAAGCAGTACTGCCTGAAATA
This sequence comes from Bacteroidales bacterium, assembly GCA_007130125.1. Lineage (GTDB taxonomy): Bacteria > Bacteroidota > Bacteroidia > Bacteroidales > UBA7960 > PUKZ01. Next base: position 5,818 of record SLSZ01000126.1, read on the forward strand.
ATTGTAGAAGCCGATTTTGTAAATGAGATGCTCGAAAAAGCATTTAAAAGTATTCCTGATAATTACCCCGATGATGGATCACGCTATAAAGGTTTTTACAGGCAAACTTTATATAAAGAAGACTCTGTAGTATACATGGGAGAAGCTTTTACAGATACATATAAAAGCTCATACGAAAGATCAGGTATGGACTCACAAATAGAAATCCTTAAATTCAGAAAATTTGCCGGAACGCCTAATTATGAAGACAGTATAAAATTCTACGCAGGAGTTTTCAACACCTATCTGGCAGATTATGTAAAACAAAAAACGTATTTTTTTAATCCAAGATTTTTTGCCTTTTTGAATATTCATTTGAGAATAAAATATCATTCAGAGATGAAATGCATTTTTACATAAACTTTGAACACATTGAAGCAGATGCAAAAGGACGGCTTTTAATTAATGAAAACGACCATGCCTACGCTAATATATATTTTGAATCTGTTGACAGTGTTTTAACAGGTTCGTTTTTCAGAGTATTCTCCACGGCAAATGTTAATTACACCAAGCTTGACGATGTTTATTACCTGAACAATTACAATATAAACATATATTTTATCAATCTGAAAACCGAAGAAACATTTTTGTTTAATGCTGTTTATGCTGTTTCTGAGGCCAACCTGCATGATGCTTCACCTATTCCATATAGCAGAACTGCAAAATACAGGGACATATTTATGGATAGCCCCATTGATACCAGCAGAACTTTTGGGATAACTATAACATAATTGAAGATGACACTAATATAAAAAGTTTTACATCCAGATATGAGCCTAGCCCGCATGAAACACAAAAAACCAGATCAAGAAACTTCCTTAAATTATTCAACAATTTTTCTTTCAAAATAGGCCCGGGGTTCACAAGCACAAATGAATACCTTTATCCAAACATCCTGGTTGCATATGAAAACACTGATGCTGAGGTTGAAAGGGCTAATTATGTTTATGACAGCAAATATGACTTGTTTTGGTCAATTTCTTTGAGTTATAACTTAACAAGGCTGTCATCTATAAATTATTACTTTACAATAGATAAATTTATGGGCACACATTACGTGGGTCATGAATTATCCTATTTGTTCAGAACCAGGATAAAACATTATGGCAACCCAATGTTTCTGGATGCAGGTTTTGGTTATTCAACTTTCAACCATAAAAAACAGCCCGTTTTCGAAAAAAGATCTGAAGATTTTCCATTTGTTTTTCGAAGCGATGATATATATTACACGGGTATAGAAGGAAGGGGATATCATTTGGAAACACAGTTGGCTTACTTCCCGGAAAGGTTTTTAGCTGTAATACTAAATGCTAAGTTATGTTATATCACTGATTATAAGGCATTTTACAAACACAATGAAGGAAGAATGGAGTCTTATGATATAACATACCAGGCCTACAACACCCGCGAAACCTTCTTTTTTCAAGACAAAATAAAGCCTTCGATAACAATTGGTATAAGATTTTACCCCTTCGGTGCCTATTAATTTGATTAAAAAACTTCATTTAGATATAAAAAAAGAGGGGTTATTAATAACAAAAAAAGTTATTAACAACCTCTCCTTTTAAATAAAAAAATTGAGCCTTTTCTAGCTTACTGATTGCATTTCTCTATACAATCAACAATACTTTTTAATGCATTATCCTTTAAGGAATAGAAAGTGTTTTTTCCACTTCTTCTGCTTTGCAAAACACCTTTGTTTTTAAGGATATTCAAGTGATGCGAAGCCGAAGCTTGCTCAATTTTCAACTTCTCATAAATCGAAGTTACATTCATTTGCTTGTTTTTGTCAAGCATTTCAATAATAGCTATACGCATTGGATGCGCGATAGCACGCAATTTACTTGCAGCATCTTCAAGTTTTCTTGCATCAAGTTTTTGTGCAGCCATAGTTTTAATTTATTTAGTTTCAAAAAAAACGTTTTTCATAACAAAAGTATAAAATATTTAGATATTAATTATAGCTTTCTGTCTTTTTATATGATTTTTTGATTTATTTATAATTAATATGCTTATTTATTAACAATTTATTCGACTTTTTGTTTGCAAACTTTTGCTTTAAAAAACTCACGATTCATTTTTGCGATAAATTCAACCGGTATCCCTTTTGGGCAATCATGTTCGCAACTATAGGTGTTTGAGCATCCTCCAAAGCCAAGCACATCAGCTTTTTTAACCATACTTTGCACCCTATCGGCAGCTTCAGGTTTACCGTGAGGCAGAAAAGCCATTTGTGATACTTTGGCAGCAACGAACAACATAGCCGATGAGTTTTTGCATGCAGCAACACATGCTCCACAGCCAATACACTCAGCAGCATCAAAAGCTTTATCCGACAAATGCTTACCAACAGGTATCGAATTGGCCTCAGGAGCCGAGCCTGTATTAACACTAATATACCCTCCGGACCTTATAATTTCATCCAAAGCTGTACGGTCTACCATAAGATCTTTTATAACCGGGAAAGCTTTTGAACGCCAAGGTTCTATTACAATAGTGCCTCCATCCTTAAAGGATCGCATGTGCAACTCACAAGTGGTTGTTCTCTTTTCAGGGCCATGGGGCCTTCCGTTTATATATAAACCGCATGCCCCACAAATACCTTCACGGCAGTCATGGTCGAAAACAACAGGATCCTCTCCGCTCTTTATAAGTTGTTCATTCAAATAATCAAGCATCTCCAGAAAAGACATCTCCGGTGATACGTTTTCCAGCTTATATTTTACAAAACGCCCTTTCGCCTTTGCATTTTTTTGCCGCCATATTTTTAGTGTAACCTTCATATCTTAAAGATTTAATATGCACTTTGAATATAACTAATTTCTTTCAAACAAATATTTATAAAAACAGTGATTAAAGTCTGCTTGAGTTTGTTATTTACTATTTATAGCTTCTTTGTTTCAATTCAACAAATTCAAAATTCAGTGGCTCCTTATGAAGCTCATGCTCTTTACCTTCTCCTTTAAACTCCCATGCTGCAACATAGGCATATTCCTCATCTTTACGCAATGTTTCTCCGGTTTCTGTTTGGGATTCTTCTCTAAAATGCGCCCCACAAGATTCTTTGCGGTTCAAAGCATCCTGGCACATTAATTGGCCGATTTCAAAGAAAGTTTCTACCCTGAGAGCTTTCTCAAGTTCCTGATTTAACTCAGCACCTGTACCGGGTATTATCAGGTTTTTGTAAAAATCTTCTTCAAGCTCTTTCAGAAGTTTTGCCCCCTTCTTAATACCCTCTTCATTTCTTATCATACCACAATAGTCCCACAAAATTTTACCCAGTTTCCGGTGATACGATGTTGCTGTTTCATTGCCTTTAATATTAACAAGCCGTTCAATACGTTCATTAACAGCTTTTTCGGCTTTTTCAAACTCAGGTGTGTCAGTAGGGATCTTTGATGTTGCAATATCATCAGCAAGGTAATCAGCAATTGTATAAGGTAAAATAAAGTACCCGTCGCCGGAGCACTGCATTAGAGAGTTAGCTCCAAGCCGGTTAGCGCCATGATCAGAGAAGTTGGATTCTCCAATTGCATATAAGCCGGGAATGGTTGTCATCAGATTATAATCTACCCATAAACCTCCCATAGTGTAATGACCTGCAGGATAAATTCTCATAGGCTCATCATATGGGATTATCCCTGATATCTTTTCATACATCTCAAATAAGTTGCCATACTTATTCTCTATTGCTTTTTTACCTTGTTTTTTAATAGCATCTTTGAAATCAAGATAAACAGCAAGTCCTGTATCTCCTACCCCATATCCTGCGTCACATCTTTCTTTAGCAGCTCTTGACCCTACATCCCTGGGCACAAGATTCCCATATGCAGGATACTGCCGTTCGAGGTAATAATCTCGTTCTTCTTCCGGTATTTCATTTGGATGGCGTTTATCATTTTTCTGTTTGGGCACCCATACCCTACCGTCATTTCGTAGTGATTCTGACATGAGTGTCAGTTTGGACTGGTACTCATTAAGTACCGGGACACTGGTAGGATGTATCTGTATAAAGCTTGGATTAGCAAATAATGCACCTTTTTTATGCGACACCCATGCAGCCATAGGATTTGAACCCAAAGCCAGCGTTGAAAGATAAAAAACTGTTCCATAACCGCCTGTTGCAAGAACTACTGCATGTGCCGAATAACGTTCAAGCTCCCCGGTAACCAGATTGCGGGATATTATACCACGAGCCTTGCCGTCAATAATAACCAGATCTACCATTTCCTTTCTTGAATACATCGTAACGGTTCCTTTGTTTACCTGCCTGCTTAAAGATGAATACGTTCCAAGCAAACATTGCTGGCCGGTCTGGCCTTTGGCATAAAAAGTCCTCGAAACCTGAACACCACCAAAAGAACGTGTGTCAAGCATTCCACCATAGTCATGGGCAAAAGGAACACCAAGTGCCGTATAATGGTCAATAACCTGGTTGCTAACTTCTGCAGCACGGTATACATTTGCTTCCCGCGCCCGATAATCGCCCCCTTTTATAGTATCCAGAAATAACCGGTAGATGCTGTCCCCATCATTTTTATAATTTTTGGCAGCATTAATTCCCCCCTGTGCCGCCACGGAATGCGCCCTGCGAGGTGTATCCTGGAAGCAAAAAACCTTAACATTATAGCCTAATTCACCAAGTGAACTCGCAGCAGATGCACCAGCTAAGCCTGTTCCAACAACAATAACATCTAATTTCTTGCGATTTGCCGGACTAACCAACTTTAAACCGGTTTTGTATTTTTCCCATTTCTCACTTAAAGGGCCGGATGGTATTTTTGAATCAAGTTTTATCATGGCTTAATACTTTCCGTGTTGATAATTATTAATTAATAAAAAAAGTAAAAATATATTGGAATAATTGCGAAACCAACTGAAATAACAATAGCATATAATGTCCCTATAAATTTAATTGCAGGTGTATACTTATTGTGATTTAACCCTAACGATTGAAAAGCTGACTGAAAAGCATGCTTTAAATGAAAACCCAAAAACACAAAAGAAACCAGGTATATAAACGAATACAAAGGGTTTTGAAAAGTCACTACTGCCATAGAAAAAAAGTCATGCTTGTCACCCTCTGCAACTTCAGGAATAGGTACAATACCTGCTTTTACAAAGAAAAAGTGGAAAAAGTGAATAAACAGAAAAATCAAAATGATAACCCCGGTGTGTATCATATATTTTGAAAACATCGAATTTTCTGTTTTCAAAGATTTTGAGTACTTTACAGGCCTGGCCCGGTTATTAACAGCCCACAAAATCACTCCAAGCAAAATGTGAACTATAAAGCCACCAAACAAAACATACTCCGTAATTTTTATTAATGGGTTGGTTAACATAAACTGAACAGCTTGCCCGAACAGCTTGCCGTCATCTCCCACCACCATCAATAAGTTAATACTCAAATGGACCACCAAAAACAGCATTAAAAATATGCCTGCCAAAGCCATTATGTACTTTTGGCTAACCGTTGTAATTCTTATCCGTTTATCGCCCATAGCTTTTTGTTAAAATTGAATGTGGAAATAAATTTATTGATTGACTGTTATTTAAAAAAAAAATGAGACTTTTGCATATATAGAATAAAAAAATTTCAACAAATATATGTTTTAAATTGTATTTTACAAAGTTTTGAATATTTTTATAATCACTTTAGGGCAAAAAGTATAAAACTAAAAACAAAAAAATATGTTTGACAAAAACACCTATATCAAAAGACGCAAAAACTTAAAAGAAAAAGTAAAAGATGGTATAATTCTGCTATTAGGCAATGACTATTCACCTATGAATTATGCTGCAAATAATTATAGATTCAGGCAGGACAGCTCTTTTCTTTATTTCTTTGGCCTGGATCTTCCTGGTTTGGCAGGGATTATAGATGTTAACAATGATGAAGATATTTTATTTGGTGATGATGTAACTCTTGATGATATAATCTGGATGGGGCCGCAACCGACTTTAAAAGAAAATGGTGAAAAAGTAGGTGTTAACAAAACTTTTCCGGCTAAAGACCTGTCTGCAAGGATTAAAGATGCCGTAAAGAAAAACCGGCCTATACATTACCTGCCTCCATATAAGGGGGAAAATAAGATCTTATTAAATGAACTGCTGGAGATACCCATTGCCCGGCTAAAAGAAAAAGCCTCTGCAGAGCTCATAAAAGGTGTCATAAGCTTAAGATCTGTCAAGGAAGAGCAGGAAATTGCTGAGCTGGAAAAAGCTATGGATACGGCATACCTTATGCATATAACAGTTATGAAAATGGCAAAGCCGGGTGTCTATGAAAGAGAAATAGCCGGAGTTATTGAAGGGATAGCCTTATCCTTCGGCACAATGGCCTCCTTCCCAATCATTCTTTCAAAACATGGCGAGACACTTCACAATCACGATCACAGCAATAAGCTTGAAAAAGGAGATTTGCTTCTTGTTGATGCAGGATGCGAATCACCATTGCACTACGGCACAGACCATACAAGGACAACACCGGTGGGAGGTAAATTCTCACCTGTACAAAAAGATATCTACCAAATTGTACTCGACTCCCAAATAAAAGCAATACAAGCTATTAGGCCGGGGAAAACATTCCTAGAAATACATATGCTGGCCGCTGAAGTTATTGCTTCGGGATTAAACGACCTGGGTCTTATGAAGGGAAATATAAAACAAGCCGTTGAGCAAGGTGCATATGCACTTTTTATGCCACACGGACTTGGACATATGATGGGACTGGATGTTCACGACATGGAAGATCTGGGTGAAGATCTTGTCGGTTATGACAATAAAATAAAAAGATCCGAAATATTCGGTATCGGGAATTTGCGTCTTGGAAGAGAACTACAACAAGGGTTTGTTCTTACTGTAGAACCCGGAATTTATTTTATCCCACAACTGATTCAGCAATGGGAAAGCCAGAAAAAATTCAGTGACTTTATCAACTATGACAAAGTAAAATCATACATTGGCTTTGGAGGTATTCGCATTGAAGATGACATCCAGGTAACAAAAGACGGATACCATGTGCTGGGCAAACCGATCCCGAAAACTATAGAAGATGTTGAAAATATAATGACCTCTCATTAGCCTAGAGTTAATAAAAGATGATTTATTATAGTGAAGGCTAATCAGATGTGATGGGTGTATATATAGGATGATGGGTTAGTGTGTTTAGACGTTGAGGGTAATTAATAGTTGAGCGGTTGATGGGTTGGTGAGGGATTTCGGGGCAGTTTGAGGTTGGTATTTGTAATTTGTGTTTTAAAATTTACTCTTTATACCATCCCGCATATTTCACATAATTGTTGGAAATCCTTTCCAGCAAATTTTCAATGTGTTCACTGCTGATTGTTTTGATTTTTTTTGCAGGCACACCACCGTATACACTACCTTCCTCTACCTCGGTATTCTCCAGCACTATGCTGCCTGCAGCAATTATTACATTACTTCCAATCTTAGCATTATCCATAATAACAGCATTCATGCCGATTAATACGTTATCGCCGATATTGCAACCATGAACAATTGCATTATGAGCAATACTAACGTTATTACCTATATTGGTAGGAGCAGTTTTATATGTACAATGAATTACAGCACCATCCTGAATGTTAACCTTATTTCCTATTCTCACAGAGTGAACGTCGCCCCTAACAACTGCATTAAACCAAACACTACAGTATTCACCCATAACCACATCACCAACAACAGTGGCATTTTCAGCTAAATAGCAGCCTTCGCCAAATGCAGGTGTAAAACCTCTTATTGTTTTTACTAATGCCATATATTATTTCTTTTAATATTAATTTAATTTGATCGTTGGATGCAAACCTGGCTTGGGCATTTCAAAGGCTACGTTTTCTCCCTTTTTGCAGGGTAATCAAGCGAATAATGAAGCCCCTGGCTTTCTTTGCGATCCATTGCCATTTTTATTATAAGGTATGCCACATTTATTATGTTTCTCAACTCACACAATTTTGGAGAAAGTATGGACTTTTTATACAAGTCTTCTGTTTCCCTGTATATAAGATTTAGCCTTTTAAGAGCACGTTTCAGACGAAGATTTGATCTGACAATCCCCACATAATTACTCATTATACCCTGAACTTCTTTAAGGCTTTGGGTAACGAGCACCATTTCTTCATTAAGAACTGTCCCTTCAGTATCCCACAAAGGCACACTTTCGCAATATTTGTAATTCTGAACCTTTGAACCTGAATGTTCGGCAGCCCTTTTGGCGAAGACAACAGCTTCAAGCAATGAATTTGAAGCCATCCTGTTTGCACCGTGCATACCTGTATAAGCAGTCTCTCCTGCTGCATATAACCTTTTTATTGTACTGCAACCATGTTCATCCGTTTTTATTCCACCACATATATAATGAGCCGCAGGAACAACCGGTATCATATCTTTTGTAATATCAATCCCCAACGAACGACACTTTCGATAAATATTCGGGAAACTTCTTTTTAACGCGGTGCTGTCAATATGCCGGCAATCAAGACAAACATGATCTTCCCCTGAAAGCTTCATCTCATTGTCTATAGCTCTCGCCACAACATCTCGCGGTGCCAGGGAGCCCCGGTCATCATATTTATTCATAAACTCCTCTTCGCCGGAGTTTTTCAACACAGCACCAAATCCTCTTAAAGCTTCTGTTATCAAAAACGATGGGTTCTCCATGGGATTATACAATGAAGTTGGATGAAACTGAACAAACTCCATATTTTCAATAACACCCTTTGCCCGATAAACCATAGCTATGCCGTCACCGGTAGCAATACCCGGATTAGTCGTTGTTTGATAAGCCATGCCTGCACCACCTGTAGCCATTATAACAACCTTTGACAAGTAAGTATTAATTTGCCTCGTAGCCGGATTTAATACATAAGCTCCATAACATTCTATATCAGGCGTGTTTCTTGTTATTTTTTTCCCTAAATGGTGTTGCGTGATTATCTCAACAACAAACTGTTTTTCAAGAATTTCTATATTCGGGTGACTTTGAACTGCCTTAACGAGGGCGCGGATAATTTCTTCGCCGGTACTGTCTTTATAATGCAATACACGGTATTCCGAATGACCTCCTTCTCTACCGAGGTCATATTTGCCGGTTGGATCTTTATCAAATTTCGTTCCTATATCTATAAGATCATTGATACATGCAGGCCCTTCGCTAACAACCATTCTGACAATTTCCTCATCACCCAGGCCATTGCCACACTTCATAGTATCAGCAACATGTTTTTCCACACTGTCGGGAGAGCGTACAACAGCGGCAATACCACCCTGGGCATACTTGGTTGTTGTTTCATTAACAGCTGCTTTGGTTAATACAGTAACCTTGCCGTGATCAGCAACTTTTAGTGCATAATATAATCCGGCAATTCCCGAACCTATTACAAGAAAATCTGTCTTTCTTACCATAATTTACAGGCAATTTTAATATAATAAAAGGTGTACTTTAAAACTAAGTTTAAAGGTACACCTTATTATTTTAAAATAAAAAAAGTATTACAAAATACTATAAGTAACTGCAACTCCAACAGTAACTACTGATGCCATTACCATAAGTTTGATAAGAATATTCAAGCTTGGACCTGATGTATCTTTAAAAGGATCACCAACGGTATCGCCTGTTATAGAAGCATTGTGAGCATCAGAGCCCTTTCCGCCATAGTTGCCTTCTTCTATATATTTTTTAGCATTATCCCATGCTCCACCTGCATTTGCCATAAAGATAGCAAGGGCAAATCCACTGGAGATTGTACCTATCAGTAGCCCGGCAACACCGGCAACACCAAATATAAGCCCAACAATTACAGGTATAAATATTGCAACCAAAGATGGAACAAGCATTTCGCGTTGTGCTCCCTTAGTTGATATTTCTACACATCTTGCATAGTCCGGTTCGGTTTTCCCTTCCATAATTCCAGGGATGTTTTTCAGCTGACGGCGAACTTCATTAACCATTTTCTGAGCAGCACGTCCAACAGCATTCATTGTCAAACCACTAAACAAAAATACAGACATAACACCCAATAAAATACCAACTATAACATGTGGGTTCATAAGATGAATGTTAAAGTGATGCACAAAATCAATAAATTCAGCTTCAATAGCAGGAGTATTATTAATAAGCTCCTGTGGTTTATCCAAAAACTTAACAAACATCATTCTTATTTCTTCAAAATAAGATGCCAGTAGTGCAAGGGCAGTAAGAGCAGCGCTACCAATAGCAAATCCTTTACCGGTAGCAGCTGTGGTATTTCCAAGTGCATCGAGAGCATCGGTTCTTGCACGTACATCCTCTCCTAATCCACACATTTCGGCATTACCACCGGCATTATCAGCAATTGGACCATAAGCATCTGTAGCAAGAGTAATACCCAGAGTAGAAAGCAGACCTACTGCAGCAATACCAATACCATATAAGCCATAATTAAGGCTAGCCGTAGAATAGTCAAATCCTGTAGCAAAAGAAAAAGCTAATGTAATAGCTATCACGATTATTCCTAAAGGAACTGCTGCAGAAATCAACCCTGTACCAACACCACTAATTATAACCGTTGCATGGCCGGTTTTGCTGGATTCTGCAATTTTGCGTGTAGGTTTGTAAGCAGAAGCGGTAAAATACTCGGTTGACTGACCTATTGCTATACCCGCAAGCAAACCTATAACAATAGAACCCCAAATTCCAATAAAACCCCAG
>SLSZ01000164.1 GCA_007130125.1 Bacteroidales bacterium
CGGCGTTTCAATCCACGCGCCCACGCGGGGCGCGACCGTAGCACCGTTAAACTATTGATTTACTAATAAATATTCATAGTTATTTGCGAAGTTAACTTTTTTAGAACAATATCAATCAAACTATTGCCGTTAAAAAAAATAATAATGAAACTTTACCATTTAAGAAAACTGCGTATTATTGTATCTTTAATAGTATTTGTATCTATACTCATTCTTTTTCTTGATATAAGCAATACGTTTACTGATAGCATCTCCAAAACTTTTCTGCGTCTACAGTTTTTCCCGTCTTTACTAAGATTCTTTGCATTATTCTTTACTGTTTCAGGGTTGGGCTTTTTGTTTGTTATACTTTTGACATTAGTTTTTGGTAGAGTTTACTGTTCTTCATTATGTCCTTTAGGTACATTGCAGGATATAATTATAAACATTTCAAAAAGGTTTAAATCCCGGAAAAATCGCAAATTCAATTATAGCAGATTTTCAAACAAGTTTTTAAGATATGGTGTACTGGCAGCAACATTGCTGTTCTGGTTTTTCGGCAGCTTGTTTCTTATCAACCTGCTCGATCCATACAGTAATTTTGGGAAAATATCGGTAACTTTTTTTCAACCCCTGTTCTTTGCAATAAACAACGGCCTTAATGTATTGCTTGAGAAAGCCTACATTTATACGTTAAATCCTTTGGAGATCAAGGCCGTGCCGTTTTATGTGGTGTTGGTTTCTTTATTTATTTTTATGACAATAATTATTATGTCAGCTTGGCGAGGACGATTGTTTTGTAACACAATTTGTCCGGTAGGTTCTGCTTTAGGTATCTTTTCAAATGTATCGGTATACAAAATAGGCTTCCAGGAAGAAGCTTGTACAAAATGTATGAAGTGTGAGATTGTATGTAAGGCAGAGTGCCTTGACAGTAAAAATAATACTATTGACCAGAGCAGATGTGTAAGCTGTTTTAATTGTTTTGCTTCTTGTCCTAATAATGGCATATATTATGAAAACAGGTATAAGGCGATAAAGGCTAAAGATGAGCCTGTTGATAATAAACCTGCGAATGACAGACGTGATTTTATCAAAACATTAGCAACAGCTACATTGGCAATTCCAATGCTTAGCGGAAAAAGACTGTTGGCGCAAAATGCAACGGGCCCGGGTAGTATACCAACTGGTACTGCGCATCCTGTTTTGCCTCCGGGCGCATTAAACTATAACCACTTTACAAGCAAATGTATTGCATGTTATTTATGTGTCAGCGTTTGCCCAACTAATGTGATAGTCCCTTCTTTATTTGATTATGGCCTGGAAGGATTTATGCAACCAAAACTGGATTTTCACAGAAACTTTTGCAATTTTGATTGTGTAAGGTGTAGCGAAGTTTGCCCGACAGGCGCTATAACCGAACTAACGCAGGAACAAAAAGCTGTTACGCAAATAGGAGTTGCTAAGTTTATGTATGAAAGCTGTATTGTTGTTGCCGACAGGACTGACTGTGGTGCCTGTTCAGAACATTGCCCTACAAAAGCAGTCCAAATGGTACCATATAATGGTTTGTTTCTTCCCGAAGTAACTCCTGAACTATGTGTAGGCTGTGGTGCATGTGAGTATGCATGTCCTACAGAGCCGTATAAAGCTATTTTTGTTGAAAGCCACCGTAAACACCAGGAAGCTATTCCAATTGAAGAGTCGGAAGGACCGCGGGAACATGAAGAGGATGAGTTTCCTTTCTAAGTGAAATCTTTATAATCGGTAATAGATAGTATTATAAATTATACAACTGATAATCTGTGGTTGTTCAATAATACTCTGAGTTTTTTGAATTTGGGACTTATTTGTTCACATATTTTTAATTTAATAGGTGTTCACGAGCTCGCTGCGCTCGGTTGAATTTCGAATATCGTTCACAAATTTATTATCTAATAAGTGTTCACGAGATTGCTTCGCTCGGTTGTTTAGAATGTTCTCAAAAATTGTTTTGTTATTTAATTAACAACTTAAAAAAATTTATTAACTTTGTATGATTTCGAAAAATAATAATTACTAAACTTTTATGAATAAAACGATAAAAATCAGAGATATAACTTTACGAGACGGGCAGCAATCACTATTTGCAACGCGAATGACTCAGGATCAGGTTGACAGGGTGCTGCCATTGTTTAAAGAGGCAAACTTTTATGCCATGGAGGTGTGGGGCGGTGCCGTACCGGATTCGGTAATGCGCTACCTTGACGAAGACCCATGGTTGCGGCTCGAAAAAATCAAAGAATGTATTGGTGATTCTTCGAAATTAACCGCTCTTTCGAGAGGGAGAAACCTATTTGGCTATAATCCTTATCCTGACAGGGTCATAGAAGGTTTTAACAGAAATGCAGTTAAGTCGGGCATTGATATCATGCGTATCTTTGATGCCCTGAATGATACTAATAACATAAAATCCACCATTAAGTATGTCAAAGAAAACGGAGGCCTGGCTGATTGCACGGTTTGTTATACTGTAGATCCCAAATTCAGAAAGAGAGACAGGGTAAGAGCTTTTCTGCAGGGCAAGCGTTTACCAGGGAAAGTATTTACGATTGAATACTTCGTTAGGAAGGCAATGGAGCTAGAAAAGTTGGGTGCTGATATTGTTACTATTAAAGATATGGCAGGCCTTATCCCACCTGTCAAGAGTGGAATTATAATAGATCTGATAAAACAGCAAACAGATATCCCTGTTAATTTTCACACTCACTCAACTCCCGGTTACGGATTGGCCTCTGTGCTTACAGCTATTATTAATGGAGCTGATATAGTTGACACTTCGATAATGAATTTTGCAGGCGGACCTGCTGCGCCGGCCTTTGAAATTATCCAACTGTTTTGCGATAAACTTGGCGTAAAAACAAATGTTAACCTGGAAGCAGTTGTTAAAATAAACAATGTTTTAAAAGATATACGCAAAGAACTTGAGCCTTTTGATACATATAGAATTTTCCCTCGCGAATTTGATATCACGAAAGATAAACTACCAAAAGAAATTGATGATTTATTCGAGCAGGCTATTGAGTACGCAAAACAACATAAGGAAAGGGATTTGCTTGAAACCACACAAAAAATAGAAGCATATTTTAACTTTCCGCCACCAGCCGAAAATGTTAGAAAAGCTGAAATTCCGGGAGGTATGTATAGCAACATGCTTGCTCAGTTGAAGCAAATGAAGCTCGAGGATTTATTGCCCAGGGTATTGGAGATAATTCCGAGTGTTCGGGTTGATGCAGGTTGTCCGCCCCTGGTAACACCAACCAGTCAGATAGTTGGCGTGCAGGCAGTAAATTGTGTTATTGATGAAAATAATGGAAAACCTTTTTATACATCGAAGTCAACCCAGTTTGTAAACCTTGTTAAAGGAATATACGGTAAAACACCATTGCCGATTGATCCTGAATTCAGGAAAAAAATTACAGGCCATCGTGAAGAAACTCCCTACAATCCTGAAGATTATCAAAAACCTGAAAATCCTGTACTTGATGAATTGGGCGCAGTGAAATTAGCTCAAAATGAAAAAGAAGAGTTGCTTCTAGAACTGTTTCCAACCGTCGCTGCAAACTTTCTACATAACCGGATAGAAAAAAACTACATGCAGCAAATTCAGGCAATTGAAGATGAAAAGCGCAAAAAATACCTTGAAGAAAAAGAAAAATATGAAAGCTTGTCTGCTGAAGAAAAAAAGAAACGACTGTTAGATGGGTTGTATAATTACCAATGGTCTACTGTTGACAGAGAGGATTATGATGATGATGATTGATAATACCACATAAGTAGTATTTTAAAAGTTATAAAAATAGTTGGATTTTAATAATTAAGCCTTGCAAGAGATAGTCTTACAAGGCTTAATTGTTAATAACTGAATTTTTAAGCTGAAACTCTAAAACTCATCTTGAGGAATTTCTTCCGGGGTTTCTTCGGGCTCATCCGGATCAAAAGGTTCAATTGGATCATCGGGGTCAACCTGATCAATTGGTTCTTCAGGATCAACCGGCTCAACCGGTTCTTCAGGCTCAAACGGTTCATCCCTTGGTAAAGGATCTTCCGGTGGCCTTTCTTCCGGTGGACGGCCATCGCATGATGCAAATAAAGTTCCAACTACAAATACACTGATAAATAAAATCGACAAATTCTTTTTAATTGATTCTTTTAAAAAAGTCATAAACTCTCTTTTTTTTTGTGTTTAGCAGTTGATTTTAAAATACTAATATATAAAAGAAGTATTGTATTGAAAAATTTCAAATCTAAAAAAAATACTTTTTAACAAAATTAAACATATTTAAAAATGCTTTTGTATAATGAGTTGAATCACAGTTGAGATGATTAATAAATGAAATGGTTTTTAAGTAAAAACCCATGTTTTTAAACTTAAAAGCAGTTGTTAATTAAATAACAATTAAGAAAAAATATTATTTTTGCAATTCAATACTCAAAACAAGGGCTTAGGGATTTTTTAATTGATTTTAGATTGTACATTGTTTGAGTATTTTTTATAATTTCGCATTGGCCTTTTAAATTTAAAATAAAGTATTCTTTTGTGTGTATAAACTGTGCAGGAATAGTAAATTATCTTAATTATAAGGCATCAGCAAAATAGGTTCTTTAATAGTACCTGAAATTTTAAATTAAAATTTGA
>SLSZ01000123.1 GCA_007130125.1 Bacteroidales bacterium
ATATTAATATAAAATTAGTTAAAATGTTTTCAGCTTTAGCGATTTTATTAATTTTATTCTTTGCCCAATCATGAATAGAAAAAAATAAATCATTTGACTTTTCATTATTCTTAGAAAATGGATTAGCTAATGATGATAACAAGAAGTTCTTAACATATATTAATGTTCATGGTGGCTATTTTAGCGGTATGGATTTTGTTTGTGATATGTATATTAGAGATTTGAAACCGTATGTAGATAGCCCAAACCACGATATACTTTTTCTGATTGATGCACCGAAAAAAGACTCTTTGGCTGTAAAAAACGCACTAAAAGAGTGGTGTTTTGATAGTTACATCATTACTTATACTACTCCTGATTTTTTCAAGTTGCACAGACAACAAAATGTAAAAGGAATTTCTTACCTCTTTGATAAAAATGGGGTAAAGATAGGCCTTACTAATCCTTCTTTTAAAAATTTTCACGAGCTTATGAGAAAGTGATGTTAAAATCAAAAAAATGTTTGCTTCTAAAAAAGCAAATAGAATATTATCATATTAACTATTACGCTATTCATTCATCTGTAAGTTTAGCTATTATTTAAGTATACTAATAATTAATTTTAAACATACTTTTAGAATAATTTAAAATACTAACACTAAACTAATTAAAAATGAAAAAATCATCCAATCCCCCTTTCAAAATTGATATTCCTTTTATACTTTTTTTAGTGTTTTTTATCGCTTCAGTTTTCCTCAGCTTTAAAATAAAGGTTCTAAAGGAAAACTGTGCACAAGAAAATGCACAGCAACAAGAACAAGAAATGCAGAATCTTTCACACCGCTTGGCTTTACTAAATCAAAATTTTAAGGATAACTATAAAATAGCCGGTGAAAATCTGCTAATGAACAATCCCGAACTCTTTACCGGGATTGTTCCTGAGGAACACGATATTCCGGTTCTGTATTTAAAAGAAGATGCATGCTCAGATTGCTATAATAAGTTGATAGAAAAAATAATAGTTCACCTGGGCAATGTAAATCAATTTCATATTATCTCACATAATTCCAATCGACGTTTTATTACTCTATTGTTAAGGTTGAATAAAATTCCCTCGAATAAACAGATTATTTGGACAGATGAGAAGATGTACGGTGATGAATACTCATACAGCACCGCCGACCTCCTCATCCTCAACGCCGATATGACAATACGCTTCTTCCTGCCACTTGATTTTTTGAAAGAAAACTATTTCTTTGAAGAACATATGTTGTTTTTGGAAAACCAGCTAATGCAAGAGTCAAGTAATTGAACGCAGAAATGTTCAGGTCACAAAGTCGCACGAAGTTAATACACAAAATTTCACAAAGTGTTAAAAATAAACATAGTGCAACTTTGTGTAAAACTTTGTGCAACATTGTGTTACAAAAAACCCCACAACCCCCAAACGTTAAAAATTGTTAAATAATGGGGGTGATCAAATGAATATTTTTTTGATATATTTGTCATGTGTTTAACCTTAATTTATTGAACCAAATTCCAACCTATGAGTCGTTTACAAAGCTTGCTTTTACAGTCTTTTTCCGTGGATTTTAGTGTAACTCCGTCGGCAGTCGGCAGTCAGTTCAACGTCAAGTTGACAGTTGACAGTAGGCAGTTGACAACTTTAAGTCGGCAGTCTTATTCGGCAATCGGCAGTATGAGGTTGGTAATATTATATTAGTGGCTTTATGAAGAAAACTTTAAATGAAATAAAGAATAATAATAATACTGTTTAATCTGGAAGAAAAAGGGGGCGGGAAAACACCTGGAAAGATGCATATTTCCCACCCCGGCCTCTTCCAAAAAATTATGAAGGAGGTGTTACAAATGTAGAAAAAAATATTGAACAGAAACAGGTAATACACTTAAAATCCGCTCCTGATTCAATAACACCCTGTTTCAAAAAGACATAAACAAGGCTGGTTTCTGAATGAAGTTGACAGAATTAATTGTTGATAGTTTCAAGCAATCTGTTTTAAAACTTTTGTCAACTGTCAATTGTCAACTGATATTCAAATCCTTGCCACAAAAAACGTTACACGAATAAGGAGCATAGTATAAAAAAAAAATAAAGCTATGAAAAAGAAAATCTTAAAAAACGTAGTGATACTAACTTTCGCATTGTTTGGGCTTGGGATTATTGGGAATAATGTTATTCTTGCAAAGGATACTATAATAGAAGACCCGGGTGATGGTGGTGGTGGCAGCACTATTAAATATTGTTATACCAGTTATATGGCTGGAGTAGGATCTGTAGTTCCTTGCATAAATTTTAGCAATAATACTTTACCGCGTTATGAATGTGGTACAAGAATGCGGTTTACTTGGCCCTCTGGTAACAGGGAACAATGTTATTAAAGATGATTAATATTATAGGAGAAAGATAGATTGTAGGCTTAAGTCCCGAATATACTAATGGGTTAGAAATGCCTTACGATTATCTTTAACCGTAAGGCATTTTACACGTGGTTTGGTTTGAGCCGTTAGAAATAGAAAATGCGGTTCTTTTATTAGACTAACGAGAGTTAATGTTTTGCCGAATTGCACAGTAGGCTTACGTTATAATATAGCTGTTTAATTACATAAATATTCATGAAAATATTTCTAATATATGATTATTATAGCACCAGCTTTGTGCTTAGCGATAACTATTAAGCCTATTTTTGATAGTTGTTAAGTGAGTAATCAAAAATTGTTTATTAATTTTTAATACAAAAAGACATATTCAAAAATTCGCATAAATTACTCACAAATCAATCAACCTAACATAAATGTTTCAATATTTTTAAAAACTTTAAAATTATTAATTATGAGAATAACATCTATTATCATTTTGTCTTTGATTAATTTGTTTTTCAATGGCTGTAACATGCAAACGGAAACGGATTACACTGAATTTCTGTCTGTTAAAAAGATTCATTTTGATGAATATAATATTCCAGCTAAACTTGGAATGCCTGTAGATATGGTTGTCCATAATGATTTTGTAATTGTGTTGGATGCAAAGACTGATAGATTTTTTCATGTTTTTGCAACAGATAGATTTAATTATTTGGGAAATGCTATCAGACAGGGAAGGGGCCCTAATGAGGAGATTTATATTGGGTCGTATTTCAAGAATTATGGAAATGATAAAATTTTGTATCAGAGCGTTGATGCTGTAAAAATTGCAAAAATAGAATTATCAAATGAAGGTTTGGATTTAGAAGTTGTTGATCAATATGAGTTACCTGAATCTTCGCGTATGGATACGGATTTTTTTAAAATTAACGATCATCTGTTTTCTTCGATGAGCACTAGTCCACGTCCTGCTTCCAAGGATTACTTTGTTATTTGCACTCAAACCGGTGAGACGTTTGAGTGGGGTGAATTGATTCCCTTGACAGAAAAGAATGTTAATTCAAACTTGCTTCCTATGATCAAACAAAAGTTTACAACTGTCAATTTAGAGGACAAGCTAATCGCATCGGTATTTCACATGCTGCCAATGCTTAGAATATATTGTTTTGAAACTGAAAAATTGCTTACCGAACTGCAAATGACTGATGCTTCAAAAAATGAAAAAATCCTACTGAAAGATCCTAATCTAAAACGGGGTGATGAGTTAATTAACTATTATTACCGCATAAAATCAACAAATGATTTCATTTATGCACTTTATGCCGGTATTTCAGTTTCTGAATATTACAAGGAAGGAGAAATGCCCCAATATACTGATTTCTCAGACGAAATTCATATTTGGAAATGGGATGGCACTCCTGTGATGAAACTTGAATTAGACAGACCCATATTTTCTTTTGAAGTTACTCATGACAATAAAAAAATTGTCGCTACATCTGTTGACGATGTTGATAAACTCTTTGAAGCAGAAATTCCCTGGGATTAGTTTTTATAATCCAGGTTACATCTAACAAAGCTGAAAATATTGGTAATAAAGAGTTTTATTTTTAAGTTTCGATTTGTGTATTACAGATTTTTGCTTTACAAAAGAATGCGTTTTTAAATTTCAAGCATCATATGAGTCAGGTTTTAAAACTACTTTATCTCAAATTGAGCGATTTTCACTTAAGTAATGGGCTTAGTTACAGTAGTAGTAATAAATTATTTAACCAAATTTTGAACTGATGAAATCAAAAATATTAAATTCACACATAAAATTCAACCTTTCATTTATCCTTTTTCTAATTTCTCTGGTTATTGCAATATTTCTCAGCTTTAAGCTGAGAGTTGTGCAACAAAGTGTACCAGATATTATTGAAAGAGAAAAACAAACAATTGAAAGGGAAAAACAAACACTTAACTATCGCTTATTATTGATTAATGAGACACTTAAAGCTAACTATAAATTATCAGGAACAAAAATACACACTGATAACTATGAACATTTTTATGAAGTTTTCCTGGAAAATCCAACTGTTCCAGTCTTATATCTAAAAAAAATATGCCTGCTCTGATTGTTATGTGATGACCGTTAAAGCACTTTTGGAGCAGATGAGTCAATGGGATGCATTTTCTGTAATATCACATTCAACAAATCGTCACTTTGTAGATGAAATGAAAGAAGATGGTATTATCCCGGGAAATATAAATATTATATGGACGAATAATGAATTACCAATTAGAGGAGG
>SLSZ01000194.1 GCA_007130125.1 Bacteroidales bacterium
GCTTTTGCAAGTACCGCTGCTTCAATTGTTGCCCAAGTGTTAACCAATATTAGACGAAAAGAAGCAGAAAATGCTTTGCGCAGAAGTGAAGAAAAGTATCGCCTGATATTTGAAAAATCTCCATTAGGTGTTTTACACTTTGATGAAGAGGGCTTTATTACTGAATGTAATGACCGATTTGTTTCCATAATTGGTTCGTCAAGGGATGCAATAGTTGGTTTAAACATAACAAAGCTAAAAGACAAAAAACTTGTAAACTATGCAAATAAAGTTCTTGCAGGTGATTCTGTTATTTATGAAGGAAATTATGAGTCTGTAACTGCAGATAAAGTAACTCCTATAAGAGCTTTGTTTTCACCAATAATAAAAAATAATTCTACAGTTGAAGGAGCTATAGGGATTGTTGAAGACCGCAGCGATTATTTGGCTAAAGAAAACCTGGAAAAACAAGTTGCAGTCGCCAGAGAATCAGCAAAATTCAAACAAAACTTCCTGGCTAATATGAGCCATGAAATCAGAACGCCACTCACAGGAATAATGGGGTTGATTGAGATAATGCAAAAGTCAGACCTTAGCCCTGAGATGCAGGAGTATGTGAAGATACTTAAAAGCTCGGGTGAAAACCTTACCGAAATAATTGACCAGGTGCTTGACTTCTCTAAAATTGAAGCAGGTAAGGTTGAGTTAAGACCAACTGTCTTTAAGCTTGAAAGCTTGTTTGAAAACGCACGTGTTTTGTTTGACAGCTTATGTTATAAAAAAGACTTAAAATTTAAGATAATAACTGAAAAAAACTTACCGGATACAATAAGTGCTGATATAAAGCGGTTATCGCAGGTAATCAACAATATGTTGTCAAATGCGGTAAAGTTTACGAAAAAAGGATCAGTAACACTTAAAGCCGGTTTGATTGCCCGGCAGGAAGATTCGGATGATATTGTAATTAAAATAGAAGTGATAGATACCGGCGTTGGCATTCCTCCCGAAAAGCAGGAAAAGTTATTCACTCCTTTTGCCCAAATTGATGAGCAGGATACCAGGGCTTATGAAGGAACCGGGCTTGGGCTTTCCATTTGTAAGGAGTTGGTAAATATGCTTGGTGGTGAGATAGGAGTATACAGCAAATATAAACAAGGTAGTACGTTCTGGTTTACATTCACCGCAAAGGAAACAAAATCAGAAACCAAAGCAAAGAAGGAAAAGAAGAAAACGGTTAAGTCGGGATCAAAAAAAATAAAAATACTGTTTGTTGAAGATAAAATTGTTAACCAAAAAGTGGTAAAGCTGATGCTTCAATCTATGGGGCATGAAGTAGTACTTGCCAAAAACGGATTAGAGGCACTGGAGCTTTATAAGCCCGGAAAGTTTGATGTAATTCTGATGGATATTCAAATGCCTGTAATGGATGGCGTTACTGCTACTAATGAGTTGAAAAAGAAAGATCAAAAGTTGCCACCGGTAATAGGACTAAGCGCAAATGCATTTGAGGGCGACAGAGAAAAATATATGGCTAAAGGTTTGGATGAATATCTTACTAAACCCGTGAAAGAAGAAGATTTTGTAAAAATATTGCAAAAATTTAATATTGTATAAATTTCTAAATTAGAAGTTACATATCAAATAGCAAAAAACAGATATCAAAAAAATCATAATTTTCAAAAATTCAATATCTAAAACCGGTATAAAAAACATCATTTAGTAAAAAATAATGAACCGTCTTTTTTGAATTTTGTATTTGAAAAATTGATACTTATTTGTGATTTGTTTTTTTACTTATAATCTATTTAGAAATTATAGGTGTTGTGTGAAAATGTTTTAATTGATTTGTGTTTATGATGCTTAATCCGGTTACATTAACTTTTCCAAAAATAGAGGAAAAAGAATATCAGAAGGACTTTTTAAAAAACTCACTCGTTACTTGCCGGCTGGCATTGTTAGTATCTGCATTGCTTTATGGGGCTTTTGGACTTCTTGATTCCATAGTGTATTATGATGATCTCAAGCTTTTTGCCATCATCAGGTTTGGAATTGTTATACCATTTATGTTACTAATAATTGCTCTTTCGTTTACCAAAGTATTTATTTATATATGGCAATATATGTTATTTACCGCATATATCATTGCCGGTTTGGGAATTATACTTATGATTTGGAGATATCCCGGTGACCTTGTTTATTATATGGGATTGATATTGATTTTTTTTGCCGGTTATTTTTTTATAAAGCTGCAGTTCCTGTTTGCAACAATTGCCGGTCTTGTTGTTTTGGCTTTGTTTAATTTGATGCTTTCCCTGACAGGTAATTTGCAGTCATTAAATGCTGTTGCCGGCAACTTTTTTTTCGTTTCAGCCAACATAATTGGAGTAGTTGGCTTATACTATATGGAAGTATCAAACCGCAAAAATTTTATCCTGACTAAAATGCTTAACCAGAAAAAATCGGAGTTGGAGGAAATAAACAAGAGCCTGGAGCAAATCGTTGAAAGCCGTACAAATGAGCTTCAACAAAGCGAAGAAAGATTCAGAAATCTTGCAGACCTGCTGCCACTTATGGTTTATGAAATAGACCTGGAAGGATATGTTACTTATACTAATGAGCGGGCTTTTTCATTATTAGGCTATTCAAAGAAAGAATTTGAAAAAGGGATAAACATTTTTTCAATTGTAGCCCCGCAAGATAGAGAAAAAGCAATCAACGAGTTTGAAGAGTCTCTGTCAACTAATGATGTATCCAAATATGAGTGGCGGATAGTTACAAAAGATGGTACTACAATACCTGTTATTGATTATTCAAGTACTATCAGAAAAAATAATAAGGTGGCTGGTGTACGAGGAGTGGTTGTAGATGTCGGTGAGCAGAAAAAAGCCGAAGAGGCTCTCAAAGCTTCAGAAGAAAAATATAAGCTTTTGGCGGAAAATGCTTTTGATGGCATTTACCTGTTTAATGGAAAATATTTCCAGTATGTGAATAAACAGTTTTGTGAAATTATCGAATATTCATACGACGAACTTACGGATAAAGATTTTGATTTAAATAATATCCTTACGCAAGACTCCCTGAAGCTTGTTCAACAAAGGGTTGAATATAGAAAAAAAGGGCTTGAGGTGCCTAGCTTATATGAGTTTCAAATAGTCACTAAAACTGGAAAAATTAAAGATGTTGAAGTTAATACATCAGTACTTAAAAATGGTAATCCGCCTTTAATACTCGGGATTATGCGTGATACAACAGAGTATAAAAAATCAAAGAAGTTGGAAAGTGAAGTAATTATTGCCAAACAATCAGCCAGGTTTAAGCAAAATTTCCTTGCAAACATGAGCCATGAAATACGTACCCCACTTACAGGAATAATTGGTTTGATTGAAATCATGCAGAAAGAGCCACTTAGCCCTCAGTTGCAGGAATATGTCAAAATTCTCAAAAGCTCAAGCGAAAATCTTACCGAAATAATTGACCAGGTGCTTGACTTCTCTAAAATTGAAGCAGGGAAAGTTAAGTTAAAACCAACTGTCTTTAAGCTTGAAAGCTTGTTTGAAAACGCACGTGTTTTATTCGATAGCATATGTTATAAAAAAGATTTAAAATTTGAAGTGGTTGCCGACAAAAACTTGCCGGATACAATAAGTGCAGATATCAAACGGTTAACACAGATAATTAATAATCTGTTGTCAAATGCCGTGAAGTTTACGAAAAAGGGATCAGTGACGCTTAAAGCCGGTTTGATTGCCGGGCAGGAAGGTTCTGATGAAATTGTAATTAAGATAGAAGTTATAGATACCGGTGTAGGTATTCCACCTGAAAAGCAGGATAAACTTTTTGCTCCTTTTGCCCAGGTTGATGAGCAGGATACAAGGAAATATGAGGGAACCGGCCTTGGTCTTTCAATTTGTAAGGAGTTGGTTAATTTGCATGGTGGAGAGATAGGAGTGTACAGCAAATATAAAGAGGGTAGTACATTCTGGTTTACATTCACTGCCCGGAAAGCGAAGTCCGAAATAGCCGTTAATAAAGAAAAGAGGACTCCGTTAAAAACTTCACCAAAAATGCTGAAAATACTATATGCAGAAGATAAAGCCGTTAACCAAAAGGTTGTTAAGCTAATGCTTGCATCAATGGGGCATGAAGTAGTACTTGCAAAAAACGGGCAGCAGGCTATCGAAATGTATAAGCCCGGCAAGTTCGATGTTATTCTTATGGATATTCAAATGCCTGTAATGGATGGCGTTACTGCTACCAATGAGTTGAAAAAGAAAGATAAAAACCTGCCCCCGGTTGTAGGACTTAGTGCCAATGCTTTTGAAGGTGACAGGGAAAAATATTTAGCAATGGGCCTTGATGAATACCTGACAAAACCATTTGTTGAAGAAGATTTTGAGCAAATGCTGAGGAAGATGGGGTTGGTGTAGAGAGGTTGGGGCATGGAGCATGGGGCATGGAGCAGGGAGCAGGGAGAGCGTGAGAGCTTAGAGACTAAGAGAACTAAGGGAACTGAGGGAACTAAGAGAAAAAGTTAAAAGTTAAAAACTAAAAACTAAAAGTGAAAAACTAAAAGTTAAAAACTAAAAACTAAAAACTAAAAGTTAAAAGTGATTGGTAATCGGTTATCAGTTATGTCACCTATAACCAGTTACCAGTTACCAGTAAC
>SLSZ01000013.1 GCA_007130125.1 Bacteroidales bacterium
ACATCGAAATGCTCTTGATCAATACTTGTATGATGCTGTTCGTTAAAATTTGTATTAGTGTTGTTGGGGTTGCCTATACTTCTAACAACATGAGGTGTTGTGTAATATCCCCTGTTGGCTATGGTAGTTGCAATATTAGCAAGCTGAAGAGGCGTTGTGCCAAGTTCTCCCTGTCCAATACCCAGTGATAATATAGTTAATGAACTCCACCCATTAGATCCGTAAATTAGATCATAATAATCGGGTGCAGCTATTAATCCGCTCATTTCGTATGGAAGATCGTTGTTGAAAAGTTGGCCAAGTCCAAAGCTTGTAACGTGGTTTCTCCAATTTGTAAAAGACTCCTGGATGCTTTCAAACTTATTTTGATCTATTGTGTTTCTGAACAAAATAGAGGAATAGGTATTACAACTGTATTTTATACTGCCAAGAAGATCCAGTGGGCTGGGGTGGGAGCGACAACGCACCGTAATACCCCTGGATTGATAGTATCCCGGACAAGAATATCTTGTGTTGGGTTGAACAACTCCTTCGTGAAGCCCAATGAGTGTGTTTACAACTTTAAACACAGATCCCGGAGGGTATTGAGCCATCAATGCCCTGTTAAAAATGGGTTTTAATGTATCGCGTTGTAATTTCCGATAATTTTCGGTTCTGACCCTTCCAACAAGCAGATTGGGATCATAGCTTGGTGACGAAATTAGTGCCAGAATTTCTCCGGAAGAAGGTTCAATAGCCACTATGCTGCCGACTTTGTTTTGCATAAGTTTTTCACCATAAGTCTGTAGCCCAATGTCGAGAGTTGTATAAAGGTCTTCACCGGCAACTGCTGCAGTGTCAAACCTGCCGTCCTGGTATGACCCGATCTCACGGCTTAAAACATCTACCAGCTTAATCTTTACTCCCTTTTCTCCTCTTAACTGCTCTTCATAAAACTTTTCAATTCCACTTATCCCAATATAATCACCGGGCCTGTAATGAGGGTCATTATCAATTATGCGCTGGCTGGCTTCACCAACGTATCCGAAAGTGTGGGCTGCTGAGGAGTAAGTGTAATTGCGTAATGTCCGTGGTTGAACATAAAACCCCGGGAATTTATAAAGCTGTTCCTGGATGTAAGCATAGGAATCCTTTGGGATTTGACGGATGAAAACTGTACCCTTATGCAGTGAGTATTGTTTTGCCCGATTGATTCTGTTTTTAAATGCTTCAACTGAAATACCCAGTAGATTGCAAAATTCTGTTGTGTCAATATCCATTACCTGGCCGGGTATTACCATTATGTCATAAAAAGGCTCATTATAAACTAGCAACTCACCGTTGCGATCGTAAATCAGCCCCCTGGCAGGGTAATCTGTAATATACCGCAACACGTTTCTGTTGGCATGTAACTTATAAGAGGGATCAACTATCTGCAGAAAAAACAATCTGGATATAAATAACAAACCGGTAACCATAAAAATGGCTATAATAACAAATTTCCTGTTGAGATATGCGTTGGTTTGTTGGTTGATTTGCATATTGCAAAATTACTTATATTGGCTGATTTGTTCAAATAAAAAAGGCTGTAATAATAAAAATATTTTTAGAATTACTCAAAAGATGCAATTAATAAAACATTATGTTTAATTTAAACCTTATTTTTGCAAGAATACAAGAGCTTATTAAAATATAAAATAAACATCCTATGTCGAAAAAAATAATTGTTTTGGGTGCCGGTTTGGTTGGTAAGGCAATAGCGATAGATCTGGCAAAAAGTCATAAAGTTACTGCGGTTGATATAGATCAGGACTCACTCGATTTATTATCAACCAATCATAATATCAATACTGTCAAGATTAATTTGTTAATGACACAAGATGTTGTTAAAGATCTTGTAAAGGATTATGATCTTGTTGTTTCGGCTGTTCCGGGTTTTATGGGTTATGATGTATTAAAGTCTGTTATTGAAGCTCAGAGGGATATTGTTGACATTTCGTTCATGCCCGAAGACTTCAGCGAGCTTAATGATCGTGCAGTAGAAATGGGCGTTACTGCTATTGTTGACTGTGGTGTTGCACCGGGTATGCCTAATCTTATAGCAGGATATTATAATGAAATAATGGAGATCGAAAATTTTGAATACTACGTTGGGGGATTGCCAAAAATCCGTGAATACCCTTTTTATTATAAAGCACCTTTTTCACCTATTGATGTGATTGAAGAATATACCCGCCCGGCAAGATTTGTAGAAAATGGCAAATTAATAATCAAGCCTGCAATGAGTGAACCTGAGTTGATGTTCTTCGACAATGTTGGTACTCTTGAAGCATTTTTTACTGACGGGTTACGTTCCCTTTTGCAGAATCTTGAGAATATTCCCAATATGAAAGAAAAAACTCTTAGGTATCCCGGACATATTGAATTGATTAAAGCTTTGAGATCCGTAGGGTTTCTTGACCACGACCCTGTTACCATAAACAATACCGGGATAAGGCCAATAGATTTTACAAGTAAAATGTTGATAAAAAACTGGCAGCTTAAACCTAATGAACCCGAATTTACAGTTATGCGTATAATAATTGAGGGAAAGCATGATAATCTTAATAAGAAGATAGTATATGACCTTTATGATGAGTACGACAATAAGGAAAACATCTCATCAATGGCCAGAACGACAGGTTTTGTGGCTACAGCAAATGCAGAGCTTATCCTTCAAAGTAAATTTACTGACAAAGGAGTTTTCCCACCGGAATTGATCGGTAATAATGAAAAATGTTTTAACTATATTTTGAAATATCAGGAAAAACGTAATATTACCTATAAATTAAAAACCTTTAAAGGTAAAGCTGAATAATTAAGAACTCTCCATATGTGCAATATTTATTTTTATACATAAAAAAACCCTATCTTTGTCGTAGAAATTTATATATTGATTAATAAGACACGGTGTTAACTGTTTATATAATGAAGAGATTTAAAATTATTGTTTTAGCTACCTGTTTGATGTTTTGTTTTTCAGAGCTTGAGTCTCAAAATACTTATATCGATTCACTGAAAAGAGAGCTTGATCATCCAATACATGACACAACCCGCACAAACTTATATCTTCAAATCGCTGAAGGATATGAGGGGATTAATATTGACTCCCTGTTTATTTATGCTGAAAAAGCAAAATCACTGTGCGAAAGCTATATTCCAGCCAATATAGATGACGTTGTTATGGACCCGTTTATAAGAGCTTTTGTTAAAAACAAGGGTTTGGTTTTATATTTGATTGGGGATAATATGAAAAACAGGGGCGAATTTACTGAAGCACAGGAGTATTTTTATGAGTCTATTGAATGGCTTGGATTTATTGACATGCAAGCTGAAGCAGCTGCAAATTACACTCCCTTGGGTATTTGCCAGTTTGCATTAGGTAATTATGAACGTGCAATTGAATATTTTGAGAAAAGCCTGGATGCATTCAGGAAGCTGGATAATCAAAAAAATGTTGCAGCTGCTTATGTAAATATTGGTGTTATATACCGGCATCAAGGGCTATATGATATGGCTATAGAAAATTATATGGAAAGCTTAAGGATATTTGAGGAGTTGGAGGAATTGGAGGGTGTGGGAAAAGCATATCTGAATATTGGAGTGATTCATAATTACCAGGAAAACTATGATCTGGCAATTGATTACTATAGAAATGCATTAGAGATTTTTGAAGAGCTTGAAAACGACAGGGATCTTCTTAGATTGTATAATAACATTGGGATAATATACAATAAGATGGGAAATGATGAAGAGGACGTAAAAGCAAAAATAGAATATTACGATGAAGCATTGGATTATTTTAAGAACTCTTTGAGTCTCTCAAAAAAACTGGATGATAAATTAGCTATTTCTGCAGCGTTATCAAATATTGGCAGCATATATAATGATATGGACCTTTATAATGAGGCTCTTAAACATTTAACTGAAGCTCTTGAAATTGATAAAGAAATTGGGGACCGGGGAGGAATGGCTTCAATATACAGCAGTATGTCTTCTGCCCACTTACACCTGGCAGATTCACTCAAATACAAACAAGATGAGCAATCAATAAGTTTAATGCAAGAGCATATTGAGAAATCGTTTAATTACGGCCATTTGTCATACGATATGGCAGAAGAAATAGGCTCATTACCCACTCAACGTTCAGCCGCCCGGGTTTTGACTGATGTATATAAGTATATTGGCAATTATGGTGAGGCGATCAATTTTGCCGAAAAATATATAAAATTAAACGAAGTATTATATAATGAAGAGAGGGCAAGAGCTTTGATCGAAATGCAGACAAAATATGAGGCAGAAAAAAAAGAGCTCGAAATTGAAAACCTGAATAAGGAGAGAGAACTTCGGATTGCTGAGCTTGCCAGAAGTGAAGAACAAAGAAAAAAACAAAGAATTGTTATATATTCCTTTATAGCGGGGTTTATTATTATAGCTGTATTTTTGTTTATAATTATCAGGCTTTTTATTCAGAAGAAAAAAGCTAATACACTACTTGCCAATCAGAAAGATCAGATCGAACAACAAAATTTTTTATTAAATGAGGCAAATGAA